>SFCB01000249.1 GCA_004367505.1 Chloroflexi bacterium OHK40 | reverse complement strand
TCGTTGGGGCCACGGTGGGGAGGGCCGACAAGGCCGGTGGGGCGACGGGCTCTGGCAGCGGTAGGCCGGTGCTGTCCACAACGAGGGCGCCCGCTGGATCCACAGGGGCGGTAGGCAAGCCGCGCAGCAGCGCGAGATCGCGCCCGAGGGCGCCGATCTGCACCCCTGCGCCGGGGGTGTGCTCCAGCCGCGCCCGTTCGAAGTACTGCACCAGAGCCATCTGGGCGCCCACATACTCCCAGGCTGGCGCGCTGAGCGGCAGGCCAAAGACATCCATGGCGCCATTGGCCTCCCAGAAGCTCAGGAAGGGCTCGCCAACGAACTGGCCCGTAGCGGCGAAGTGCCGTGCGCCAGGCTGCTCGGTCGCCACTGGGGCGGCGAAGCTCCGCCAGAGGGCCTCGGCGTACTCGGCGCCAAGCCGCCCGCGCAAGATTGCCCCGTTATAGGCCGGGTGCAGCTCCAGGCGTCCGCGCTCGAAATATTGCACCGCCAGCCCACCCTCTATCAGCGGCTCGGTGACTGGAGCGCCCAGGGTGAGTGGTCCGTTGCTGGCGCGCCAGTGTGCCAGGAAGCCGTAGTCGTTGGTGAGCCGATGGCCCGTGGCCGCAAAGAAGAGCGCTTCGCTCTGGGCCGTGCTGCTGCCAGGGGTGAGCCACAGCCCGGCCGCCATGCCGAGCAACAGGCTGGCCACGCAGGCCTGCAGGAAGCGCCGGGTGAGCTGGGGACGCATAGTCGCTCCAGGATCTCGGCTCTGGCGCCGGGCACGCGGCAGCCGGCCCCTGGTGCCAGGGCGCTCCTGCTGCGCGGCGTCGGAGTACGGAGGGTTGCTTCCTTATATTATAGCGCTGCCTTACAGGTTGTCAACGGTTGTCGTAGCTGCTAGGTTCTCAACACGGCATGATCCTCAGAAGATTGGTTAACAGAGAGTTGGTTATTCGTTTCCGGGCGGATGTACTGCTCCGCCCGGCCCAGTGGAGTGAAGACGAAGACGAGGGGGATCAGCAGGCTGAGGACCCCAATAGCGGCGTAGACGAGGGCCACATCGCCGGTGCGCTCGATGAGCCAGCCGCCGGCGAGAGCCCCGAGGGGCGTCGCCGAGAAGGCCAGCACCATGGCTACGCTGATGATCCGGCCGAGGAGGTGGCTGGGCACGATCGCCTGGCGGAGGCTGCCGGTGTTGATGTTGAACAGAATGCCGAGGCCCATGTTGAAGGCCCAGAGCAGCAGGCCGAGCCAGTAGATGGGGGTGAGCGCCATGATAGTGATGAGCAGACCACTGAGCATCAGGGCGCCGAGGGCGACTTTGCTGAAGCCGAAGCGGCGGTGCAAGCGCCCCGCTGCAAGCGAGGTGAGCACTACCCCGACACTCCCCGCCGAGAAGAAGAGGCCCACCTGGGCCTCGCTGGCGTTGTAGCGCTCGGTAACAAAGAGTACCAGCTGGGCGTAGATCGTCGCGCCGACAAAATTGACCAGGCACATCATGATCGAGATGTTGCGCAGCACCGGGTGTGCCCAGACGTAGTGTAATCCCTCGCGGACATCGGCGAGGATACTGGTGCTGCGGAGCTGGCCTTCTCCATTGAAGCTGCGCCGGATCTGCCCCAGCAGGGTAGCTGAGATCAGGAAGCTCACCACGTCGATCCAGAGCAGGTGATAGGCGGGTATGAAGGCGGCAAGCATGCCGGCCAGCAGCGGGCCTGCGATCGTTGCCGCTGAATAGCTCGCCTGGATGCGGCCGTTGGCCGTCACCAGATCGTCGTTGGATACCAGGCTGGGGATGGCCGCGAACTCGGCCGCCTGGAACAGAATAGTGAGCAGGCCGGTACAGAAGACGACCAGGTAGATCCACCAGAGTTGCAAGGCGCCGATCGCGGCCAGGAGCGGTACCGAAGTGACACAGAGGGCCTGCAGGACATCGACCCGGAGCATGAGCCGCTTGCGGTCCACCCGGTCCACCCAGGCGCCGATGAACAGGCCGAAGAGCAAGTTCGGCAGCATGCCGAAGACGAGCGTCAGGCCCAGGTTGAGGGCCGAGCCGGTCAGCTGATAGACGAGCAGCGGTAGGGCGAACTGAGTCACGGAGGTGCCAAGGTTGGAGGCTGTCTGCCCGAACCAGAACCTCCAGAAGTCGGCGTTACGGCGCATAGGGCGGCTCCGGTTACGAGGTAGGGACGGCACCTGAAAGGCGGGGCGTTTGCAGAGGGCCGGAGGATCACTGTGGCGGCCCTGGCGACACAGCCCATTCTACGTGCTCGCCGGAGGTGCGGCGTCGGGCGGAATGCGTAATCCAGAACAGCCACCCCTGCGTGTACCACGACACTATTGAGCAGCGTTTATCGACGCAGCAGCGGCAGGTAGAGCGCCGGCACCGCTGTTGTGTTGCTGTCCGGGGTAGCCGTCGGGCTGAAGATCGGTGGACCATCGGCGGGCGGTGGCGATGTTGTGGCGGTGGCCGTTGGGGTGGAGATCGGTGGACCATCGGCGGGCGGTGGCGATGTTGTGGCGGTGGCCGTTGGGGTGGAGGTCGGTGGACCATCGGCGGGCGGCGGCAGAGCGGTACTTGAGCTCGTCGGCGTGCTTGAGCTCGTCGGCGTACGCGTCGGCGTTCTGGTCGGTGCTGGCGTGCTGGATGGTGTGCGCGTTATGGTTGGGGTTGCGGTAGCCAGACCAGGGGAGTCATACTCGTATGCCCCCATGTCGCAGTGGGCGGTGCGCACGAAGGTGCGCTGGTCGGTGGAGAGCATTACGCTGTTCTGGTCCTCGCAGCCCACCGGGTTGCCAGCATCGATTGCAGGGCTGCCACTCAACAGGGCATGGGTGAGCGTTGGTCCGCCGTTGGCCTGCAACGGGCCGAGCACTGGGGCGATGCTCGTAAGATTGCCAGTGGTATCACCGCCGATCGCGCAGTCGGTGGGGTTCTCTATCAGGTTGTAGCCATTGCTGGTGAGTGCCCCCGTGCAATCGGGAGCTTTCGTCGAGCCGCTGGCGTCGATATTGTCGGCAATGATCGAGTTGCGCACCTGCAGTAGCGCATCCCCCTGCACTGAGACACCCCCACCCGAGGTGGAACTGGTGGCATCGCTATCGGCCGTGTTGGCGGCGACCGTGACATTGTAGAAGCGGGTGACTCCACCACTCACATGGATCCCACCTCCATTGACCGTCGTGCGATTACCGCTGATTGTGCTGTTGATTACCTCTAGCGTGCCCTGGCTGAAGATGCCGCCGCCCGCGCTATCGTTGGTGTTGCCGCTGATCTGGCTATTGCGTACCGTCGCGATCACACCGCTGCGCAGGTAGAGTCCGGGGCCAGTATTGTCGATGATCTGGCTCTCGGCAAGCGTCAGCGTAGAGGGCCCCAGGAGATAGATGCCGCCTTCCGGGCGATTGTTGCTGACCTTGACCCGTGTGAGCGTCAGGCTGCCGTCTTGCACGTAGATCCCGCTTCCGGCGGCGATGCCCGAGTCGCCGCCGGTGACAGTGAGGTGCTCGATATGCACCACACTGCCGTCGGTGATCGCGATGACGCGGCTCGATTCGTTGGCGTCGATGATGGTGAATGTGTCCGGAAGCCCTCGCAAGGTCAGGTCGTCGCTGATGCTCAGTTCACCCAGGCTCAGGGTGTAGGTTCCCGGTATGAGATTGATGGTGTCGGCGCCGCGCCCTGGGACGCCGCACGCATCAACGGTAACATCGTCGTTGGCGGCGCGGAGTGCCTCCCGTAGCGAACAGTCTCCATCGGTGTTGTCTTCGTCGGCAGTGGTATTGACGACGAACGACGCGGCGTAGGTTGGGGTAAGGTTGCCAGCTACCGCCGAGGTGGCGAGTATGGCGGCGAGGAGCACGAGCCCCCAGCGCGGGCGTCTGGCGGTGGCGTTGCTCATCGGGCCACCTCCTCGCGTACCGGTACCTGGCGCTGCTGCAGCGCGTCGCGGGCGATGGTTGGCAGATAGCGGGTTTCCATGAATCCTCCTATGCGACCTGATCCTCCTGGAGCACGAACCGAGCACCAGGCCCGAGCATCGCCAGCAGATGGCGTTCTGACACACTTCAGCCCTCCGCAGGCGGCTCGACGGTTCCGAGCCATGCGCCAGGTTGCAACAGGCTGAGTATCGCAGGCGAGGGGTTGGGCGGTGTCCCAAAAGGGTGGCCCATCGTCCCGGGTTGTATCGCGTTTCCGCTCAACTGTTCTGTCTGCCCTTACGCCGGTCTGGGAGCGGTGGCTGAACGGGGTGGGCCGGTGGCGGCGCCGGACGTTGCGCCAGCCCTGTATGGCCCCGGAGCGGGATGGCACCGCGCCCGCCACCTGTGGTACCATGGGCGCCGGTACCTCACCCTAGACGGAGCGTTGATCGCGATGCACGAACTTCACACCGAATTGGCCGCCTTGCAGGAGCGCTACGCGCTCATCCGGGGGCATCTTTGACCTGGCCGGCAAGCAGGCTCAGATCGCCGAGCTTGAGGAGCGGGCCGCCAGTCCCGAGCTCTGGAACGACCCGCGCGAGGCTCAGGGCGTGATGCAACGGCTCACCCGGCTGAAAACTGAGGTTGAGCAGTGGACGAGCCTGGAGCGTCGGCTGACGGGCCTCGCCGAGTTGCTGGAACTGGCCGATTCCGAGGGCGACGAGTCGCTGGCCGATGAGCTCGCCCAGGAGCTGCGGGCCGCCCGCCAGGAGCTTGAGCAGCGTGAGCTCGGGCTGCTCCTCAGCGGCCGCTACGATGACCGCGACACCTTCATCTCCATCCAGGCCGGCATGGGCGGCACCGACGCCCAGGACTGGGCCGAGATGCTGCTGCGGATGTACACCCGCTGGGCCGAGTCGCACGGTTACGATGTGCACGTCGTCGACCAGAGCGATGGCGACGAGGCGGGGATCAAGAGCGCGACGCTGGAGGTGCGTGGCCCTTACGCCTACGGCTATGCCCGCGCCGAGGCCGGTGTGCACCGCCTGATCCGTCTCTCACCGTTCAACGCCTCCCATACCCGCCAGACCTCCTTCGCCCGCGTGGAGGTGATGCCCGAGGTGGACGATGCGCCTGAGGTGGCGATCAAACCCGAAGACATCCGGGTGGACGTGTTTCGCTCCGGGGGCCACGGCGGCCAGGGTGTGAACACGACCGACTCGGCGGTGCGGATTACCCATCTGCCGACCGGGATTGTGGTAACCTGCCAGAATGAGCGCTCGCAGCTCCAGAACCGCGAGACGGCGCTGCGCGTTCTGCGGGGGCGCCTGCTTGAGCGCGAGCTGCAGCGCCAGGCCGAGGAGCGGGCCCGGCTTCGTGGGGAGTATCGTGAGGCCGCCTTCGGCAGCCAGATGCGCACCTACTACCTTCACCCGTCGACCCTGGTGAAGGACCACCGCACCGATCACGAGACGAGCAACGTTCAGGCGGTGCTCGACGGCCAGATCGACGACTTCATCGAAGCCTACCTACGCTGGAATGTGGCCGAGCGGTAGACAGGTTGCGCTACCCCGGCTCACCCCGGAGCTCGCCTATGCCCCCCCGTCGCCTGCTCTGGGCGCTTGCGGCGGCCCTCACCCCGCTGCTCTTGCTCGTCGTTCCGGCCCGAGCCCAGGAGTCCCAGGCCCTCCGCGTGACCGTGAGCGCCGCCGAGCCCGACTTTCCAGACGGGATCACGTTCACGCTGGAGGCCGAGTCGGCCGGTCCTGAGATCGTGGAGGCCCAACTCCTCTACGGCCCCACCCGCGACGAAACGCTCACCGTCGTGGAGCCCGAGTTCACGCCGGGAACCCGGGTGATGGCGAGCCACCGCCTGGATACGCGGGTCTACTACTACCCGCCGGGCACCGAGATCTCTTTCCGCTGGGTGCTGCGCGACGCTGCCGGCAGCGAGTTGACCACCGAGCCGCAGGAGTTCGTGTACCACGATGAGCGCTTCCCATGGCGGGAACTCCAGGATCGCAACGTGATCGTCTACTGGTACCGGGGCGACGAAGCCTTCGGTGAGGAGTTGCTCAGCAGCGCTACCCGGACCCTCGACCGGCTGCAAACCCAGATCGGCGCCCAGTTGACCCAGCCGGTGCGGATCTACGTCTATGCCAACAACGCCGATATGCGCTCGGCCCTGCAGAGCAATGCGGTGGAGTGGATCGGCGGCGCCGCCTGGCCCGGCTATGGCGTGATCGTCGGCCCGATCGCTCCGGGCGATCGCGCGGAGCTGGCGCGCCTCATCCCCCACGAACTCTCACACCAGGTGCTGCACCAGGCTACCGAGAATCCCTATGGCGGCGTTCCGGTCTGGTTCGATGAGGGCCTGGCCGTCCACAACCAGGAGCAGCGGGATATCGGCTGGGACGAGATGGTGGCCGAGGCCGCACGGGAAGGGCGCCTGATCCCGCTGGAGGCACTCGAGGCGAGTTTCCCCGCCGACCCGGAGCAGGCCCTGCTCTCCTACGCCCAGAGCCGCGATGTCGTTGAGCATATCATCGCCGTATACGGCGAGGCAAAGCTCGCGGAGTTGACGGCGGCCTTCGCCTCGGCCACTCCGGTGGCCGAAGCCCTGCCCGCCGTGCTTGGCCTGACGGTCGATGAGCTGGATGCCGAATGGCGCGCCACACTGCCGCCTCAGGAGCGCCAGCCGCCCGACCTCTCCGGGCCACCGGTGGCCCCACCGGAGCGCTTTGAGGAGCAGCCGGCGGGCGGGGGCCCGTTTGCGGCGCGGCCGGGCGAGCCGCCATGGGCGGGCCTGCTGAATGGCACACGCCCCCTGGCCACAGCGACTGCCCTGGCGCTCTGCTGCGTGGTAGGGATTGTAGTGGCGGGCGCGGCGCTGCTGGTGGGCCTGCGGCTGGCAGGGGTAGATAAGCGCCCGTGACCCCAGCACCCGTCTGTGCGTCGATCGGCGAGTGGGCCGGAGCGGCGGTAGGCCAGGCGCGGGAGCAACCTACCGGGCGATTGCAATGCCACGCTCCTTCGCGCGAACGCAGGCGCGTCAGGGTGTGGCGCAGGGACATGGAAACGTTGGGAAAGCGCTCAATGAGGAGCTGCAATGGAGACAAAATTTACGCCCTGGAGGATGCGCTACATCAAACGCGGCGATACGCCGCAGGACGGAGGGTGCGTTCTGTGCGCGATCGGCACGGCAGAGCCAGCCCACGACGCAGCGCACCTGGTGCTCTATCGCGGTGCGCACTGCTTTGTGGTGTTGAACCTCTACCCGTATAACACCGCCCACCTGATGGTGGTGCCCTTCGCCCACACAGCCGATCTGCCGGGCATGGAAGCGGCGGCGGCGCAAGAGCTCTTCGAGCTGACACGGCAAAGCGTGGCGTTGCTAGAGCAGGAGTATCGACCGCAGGGCTTCAATCTGGGGATGAATCTTGGCCAGACGGCGGGGGCGGGGATCGCGGAGCACCTGCACATGCACGTCGTGCCGCGCTGGAACGGCGACACCAACTTTATGCCGGTGGTCGGGGGAACCAAGCTGATCCCGGAAGAGCTTGATGTCACGTATGGCCGGCTGCGCCCGGCCTTTGACCGGCTGGAAGGGGCTAGTGCAAGGTAACGTTGATCAGCTCGATCAGCCGCTCCACCTCAAAGGGCTTCTGGAGGATCACCGCGCCGTCGGCCTCCAGGTCAGCGAACCAGGGCTTGCGGTTGAGCGCGGTCATAATGATAATCGGGATGCCGTCGTCCTGGAGGCGCTCCTTGATATGCTGGAAGACCTCGACGCCATCCATATTGGGCATCATGATGTCGCTGATCACCAGGCTGGGAGTGATGTGCTCGAGCATGCGCAGGCCTTCCTGGCCATCAGGGGCGAGCATCACATCGTATCCGGCGTTACGCAGCGCGAACTCGAGCACCGTCTGCAGCGCCAGATCGTCGTCCATGATGAAGATAGTGCCCTTGGGCTGGGTCATTGCCTTACCCTCCCGCGCGCCCTATCCGCGCGGCACATCCGTTCGTATTCGCTCTCGGGCCCGGGACGCTGGCAATTCTACCACACAAATTTATGTCCGTTGCATTATCTCGAAGGAGGCGCATGAGCGACACGCCGGGCCTGCTGGCCGACTACCCCTTTGTGCATCGGGAAGAGGTGCGTTTCCGCGACCTCGACCTGCTTGGCCATGTGAATAACGCCGTCTATGCGACCTACCTGGAGTCGGCGCGCATCGCCTACTACCAGCAACTCACCGGGCAGCGGCTGGAGGATCTCGGCCTGATCCTGGCCGAGCTCACGATCAGCTACCGAGCGCCAGCCCTCTTCGGCGACCACCTGGCGATTGGCGTGCGGATCGTATCAATCGGCACGAAGAGCTTTGTGATGGAGTACGCGGTCGTGCGGGACGGAGACGAGGCGCTCATCGCGACGGGGCGGTCGGTGTTGGTCGCCTACGACTACGCGACCCGACAGACGGTGCCAGTCCCTGAAGTGGTGCGCATGGCGGGCGCACAGGGTGAGCGTACACCAGGAGGCGCTGATTGATCTCAAGTCCGGCTTCGCAGCGTGCATCGGCGGGGAGGCGCTGCGGGGCCGCAGGCCCCGGCCCCCACTTCCACGCACGGGAGCGGAGCAACCAGCGCCGTACGCCGGGGCGTCCCAGTGGGACCGAAGCCGTTCTGGCGCGGATAGTCTGCCCGCCTCTGAACGCCACTAGGGAGAACTGCCGGTGGACGCCTGACAGGCCGTACCACACGGTGTGCGCGTGGCGCACATCGTGGCGATCGCCGGTGTACCAGCTCTGGTAGATTAGGGCTGCACGGCAACGACGAAGCTAGCCTCGCCGAAGGGCTGCTCCCGCAGGCGTACCAGGAGCGCGGTGGCGGCGCTGCTGAGGGGCCGGCTGACGACCGCAGTGCCGCGCTCCTGGCCTCCAGGCGCCACCCGCATGGCAGGCGGTGAAGAGGCCTCGTCGTCGAGCAGGTACTCGTTGCCCAGGCTGTCGCTGATGCGCACGTTATCGTTGCGGAGTGGGAACTCGACTTCGCGGTCGGAGTTATTCTGCACGCTCCAGGTGAGCTCGATCGTGCCACTGCACGTGGAGACCTGCTCAAGGGCAACAACAACCTCGGGGATGATGGCGGAGCTGCCGCCCTGCGCCACACTGAGCCAGCTCTGGGTGGCCGCATCGAAGCGCTTTCCGACGAGCTGCGCCCCCGACCAGCGGCAGGCCGCCTCGGGCAGGCCCGCGCTGGTCGCCCCGGCGGCCCCGGTGGGGACGCCGGTGATCTCGGCCAGTGGCGCCGGCGGCTGATCGGGCAGGGGCACCAGGCGGGTGGGCCGCAGCAAGAGTGCAAGGAAGAGTACGGCGGCCAGGGTCGCCATGGCGGCGGCCACGCGGCCCGTAGTTGTGCCGAGGGCCGCTCGGGTGCGCTGCCAGAAGCTGCGGGGCGGGGCAGGTTCCGGCACCGACTCGGGAGCGGGGGGCGCGGCGATCGGCCGGGGCTCCTCCACAGTGGGGGCCGGCGCCCCCGCAGCGCCACCGGGCGATGCACCACGGTGCGTCACCATCTCAGTCGGATCCGCGAGCGCGACGGGGTCGGCCAGAATACCGCGCAGCACCGTGTTGATCTCCTGCCACGGCGTGCAGTGCAGCATCACGGGGATGGCGAGCATCTCCTCATCGCTAAGCTCGATCTCCGAGGAGCGCTCCGTGATTAGGTAGGAGGGCAGTTCATCCATGCCCTTCAGCTCGACCTTCCAATCGAGCTCAATCTCCGAGCCCTCCTGGATGCTCGGCGCGATCACCACGACCCGTTTGCAGGTGCGGAAATCGATGTCGCTGGCCTTCTGCGCCGAGAGGAACTCCCGCCGGTGCTCATTGAGGTAGTTGGTGAGCGCGTGGAAGTAGGAGATGACCTGGTTGTACGGATTCTTGCGGCCCGGGTTGAGCCGTTTACGCTCACCGTTGCGCCCCTCGACGAACCACGGCCCGTTCACACTGCCCAGCACCCGCCCATCGCAGTGCTTCAGCTCGATGATGAAGATCGCGTCGTGCTTGATGATCACCAGGTCAACGGAGCGCCCGCCGACGCTGAAATTTGCCAGAATGAGGTAGAGGCCGTCTAGCCGGTCGAGACCCTGGGCCAGGGCCACAATGGCGCGACGCTCGTTGGGATGCTCAGGCTTCTCGCCGATCCAGACTTGAACCGCCATGGTGGGTGCAACGTGCAGGATGCACCGTGCAAAATGAATCGGGTTCCATTCTGCCTGGTGCGTCCTGCGTTATTCATCAAGCGCTAACGTCTTCCGGAGCTCCACGATCTGATCGCGGAGCGAGGCGGCCTTCTCGAACTGCAGCTCTTTGGCGGCCTGCTTCATCTGCTTTTCGAGATCCTTCAGTAGCTTGTGGACCTCATCGCGGGGGATGTCGGCGACCACGGCCCGGGCCTCGGCACTCCTGGTCTCGACGACGTACGCGCCGCGCTCCTCGGCCATGCGCCGGATGCGGTCGCTCAGATCGCGCACGCCCTTACTGATGCCCACCGGTGTGATACCGTGGCGCAGGTTGTGGGCCTGCTGTATGTCGCGGCGGCGCTGCGTCTCCTTGATCGCCGCGTCCATCGAGGGCGTGATGCTATCGGCATACATGATCACCCGGCCTTCGAGGTGGCGCGCGGCACGGCCGATCGTCTGGATCAGCGAGGTCTCCGAGCGCAGGTAACCCTCCTTGTCGGCATCGAGGATGCAGACCAGGCTGACCTCAGGCAGGTCCAGCCCCTCGCGCAGCAGGTTGATGCCGACCACCACGTCGTAGACACCGAGCCTGAGGTCGCGCAGGATCTCAACCCGCTCCAGGGTGTCGATATCGGCGTGCAGGTACATCGTGCGCACGCCCATCTCCTTGAGGTAGTCGGCGAGGTCTTCGGCCATGCGCTTGGTGAGCGTCGTCACGAGGGCGCGCTGGCCCTTCTTGACCCGCTGGCGCACTTCGCCGATCAGGTCATCGACCTGGCCGCGCGTGGGGCGCACCTCAACCACCGGGTCGAGCAGGCCGGTGGGGCGGATGATCTGCTCGACGATCTGCTCGCTGTGCTCGCGCTCAAAGGGCCCGGGTGTGGCGGAGACGTAGATCACCTGGTAGAGATGCTGGGCGAACTCCTCGAACTGCAGCGGTCGATTGTCCAGCGCCGACGGCAGGCGGAACCCGTAATCGACCAGGGTCTGCTTGCGCTGGCGGTCGCCCAGGAACATCCCGCGCACCTGCGGGAGGGTGATGTGACTTTCGTCCACGAAGAGCAGGAAGTCATCGGGGAAGTAGTCCAGCAGGGTCCACGGCGGCTGCCCGGGGCTGCGGCCATCCATGTGGCGCGAGTAGTTCTCGATGCCGGAGCAGTAGCCTATCTCAGAGAGCATCTCGAGATCGTACATGGTGCGCTGTTGGAGGCGGGCCGCCTCCAGCACCTTGCCGGCGGCCTCAAGCTCCCGCAGCCGCTCACCTAGTTCGTCCTGGATACTGCGCACCGCCACGGCGAGCTTCTCTTTGGTGGTGACGAAGTGTTTGGCCGGGTAGATGTCCACAGCGGTGCGCGTGAGCAGCACTTCGCCGGTGAGCGGGTCGAACTCGGTGATCTTCTCCACCTCGTCGCCCCAGAACTCGATCCGCACCGCCGTCTCGCTGTTCGCGGGCATGACGTCGAGCGTATCGCCGCGCACGCGGAAGGTGCCACGGTGGAAATCAACGTCGTTGCGCTCAAACTGCAGGTCGATCAGCTGGCGCATGAGCTTGTCGCGGTTGCGCACCTCGCCCTGCCGCACCGGGATAACCACTTGACCGTAGTCATGGGGTGAGCCGAGGCCGTAGATCGCCGAGACGGACGCGACGATGAGCACGTCGCGCCGGGTGAAGAGGGCCTGGGTGGCGGCGTGGCGCAGGCGATCGATCTCTTCGTTGATCGAGGCCTCTTTCTCGATGTAGAGGTCCTTGGAGGGGACGTAGGCCTCGGGCGTGTATTCGTCGTAGTAGGAGATGAACATCTCCACCGCCGCGTCGGGCAGGAAGTCGCGGAACTCGGCCCAGAGCTGCGAGACGAGGGTCTTGTTATGGGCGAGCACGAGCGTCGGCCTCTGGGCCTGCTCGAAGATCCACGACATTACCGCCGTCTTCCCGGTGCCGGTGGCGCCGAGGAGCGTCTGGTGGCGGTAGCCGTTCTTGAGGCCCTGGACCAGCTTCTCAATTGCCTGGGGCTGATCGCCGCTGGGCCGGTAGGGCGCCTCGACACGAAAGCTCATGCTGATGCTCGTCCGTCTGTATAAGGGGTAGCCGGCGATGTGGGGGGCCGGGCTGGGAGTGGCTAACTACTGGTCAGCAACCATTATAGCGCACTGGCCCGCCCTTTGCATGGGTCTGCGGGCGGAGTCGTACATGTGTGCCATGCGGTGTCATTGTCGGTGGCACTCTCCCAGCCGAGCAAGGGGACGTGGAGGCGATGGGGGAGCAGTGGCACAAGGTAGAGTTCTTCGACTTCGTCGGTGGTGGCGTCGGCGCGATAGACGACGCCAGCGCCACCGGGGAGCAGGGCGAAGTCGGGCCACACGTCGCCGCCGGCCACCAGAGCTCCATTGATCCTCACCGGCACACCGTTGCCGTCCAGCCGGCGCACGTAGAGGGTGGCGCCCTCAGGCCCATCGAGCAGGTAGATGGCCCGGATGGCATCGGCGATCGCGAAGGCGACCACGCCCTCGCCTGTGGCCAGCACCCCGCTGAGGCGCCGTGGTGCTCCACCGTCGATCGGGGCCGCGAAGAGTGCCGGCCGGTTCGCTTCGTCGGCCCCGATCATGGCCACCGTGGCGCTGTCGGGGCTAATCGCAAAAGCCGCGACCCGTGCTGGCCCCTGTTCCGGGGCATAGAGCGCCGTGGGTGGGCTCGCGCCCTCGATCGGCGCGCTGTAGAGTTGCTCCCGCGTGCCGGCGTCCGCCGGTGAAGTAACGACGAAGACGGCCCACGCGCCGTCGTCGCTGAGGGTGTAGCGGGTGACGCCACCGCCCGCGCCGGTCGGGAGGTTGAGCCTGACCGTGCTGCCACCGGCAAGCGGCACGCTGTAGAGCGCACGCGGGCCGCCAGAGATCTGGCTGGCGCAGAACAGCACATGGCGGCCGTCCGGGCTTACCAGCAAGGGCGCGAGTTCCGCGCCGGGCCGCGCCTGCCCCGCGCACGCCAGGGTCAGATCCACGCCGCTCCCGCTCTCCGGGGGCATGCCGAGGGGGACCGGCACGCCGCCGCCGATCGGCACGCGGTAGAGTTCCACTGTGCCCGCCTGGCGCTGCTCGCCGGCGTACACTACCAGGCCACCCACCGGGCTAATCGCGAAGGCGCCGATGGTGCCGCCTTCGGGGAGCGGGCCATTGAGCGCGCGTACGGCCCCGCCGCCGATCGGTACGCTGAACAGCTCCTGCCGGCCAGCCGCTTCCTGGTCGGCCAGGTAGACCACCCGGCGGCTGTCCGGGCTGATCGCGTAGGCGCTAATCACCCGGCCATCGATCAGCGCACTCAGCCGCTCCGCCGGGCCACCGGTTATCGGGACGCTGTAGAGCTCGAAGACGCCAGCGCGTTCGTGGTCGGCCAGGTAGACCACCCGGCGGCTGTCCGGGCTGATGCGGAAACGCAGGATGGCGCCGCCCTCCGGGAGCGGCCTGGTGAGGATGCTCCCCTCGCCACCACTGATTGGCACGCTGCCCAGAACGGGCTCTCCACCCTGCGTAGCCAGGTAGACGGCCCGGCGGCCATCGGGGCTGACGGCGACATCCAGCACCTGGCCGTCGGGTTCCAGGGGCGCGTTGAGCTTGCTGAGCGCGCCCTCGCCACCGAGCGCGCGGCTGTAGAGCTCGACGACCCCATCGACATCCTGGTCGGCCAGGTAGACCACGTGGCCGCCGTCGGGTGCGAGCGCGAAGCGGTGGACATCGCCACCCACCGCGCCGCCAGCGGTGATGAGGGTAGCGGCGCCTCCGGTGGCGGGCACTGCCCGGAGCTCCGCGACGCGATCGGCGTTGGCGTCGGCGCGGAAGAGCACACGGGCGCGGCCAGGCTCCGGTCCAACGATGAAGTCCCCGATCGTCCCGCCACTGACAAGTGGCGGGCTCAGGCGGAGGGGCGCACCGCCTGTGGCGAGCACAACGAAAAGCTCTGTCACGCCGTCGATTGCCTGGTCGGCCAGATAGACGACCCGCTGGCCGTCGGCTGCGAGGGCGAAGACGGCGACATCGCCGCCCGATGGGAGCTCGCCGCTGATGCGCGTCCTGTCGGCGCTACGGCCGAGTGCGCTGCTGAAGAGCTCGTAGCGCCCATCGGCCTCTATATCGCCACGGAAGATAACCCGCTGGCTATCGGCGGTGATCGCGAAGCGATCGACATCGGCGGTGGCGGGTGGGGCGGGCATCAAGAAGGTCGTGCCGGTGCCGGCGATGTCTACCGCGAGGAGCTCGAAGGCGCCCTCCACCACGTCGGCGCGGTAGACCACCCGCCGGCCGTCGGGGCTGATCGCGAAGTTCGTCACGTCCTGGGTGCCGGTGATGATTGGGCTGATGAGCAGGGGCGGCGGCGCGGCGCCAGGGCCGGCAGGGGCCTCCACGCTATGGAGTTGGTAGACACCGTCGGTGGCGTCGGCGATGAAGACGATCTGGTCACCAGCGGGAGCGAAGGCGTAGGGGAGCTGTGGCGTGGGAGGCTGGTCCTCGGGAGGCACATCGGCGGTGCCAGGGGCCTCCACGGCGCTACCAGCATCAAAGGCGGTGAGGGCGAAGAGGGTGGGGGCACCGCTGACGGCTGCGATGTGCAGATTGACGCTACCGGTAGCGGGGTCACGGGTGCGCAGGGCAACCCGGCTCCCGTCGGGACTGAGCGCGAAGTCGAGGACAGAGGGGCCGCCCGGGTCGCCGATCGGAGTCGGGGTGACGTCGAGGGCCGGGGCGCCGCCGGTGAGAGGCGCGCTGAAGAGATCGAAGCTAGCGGGATCAGCGGGGTTGTAGCGGAACAGCACGCGCTGGTTGTCGGCGCTGATCGCAAGATCGGGCTGAACATCGCCAGTTGGCCCCTGGCGTGGGTTGAGACGCTGCTCGGGGCCACCTCCGGTCAGGGGCGCGCTGAAAAGATCGAAGATCTCGTCCTCGTCCCGATCAGCGCGAAAGATCACGGTGCTTCCGTCGGGGCTGAGCACGAAGCTGGTTACATCGCCGCCGGGAACAAGCAAGGAGTTCAGCAGGGCCGGCTCGCCGCCGGTGAGTGGCACACTGAAGAGCTCGTACGTCTCATCGACACGCTGGTCGGCCAGGTAGACGGCGTGGGTCGCAGTGGTGGCGAACTCGATGACGTTCCCGCCAGGGGCGAGGAGAGCACTCAGGCGAGTAGGAGTGCTGCCGTTGGCGTGGGCGCGGTAGAGCTCGATAACGCCGCTAGTCGTCTGGTCGGCGAGGAAGAGCACGTCGCCGCCGGGCGTGAACTGGTAGCCAGGGAGGAGCGAGCGCCCGAACCGAACGTCGAGGCGCTCCACGGGCTCGATCTGCATGCCGAGGGCGAGCGGGCCGTTGAGGGTCCGGGCACCGGCGAGGGCGAGGGTGGGGGGAAGAGCGGCCAGTGCCAGCACCAGGGCCAACGCCCGGCGGCGGATGGACAGGCGCATGCGGCGTCCTTTCTGCGCGTGGCGTAGGCAGGCCGCGAGCGGCCTCGCGCCGCGCGCGGAGGATGCCGTGGCAGGGGCGTGGTAGGAAAGAGGCTCCGATGATCAGCAGAACGAGTGTGGGGGCGCGATTGTGGTTACTGCTGGATGACGTGGTGGTTGCGAGGGAACGCCGCCCGTGAGGATATGGCACACCGCTACGCAGATGCCGGAATCGTTCGCCCTTGAACCGGGGAGTGCGGGGGGGGTGGAGGCGCCCGAGCGGCCCCCGGTGTTCCGGCCTGGACGCCCGCCTACGCGGGCGTGACCCAGGCGCGCCGGAGGTGTCGTTCCCGCCTGCGCGGGAACCCCGCGCACGTGGGAACCCAGCGCCCCCGTGCAAGCGGGGGCGTGCGCGAACAGAGCGTCTGGTCGGAACTGCGGTTCACAGCGTTGGGGGCTTCTGGCCCTCACCCCCTGTCCCCCTCTCCCGCATGCGGGAGAGGGGGAACACAGCCCGTCAGGATGCGGAACCGTTCCGCCGAGGGGGTGGCTGCCGAGCGCGCAGCCATGGGTGTGCGGCGCTGCGCGGCTCGTGGGTGGGGCACAAGCCCGCTGTGTCTCTGACCCCTACCGCAGTTCGTACGTCACCTGGACAGCGGCAGTGATCACCTGCTCGCCAGCCTGGATAGGCACAGGTGCCCCTGCACCCTGAAAACGGTCGGCCATCGCGGGCAGCGGCACTACGGGCCCCGAGCCGATGCTCTCGCTGATCACCAGGATCTGGCCGATCGAGGCGCTACCGCTCTGGGCGAGGCGCTCGGCGCGGGCACGGGCGTCGGCCATGGCCGCATCACGGGCCTGGGCCTGCGCAGCCTTGGGGTCGCTGACACCGAAGCTGATGCCGTAGACGCGGTTAGCGCCGGCCTGCACCACTTTGTCGAGCAGGTCGCCGGCCTGAGCAAGGTCGCGGATGGTGACGTTAACGGTGTTGCTGACGGTGTAGCCGGTAACGGTGCGGCCGGCGTCGCTGTAGGTGGCATAGATATTAAAGCCGCTGGTCTGGATATCCTTTTCGGCCACGCCAAGCTGCTTCACCTGATCGATAATCGCCTCGGCCTGGGCGGTATTCTGGTCGAGGGCCTCGCGGGTCGTGGGCGCGGTGGTCTCCACGCCGATCTGCACGCTGGCCATGTCCGGGGCCACGCGGATCTCGCCGTTGCCGATCACGGTGATCTGCCGCATGCCGTTGACGCCTGGCTGCGCCTGGGCAGCGCCAGGGCGGGCGAGGGTGAGGCCGGCCAGCCCGCCGAGGGCCAGGACGGCCACGAGCAGGGCGCCAGCGAGAACGCCGAGAAGGGTCGGGTTGCGGGTGTCCATTGAAGGTGCTCCTGAGTACACTGCGGGCACGAGCCCGCCGGGAATCTGTCGTCACAGAGAGGACGCCGGTGGGGCGGTGCGGGTTCCCACACCGCGAACCACCCTCGCGAATCGTCCCATCGTGCTGTGCGTGCATAAACCCCACGGTTCGGGTTGGGGAGGGGGTAGGTACGCCGGCGGTGCCCTTGGGACACTTTCGGTGTCGGTGGGACGCTGGGAGTGTCGTCGTAGAGGGACACAGCGCGCTGCGCTCCTAGGGGTTCCGCCTGGACTCCGGCGCCCCGATGATGGCCCGGCGGGTGGTGGTGCCCCCGGCGCCGCGTTGCGCTCCGGAACCCCATGCGGTAGAATTGCGGGGCACACGCCTGCCCAGGAGGGGAGCTATGCTCGAGGAGATCTTCGCGCCGCGATCGGTCGCGGTGGTTGGGGCCTCGCCAGACCCGACCAGGCTCGGCCACACGGTTCTGAAGAATATCATCACCAACGGCTACCGGGGGGCGATCTACCCTATTCACCCGCGGGCCGAGGAGGTGCTTGGCCACACGGCCTTCCCGAGCGTCAGCGTGGTCCCTGGCCCGATCGACCTGGCGGTGATCGTCATCCCGCCGGAGCATGTGCTCGCGGTGGTGGAGGAGTGTGGCAAAAAGGGCGTGCGGGGGCTGGTAGTGATCACGGCCGGCTTCAAGGAGGTTGGCGGCGCCGGCAAAGAGCTGGAGCGCCAGTTGCTTGCCCTGGTGCAGGCTCACGGGATGCGGATGGTGGGCCCGAACTGCCTGGGCATCATCGATACCGTCAGCAGCCTGAACGCCTCATTCGCGGCGCTCATGCCCGAGCCGGGCGAGATCGCGTTTATGTCCCAGTCGGGTGCGATGTGCACCGCCATCCTCGACTGGAGCAAGACCCAGGGCATCGGCTTTTCGCGCTTCGTCTCGCTCGGCAACAAAGCCGATGTGGACGAGGTGGCCCTGCTGCAGGCCTGGAACCACGACGAGCACAGCAAGGTGATCCTGGCCTACCTCGAAGGGATCTCCGATGGCCCTGGATTCGTGGCTGCCGCGCGCGAGGTGACGCGCAACACCCCGGTGGTGGCGATCAAATCCGGCACGACGGCTGCCGGCACCCGGGCGGCCTCCTCCCACACGGGCTCCCTGGCCGGCTCCGAGGCGGCCTATGAGGCCGCCTTCGCCCAGTCGGGCATCCTGCGGGCCCACACGATGAGCGAGTTGTTCGATCTCGCGATGCTCTTCGCCTACCAGCCGCTGATCCGCGGGAATCGCCTGGCGATCGTCACCAACGCCGGCGGCCCCGGGATCATCACCACCGACGCGGTGGAGCGCAACGGCATGGTGATGGCCCAGTTGAGCCCGGCCACCCACGAACGCCTCCAGCGAGAATTGCCCCCTACCGCCAACATCTACAACCCGATCGACATCATCGGCGATGCCCGCAGCGACCGCTACCGGATCGGGATCGACGCGGCCCTCAACGACCCGCATGTGGACGGGGTGATCGTGTTGCTCACGCCCCAGGCCCAGACCGATCTGGCGGAGACGGTGGAGGTGATCGCCGAGTTGGCGGCGGCGCACGATAAGCCGGTGGTCACTAGCTTTATGGGTGGCTACAGCCTGGGGCCGGCCCTGGAGCGCCTGACGGCGGCCCGCATCCCGAACTACACCTTTCCCGAGCGGGCCGTGCAGTCGCTGGCGGCGATGTACAGCTACGCCCAGCGTCGCCAGCGGCCCGAGCCACGCTACCGCTCCTTCGAGGTGGACCGGGAGCGGGTGCGCAAGCTCTTTGCCGAGGTGCGAGCCAGCGGGCGGGTGGAGCTGGGCGAGGTCGAGGCCCGCGAGGTGATGGAGGCCTACGGGATGCGGCTCCCCAAAAGCCAGCTGGCACGCTCGCCCGAGGAGGCCGCCCAGATCGCCGCCCAGATCGGCTTCCCGGTGGTGATGAAGATCTCTAGCCCCGACATCCTCCATAAGAGCGATATCGGTGGCGTGCGGGTAGGTGTGGGCGACCCGACAGCGGCCCGCGACAGCTATGAGCTGATCGAGTATCGCGCCCGCAAGTATAGCCCCGACGCCAGGATCTGGGGTGTGCTCGTGCAGGAGATGGTGCGCAAGGGGCGCGAGTTGCTGGTAGGCGTCAGCCGGGATCCGCAGTTTGGCCCCCTGGTGGCGGTGGGCATGGGCGGGATCTACGTCGAGGTGCTCAAGGACATCGCCTTCCGCCTCGCCCCGATCAGCGAGCAGGAGGTGCGCGAGCAACTGCGCTCGATCCGCACCTTCCCGCTGCTGCGCGGGGTACGTGGTGAGCCCCCCGCCGATATCGCCGCGATTGAGGAGACGGTGCTGCGTGTGAGCCAGCTCGTTACCGATTTCCCAGAGATCGTGGAGATGGATATTAACCCGCTCGTGGCCCACAATGAGGGCGAGGGCGTGATCGTGCTCGATGCGCGGATCATTCTGCAGTAGGCCACGGAGGCTGGTATGGCAACGCTGTATGTCGCGTCTACCGAAACGTTTGTTGGCAAGAGCGCCGTTTGTATCGGGCTGCTCCAGCGTATGCAGCGCGACGGCTTCAGCGTGGGCTACATGAAGCCGGTGAGCGTCTCAGTGGCCCATACCCCCGACGCGGTGCTCGACGAGGATGCCGCCTTCATCCGCGCCTCGCTAGGCCTCAGCGCCAGCCTGGATCAGATCGCTCCGGTGCTGATCACCCCCGGCGTGGTCGAGTCGATCTTGCGCGGCCAGCCCACGAGTTTCACCCGCGTGCTGCGCGATGCCTACCTCGCCGTAAGCCGCGACAAGGATGTCGTGGTGCTCGAGGGCACCAACACTTGGGCGGAGGGGGCGCTAGTTGACCTGACGGCTGACCAGGTGACGGATCTGCTCCAGGCGCCTGGTCTGCTGGTGAGCCGCTACAGCTCTACGCTGAATGTGGACACGATCCTCTCTGTGCAGCGCTACGTGGGCGACCGGCTCCTGGGCGTGCTGCTGAATCAGGTGGAGGAGCCCCAGATGGAGTTCGTGCAGAGCCGGGTGGTGCCCTTCCTGGAGGGTCGCGGGATCCCCGTGTTTGGTCTGCTCCCGCGCGACTCGGCACTTGCCGGGGTGAGCGTGGAGGAGTTGCTGGAACACCTCGGCGGCCAGTTGATCGGCCGGCGCGACTGGTGCACCCGCACTGTGGAGTCGTTGATGATCGGCGCGATGGGCGCCGATGCGAGTCTCTCCTTCTTCCGCCGCCGCGCCAACAAGGCGGTGATCACCGGTGGCGACCGCAGCGATCTACAGTTGGCCGCCCTGGAGACGAGTACCAGTGCTCTGGTACTCACCGGCAATTTCCGCCCGGCACCCCAGGTGGTGGATCGGGCCGAGGAGCGGCAGGTGCCGATCATTCTCGTGCCGGACGACACCCTTGCCACAGTGGACCGGGCGGAGCGGCTCTTCGGGCGGGTGCGTTTCCACCAGCGCGCCAAACTCCAGCGCTTCACCGAGTTGATGGACACGCACTTTCAATACGATCGCCTCTACGAGGCTCTGGGCATGGAGCGGTAGCGCGCCCGGCCACCGTGCGTACTGGCATCTGGACAGGCGCGCACGGTGGATCGCGCAATGTGCACTATGGAAGAGCAGATCGGTCCGCTCATTTTTGTGGAGAACCCCGATTATCCCTATCCCTTTGCCGTGGAGCGGCCGCCGCGCTTCTGGATGGAGGAGACTACGGGGCAACTCGCGGCGGCCATCGAGGTCTATCTGCGTAGCGAGCCGCTGAGCGATGCGCAGCTCGCACTGATCAAACTCTACCTGCGCCAGTACCTGGAACGGGCCGTACTGGCCGAGGGGGCCGACCGGCACCGGCTGCTGGAGCGGGTGGAACGGCTGCGACGGGTGGGGGATGTGGAGCGCTTCGCCGAGGCGCTCTCCGAGGTCGGTGTGGAGCCGTTTTGAGCCGGCCCGTGATGCTCTACAAGCAGGTTGTGCGGCCGATTCTGTTTCGTTTGCGGCATGGCGACGCTGAGGGTGCCCACGAGTGCACGCTTGCACTCCTGGCCCTCGCTAGCCGCTCCCGCGCCGCGCTGCGCGTGATCGCGCTCGCCTACGGCTACCAGCACCCCGCCCTTGCGCGCAGCCTCTTCGGCCTCCGCTTCCCGAACCCCGTCGGTCTGGCCGCTGGCATGGACAAAGATGGCGTGGCGCTGGCGGTCTGGGCCGCGCTCGGCTTTGGCTTCATCGAGGTCGGTACCGTCACCTGGCAGGCCCAGCCGGGCAATCCGCGACCGCGCCTTTTTCGCCTGCCCCAACGCGAAGCACTGATCAACCGGATGGGCTTCAACAACGGTGGCGCCGTGGCGCTCGCTGCCCGCCTGGCCGCGAGCCCGCCCCTGTCCGTGCCCCTGGGCGTGAGCATCGGTAAGTCGCGGGCTACCTCCCTGGAGGGCGCCGTCGAGGACTACCGCGCCTCCTTCCGCGTCCTCTTCGATCACGCTGGCTATGTCGCGATCAACGTCAGTTCGCCCAACACGCCCGGCCTACGGACCCTGCAGGACCGGGCGCAACTCGGGGAGTTGTTAGCTGCCCTGGGTCGCGAGAACATCGCCCTCGCCGCCCGGCGAGGCACGGCTCCACGGCCCATCCTGGTGAAGATTGCCCCCGACCTGAGCGAGCCAGCGCTGCTGGAGTTGCTGGAGGTGTGCGCCGAGCAACGTGTGGCGGGGATTATCGCCACCAACACGACCCTGGCGCGGGATGGCCTGGAAGGTGTGCCCACGTCGCTCGCCTCCGAGCCCGGGGGCCTGAGTGGCCGGCCCCTCGCCGCGCGTGCCCTGGCCGTGGTCGCCTTGCTCGCCCGCGAAACGGGCGGTCGCCTGCCAATTATTGGGGTGGGCGGAATCGCTGGCCCCGATGACGCCTGCCGCATGCTGGATGCTGGCGCGACACTCGTGCAGCTCTACACCGGACTCGTCTACGAGGGTCCTGGCCTGCCGGGCCGCATCAACCGGTCCCTGGCGCGCAGGGTGAAGGAGACGTGAGCGTCTCCCAATCTCAGGGGAGCATCCATGAACGGACCTGGCTTTCTCGGCACCAACGCCTCACTCGGGGCGGACATCTCGCTTGTCGGCAGCATCCTCGTCGCGATCGCCTTCACCATCGGGGCCTGGCTGGCCATCCGGGGCCGCTACGAGGCCCACCGATGGGTGCAGACCATCGCCGCAATCGTCAATGCCCTGCTCGTCTTCGGGATCATGATTCCCTCATTGCTGGCGGTCGATCCCGCCGAAAATGTTGACCTGCCAGCCTCGGCTTTCGTAGCCATGCCGGCCCACGAGTTTGTGGGCGCTGCCGGTCTGATCTTCGGGCTCTTCGTGGTGCTGCGGGGCAACGAACTGGTACCGGCGCGGCTCAAGTTTCGCAACTACAAACCGTACATGCGTGTGGCCTATGGCCTGTACATGGCGGCGACCCTGATCGGGATTGTGGTCTACGTGGTGTTGCACACATAGCAAAGCGTTGTGAAAGATGATGGGCGCCGCATCCTGGCCCCATTCCCTGGTGGCAATAGTGCTCAATGGAGGGGGCTACTTCCGTACGGCTGCAGCGCGCGGCGGCCCTGTCGGCTATCGGATATTCACCTCAGGCGGTGGGGAGCGGTGGGGTTGTGGAAGTTGAAGCAATACCGTGTCGTCACATCGATCCAGGAGTCGCTATGCCCCTTCACCCCCGCGATCGCATCTTCGTGGCCCTTGACGTGGCCGATCTGCCTGCTGCCCTGACGCTCGTGGAGCAGGTGCGGCCCTACGTTGGTGGCTTCAAGGTGGGGCTTGAGCTGTGCACTACCGTGGGTGTGCCGCAAGTGGTTGAGGCTATAGCCGCCGCCGGTGGGGCTGTCTTCCTCGACCTCAAGCTTCACGACATTCCGAACACGGTAGCCGGCGCGGTCCGGGCGGTTTGTGCGCTCGGGCCGGCGGTGCGCATGCTGACGCTCCATACTCAGGGCGGCGCGGCCATGCTGCGGACGTCGGTTGAGGCTGCGGCGGTCGCTCCCGCGCGGCCCCGGTTGCTCGGTGTCACGGTGCTCACCAGCATCGACGCTGCGGTGCTGGCGGGCGAGCTCGGGGTAGCCGAGGGGCTGGAGGCGCACGTGTTGCGCCTGGCCCGGCTGGCCCTGGACAGCGGGCTCGACGGCGTGGTAGCATCACCGCATGAGGCGGCAACGGTCCGGCAGGCCTGCGGCCCTGGCCCGCTGATCGTCACGCCAGGCGTACGGCCCGCCTGGGCCGGCGTGGGCGACCAGCGCCGCGTGCTCGGCCCGGCCGAGGCCCTGCGCACCGGTGCCGATTACCTGGTGATCGGGCGGCCCATCACCGCCGCCGCCGACCCCGCTGCTGCCGCTGCCCGGCTGCTCGCCGAGTGCGATGGTACGCTCTGAGTTGCCTGACCGGCCCCACCCGTGATCAGCGGAGAGGGCGCCACACGACGACGTAAGAGCGCTAACCGTTCATCGGGTTGCATCGCCGATCATCCAGGATCATAAGGTGGTATATGACCGATACTGACGTGCTCGCGACGCTCGCCCGTGTGGGCGCACTGATCACGGGCGATCACCTTGTCTATACCTCGGGCCGCCACGGCAGTAGCTACGTAAACAAAGATGCACTCTACCCCCACACAGCCGCCACGAGCGCAGTGTGTGCGCAGATCGCCGAGCGTTTCGCCGGGGCCGCGATTGATGTGGTGGCTGGCCCAACGGTAGGCGGAGTGATCATGGCCCAGTGGACGGCCCATCACCTGAGCTTGTTGACCGGTCGCGAGGTGCTGGCCGTCTACGCCGAGGAGGAGCAGGCCGAGGGAGTGCGGCGCAGACTCTTCCGCCGGGGCTACGATCAGCTGGTGGCGGGCTGCCGGGTCCTGGTCGTGGAGGATATCCTCACCACCGGCGGGTCGGTGCGGATGGTGGTCGAGGCGGTAGGCGCGGCAGGTGGCACGGTGGTGGGTGTAGGTGCCCTGTGCAATCGTGGCGCGGTATCGGCTGCGGCCATTAGCGCCCCGGTGCTCTACAGCCTCTCCGAAGTGCCGTTGGAAAGCTTTGCGGCCGAGGAGTGCCCGCTCTGTCGGGCCGGAGTGCCGATCAATACCCGCGTAGGCAAGGGCGCCGCCTTCCTCGCCAGGGTTTAGGGGCGGACAGAACGTCTGGTCGGAACAGTGACTCACGGCGTTGGGATGCGCATATAGCCCTCACCCCCGTATGCGCGGGGGCAAGCGCGGGCAGGCCCGCAGGCGTCCCGCCCTGGACGTCCACCTGCGCGGGCGTGACCCAAATGCGCCAGAGTGTCGTTCCCGCGCACGCGGGAACCCAGCGCACGTGGGAACCCAGCGCACGCGGGGCGCGCCCGCGTCGCTCCCTGGACGCCCGCCGGCGCGGGCGTGACCCAAATGCGCCGGAGTGTCGTTCCCGCGCACGCGGGAACCCAGGGCACGCGGGAACCCATCGCACGCGGGTTTGCGCGGGGGTGGGATCGGCGCGCGTCGCGGCAGTGGCGCCCACGGCGAGCTGGCGAGCCGGATGGTACGCCATACCCCGTCGCACCCGGGCCGTCAGCGTCCCCGCCAACTTATGCTATCCTAAGGCGCTGCCGGCGCGGCGATGGCCGGGCTGCGGGCCCCGTCCGCCCGCGCACGCTCAGGGGCATACCTATGCGCGTGGCGATCGTCCACGACTACCTGAACCAGTATGGTGGAGCCGAGCGCGTGCTCGAGGCTCTGCACGCGCTCTACCCTGAGGCCCCGGTCTACACCTCGCTTTACGATGCCGAGGCCATGCCGGATGAGTACCGGCACTGGGATATTCGCACGTCGTTTATGCAGCGCCTGCCCGGCTGGCGGCAGCATTTCCGGCGCTATTTTCTGCTCTACCCCACCGCCTTCGAGAGCTTCGACCTCAGCGCCTACGACCTGGTGCTCTCCAGTAGTAGCGCGTTCGCCAAGGGCGTGATTCCCCGCCCGGGCGCGGTGCATATCTGCTACTGCCACACGCCAATGCGCTTTGCCTGGCGCACCAGCGATTATGTGTCGCGCGAGGGCATCCGCGGGCTCCAGGGCGCTATCTTGCCCTTCGCACTCACCTATGTTAGACTCTGGGACGTTGTCACATCCGACCGGGTGGACGCATTTGTGGCAAACTCTCATGAGGTGGCTCGCCGCATTCATCGGTACTACCGCCGCGAGGCGGAGGTTATTCCCCCCCCCGTCGATCTGCCCCCTTACGCCCCGCAACCCGCTGAGGAGTACTACCTGGCCGGTGGTCGGCTCATCCCCTACAAACGGATCGAACTGATCGTCGAGGCCTTCACCCGCCTGCGCCTCCCGTTGAAGATCTTCGGCGACGGTCGCGACCGGGCCCGTCTCGAGCGCATCGCCGGCCCGACGATCGAGTTCCTTGGCTGGGTCGATGAGCCCACCCGCCGTGATCTCTTCGCCCGCTGCCGGGCTTACATCTTCCCGGGGGAGGAGGATTTCGGGATCACCCCGCTCGAAGCCATGGCCGCCGGTCGTCCAGTGATCGCCTACCGCGCCGGAGGCGCCCTTGAGACCGTCGTGGATGGGGTAACAGGACGCTTCTTCCACGAGCCCAGCGCCGCCGCCGTCGCCGCCGCCGTTGCCGCAACCCGCTCGGATCGCTACGACCCGCTCAGCATCCGCCGGCACGCCGAGCAGTTTGGCCGCGCGCGCTTCCTGAAGCGCATGCGTGCCCTCGTCGAGGAGACGATCGAGATCTGTCAGGAGCCCCGGCCCGCTCGTGCCGTCCGCGCGGGCCACTTCTCATTGGAACCATAACTTTCTTCCCGTACTGCGCCTGGACGTAGCAGGCTGCGCCCCCGCACATACGACCGAACGATGGTTGTGGCTCTATTCAGGCCCATGCAACTCCATGAGTATCTTCACATCCTGCGCCGCTTCTGGCTCCTGGTCGTGCTGCTGCCGCTCCTCGCCGGTGGCCTGAGCCTGGCCCTCACGCTTGGACGCTCCCCGGCCTACCAGGCCGCCGCCCGGCTGATCGTGACGGTGGCGCCCCCGCCCGCCGCTGGTCAGGCCCTCACGGCCCTCGATGACGGCGCGACATGGACGACAACCGAGTACGTGCTCGATGATCTGCCCTTCGTGTTGCAGAGCGCCACCTTCGCCGCCGATGTGCGCGCCACGATGAGCGCCGAGGGCTATCAGCTCGACCCTGGCGCAATCCAGGGTGGCCTGCGGCCCGAAATCACCCACCGCTCGGTCTACCTGACGGGTACCGCCGCGACTCCTGAACTGGCTGCCGCGCTGGTGCGGGCCGCCGTGAGCACCCTCCAGCGAGGTGGCCTCAAGTATTGGGGCCGTGCCAGCGAGGGGGGGCTCGAGGTGGCCGTGCTCGATCCGCCCGGCAATGCGGCCCCCACCATCGGGCTGCGTGACGTGGCGCAGGATGCCGCCCTGCGCGCCGCGCTCGCCCTGGTTGCCGGAGTTGGCCTCGCCTTTCTCGTCCACGCCCTGGACGACCGTCTGCGCAGCGCGCGGCAAGCTGAGCAGTGGACCGGCGCGCCGGTGATCGGTGTGATTCCACGTGAACAGTAGGTCAGTGCTCCGGGCCACGTACCTGGCTCCCGCCCGTCCCGACGCCCCCAAAAGACGCCCCCAAGAGAGATAGCTCATGCAACTGCAAGACTACGTGAATGTGCTGATGAAGCGCTGGTGGGTAGTGGCCCTCAGCCTGCTCGCGGCGGCTGTGGGTGCCTACGGTGTGAGCAAGCTGCTCCCCGACACCTACCGCGCACAGGCCGTCTACCTGGTGCTCGCCAACCAGGCCGACAACGGCCTCAACATCGTGCTGCGCAACTCCATGAACAGCTACCGCGAGCTGGTGCTCCAGCCCGATGTACTCGACCAGATCAGCCAGGCCAACGGCCTCGATGTCAGCGGTGAACAGTGGATGCAGGACGTGAACATCCAGCCACGGCCCGACGAGCAGAAGATCATCATCGAGGTCGATGCGCCCTCCCTCGAACAGGCCATGGCCATGGCGGATGCCGTGGGCGCCCGGATCGTCGCCGAGGTGAACCGCATCAATGCCACGCTCGAGGGCACGGCCCGCATCAACGTCCAGCAGATCCAGCGCGCGCGTCTGGTGAGCATCCAGCCCAACACCCGTGTCAATGTCCTTGCCGGCGCCATTCTCGGGCTGGTGGTTGGCGTGCTACTCGCCTACGTGCTGGAGTTTCTCGACGACACCTTGAAGAGCAGCGCCGATGTAGAGCGCTTCGTCGGGCTCACCACGATCGGTGCCATCCCTACGGTGGAGAAGTGAGATTCGGTCGCGTCGTCTCGATCCGGGAGGCTGGCTACCCGGACCCTGTGCGGCGCCGAGGTTCACCATCAGGCTCGCGAGCGACACCTGCGTGCGCCGCGAACCCGGTACGACGCACTACCTACATGAGGTTTCTGTGAGCGTCAATGGCACAACCGCCAGCACAGCCCTGATCACGCTGCGCGACCCGAGCTCGGCTGCGGCCGAGGCTTATCGCACCTTGCGTACCAACATCCTCTTCTCCAGCCTCGATAAGCCCCTACATACGATCCTTGTCACCAGCACCGCGCCCAATGAGGGCAAGAGTACTACCCTCGCCAATCTCGCTGTCACCATGGCCCAGGCCGAACAGCGGGTGCTCGCCGTTGACTGTGATCTCCGCCGGCCCAGCCTGCATGCGCTCTTCGGCCTGCCGAACGAGCAGGGCCTGACCAGCGCCATCCTCGAACAGGGCGAGGCGCCCCTGCCCATCCAGAGCACCAGCGTGCCGGGGCTCAGCCTGCTCACGAGCGGCCCGTTGCCGCCTCGCCCGGCCGACCTGCTTGGCTCCCGCCGGATGGGCGCCCTGATCGAGCGACTCCGCGCCGAGGCCGATATCATCCTCTTCGATACGCCGCCGGTGGTGGCAGTGACCGATGCCGCCGTGCTTGCCCCTCGCGTCGATGGGGTACTGCTCGTGCTCCACGCGGGCCAGACGCGTCGGGACCGGGCGCGCGAGGCGCGCCAGATGCTTGAGAAGGTGAAGGCCAATATTGTCGGTGTGGTGCTGAACGGGGCGAAGCTGGAACGCGGATACAGCTACTAAGCCGATGATCGACCTGCACGCGCACATCCTCCACGATCTCGACGATGGGGCGCGCTCGCTGAAAGACGCTCTGGCCATGGCTCGCGCAGCGGTTGCCGATGGCGTGACGCTCATGGCGGCAACGCCCCACGGGCGTAGCGTGGCCAATGCCGGGTTCTCCCGCTACAGTGTGGCGCTGCTGCGCGAGCGGCTCGCTGAGCTCCGGGCCGCCCTGGTAGAGGCGGCCATTCCGCTGGAGCTTGTGCCCGGTACGGAGATCTACGGCGAGCCGGGGGTGGTGGAGCGGCTGCGGGCGGGCGATCTGCTGCCCTACGCCGACACGCGGGCCGTGCTGGTGGAGTTTCCACTCGCCGTCACACGGGCTGCTGCTGAGCAGATCGTCTTTGCGCTCCAGCTGGCCGGCTACCGCGTAGTGGTGGCCCACCCCGAGCGCTACGCATTTGTGCAGGATGATCCCAACGCCCTGATCGCTCTGGCCGAGCGGGGGGCGCTGGCGCAGCTTACCGCCTCGGCCTTGATCAAAGGACGGCCAAACGGCCTCGCGGAGACACTGTTGTGCCACCGCCTCGTCCAGCTGATCGCCAGCGACGCCCACGGCCCGCACTTTGGCCGCCTGCCCAACCTCGGGGCGGCCCGCGCCCGCGCTGCCGAGTTGCTGGGGCCCGCGCTCGCCGATGCCTTCACCCGGGATGTGCCCGCCGCGATCCTCAGCGGCGCGCCTGCGCCCATTCCCCCCCCGGAGCCGGTGCGCCGCTGGCGGCCCTGAAGCTCACGCGCCCGCTCAGCGAAACCAGCGCCGGTTCAACTCCTCGAAGAAACCCTCGGACCGCAGGTCGGCCAGGGCCCGGTTCAGCTCTGCTTCCAGCTGAAAGGCGGGGCGAGGCACGGCCATGACTAGCGGCTCGGAGGTGAGCGGCGCGGCGATCCGCAGGCCGGGGGCGCCCTGCACGGCGCCGAGGGCCGTCACCGCATCGGTGATCACCGCGTCGAGCCGGCCTGCCCGCAGGTCGGCCAGGGCCTCGGCCGGCTCGTCGTAGTTCGAGCGCAGGGCAAAGCTACCTCGCTCGGCCATGCGTCGCGCCAGGGCATCGGCGTCACTGCCCAGGGCCGCCCCGACCTGGCGGCCAGCTAGGTGCGTGGGCCCGCCGATGGGCCCGTCGGCGGCTACGACCAGCACCTGTCCGGCATCGAAGTAGACGCTGGTGAAGCGTGCCCGATAGCCCTGCTCGGGGGCGTAGGGCAGGGCCGCTGCCACCACATCGGCCCGGCCACTTGTCAGCGCATCGTAGAGCGCGTCGTAGCCGGTAGGCACGAACTCCGCCGTGAGCCCGAGCCGCGCCGCGAGCGCGCTGGCCAGCTCGATGTCGTAGCCGACAAGCACCCCCTCGCGCATGTCGGCAAATGGCCGGAAGCCCACATCGACCGCCACGCGCAGCGTGCCACGCGCGCGCGCCGCCGCCAGCACCGGATCGAGCGGGGCGCCGAACCCGCCTTCCGCGCCCCAGGCGATCAGCGCGTAGAGCAGCAGGATGGCCCATGCGGCGCCATCGGCGAGACGCCTTCGAACCGTATTCTGAGAGGGACTCATCATATTCTCATCATGGTTCCTTGCGGATTCCGAGGGGACTCAGTATACTTGACAGTAACACCTGCGCACACAGGTGCTAGCTGGACCACAACAGCAGCCGCGTATCGCTCGCCAACATTCCACACGCACAGAAACGCACAGGCATGTATCGCAGGCCTGCGCGGCGTAGAGCGCCGCGAGGTGGGCTTGCCATACACTAACGCCCCTGTAGAAAAGTGACTATGGAAGAACCTCGCGAGCAGCCTCTCCCCTCGGCACCGCCTGGTGGGCCGGTACCCGCGCCAGCCGCGTATGGGACGCCCGTGCCTGCGATGGCTCCCTCCAGTGCCACCGTTGGGGTACGCTTTACACGCTTGCTCCTCCGGCGCCTCTTCTGGCTGGCCGATCAGATCTGGCGGGTGCTCCAGCCCCGTCTCGGCTGGGTCATCCTCACCTCCGTCCTCCTTGGGATCATCGTCTTCTTGAGCGGGTTGCTCGTGGTGCCGCCGCTCCTGCGGAGCCTGCGTGCTGAGACCCAGGTGGACCAGCGGGTAGCGCTCATCCAGCCCGCGCCCTCGGTGGTGGACTTTTTGCGCGGCCAGCAGACCTACGACGCCGACCTGATGTGGGAGTCGTTCAGCCCGAGCTTCCGCGAAGAGCTCGAACAGCGCGACTTCACCCGCGAGCGGCTGGCCGAGCAGATCGAGAGTGAGCGACAGGCGGGCCAGCGCTACCGCAAGTATGAGTACGTTGGCGGTCTGAAGCTCGATGGCAACCGGGCCATGTACTTCTACGCCGTCGAGGTGGCCTCGCCCCAGCGCGAGAGCACAATCTCCTTCGTATTCACCGTCGATGCCAATGGTAAGATTATCAGTGTCGAGTAGCCGCATGTAGCCGCTTACGGCACTTTCTGGCCCACGGGCCAGTGTACCTCCTGGGATCCCCGCAGCTTCACGTGGAGTAACCGCATGGCAATCGAGCCCTACCGCCCCGGCGACGGCCAGCACCGCGACGACCTTGACCGGGAGCTGGACAAGAAGATCGATAAGTTCTTCCACCGCTGGAACTGGAAGCTGTTTCGCTTCATCCGCACCTGCATCTTCATTGCGATCGGCATCTGGCTGGCGGTGAACCTGCTGCCGCCGATCTTCGAGATGGTCTTCTCGGGCGAACTGGGGCCGACCATCCTGCAGTTCATCCCGGTGGCGGCCTATCTCTTCTTCTTCATCGGCTTCCAGTTCTTCCTGATGTACTTCTTCATGGCGCGTACCCGGATCTACTGGGTGCGCCCGGGCGAGACGGGCATCAGCTTCAAGGACTACCGTGGGAACCCCGAGGTGCTTGAGGCGGCGCGCCGCGTGGTGACGCTGCTCAAAGGCGCTAAGGAGTTCAAGAAGATGGGCGGCGAGGTGACGCGCGGTATCCTGCTGATCGGCCCACCCGGTACGGGCAAGAGCTATCTGGCCCAGGCGATCTCCACCGAGGCCGGTGTGCCCTTCGGCTACCTCAGCGCGCCGTCGCTGCAGTCGGCCTGGATGGGTATGGGCAATATCAAGGTGATGAACCTGTACCGCAAGGCCCGCCGCTTTGCCCGTGAGTACGGCGCCTGCATCATTTTCATTGACGAGATCGATGCCATTGGAATGGCGCGCTCATCCTCCTTGCAGGGCACTGGCGCCGTTGGGATGGATGGCGAGCCGGCGAAGGGTGGCCTGAACCGTGTGGTGATGGGGGTAGGCGGTATGATGGGTGGTGGTAGTGGCATCCTTAACGAGCTGCTGCTGCAGATGGACCCGCCGCCCCAGGATAGCTGGTGGGGCAAGATGCTGCGCACGCTGCGCCTGCGCCGTGGCAAGCCCGACATGCCCCCCGTGCTGACGATGGCCGCCACCAACCTGGCCGAGAGCCTCGATGCGGCGCTCCTGCGCCCCGGACGCTTCGACCGCAAGATTGCCGTCGAGGCGCCTGATGCCGATGGCCGCCGCGAGGTGATCGAGTACTACCTGAGTAAGGTGAAGCACGAGCCCATGCCGCTCGACCGCATGGTCTCCGATACGATCGGCTATACGCCCGTCGCCATCAAGTATTGTATCAACGAGGCGACGATCCACGCTCACTTCGATGGTCGCGCCGCGATCAACTACTGGGACTTCACGCAGGCCCGTGAGACGCACGAGTGGGGCCTGAAGCAGCCGATCCGCAGCATGTCCTACGAGGAGCGGCGTCGCATCGCCTACCACGAGGCTGGTCACGCCTATGCCATGGTCAAGCTGCTGAAGAAGGAGCGCCTCACCAAGGTGACGATCGTGCGCCACGGCTCCGCGCTCGGCTTTGCCGCCTGGAAGCCTGAGGAGGAGATCCACACCCGCACCAAGGATGAGTTGCTCGACCGGATCAAGATCTCGCTCGGCAGCCGCGCCGCCGAGGAGCTCTTCCTGGGAATCCAGATGAGTGGCGTCACCAGCGATCTGCAGAGCGCTACCTATCACGCCGCGATGATGGTGGGCGCCTATGGGATGGATGAGAGCTACTTCTCCTACCTGCTCTTCGGGCTGCAAGGGCTGAGCGCGGGCGATATTAAGCCGCGGATCGAGGCGATCCTGCAGGAGCAGTACCGCCAGGTGAAGCAGCTGCTTGAGCATAACCGTGAGGCGGTGATCGCGATCGCCGAGGCGCTCATCCTCCGCAACGAGTTGACCGATCTCGATGTGAAGGAGATCCTCGAGCGGGTTGAGGCCGAGCACCCCTTTACGCCGATCAGTGCGAAGAAGGAGCGGCCCGCCTTCGGGTTTGCCGCCGCCACCAGGAGCAACGGTGCCACGACGCTGGTGCGCCGCCGCCGCGAGGCTCCGCCCGTGCTTCCGTCGCCTGGCACGATCATCATTGATGCCCGCCACAACCAGCCCGAAGGGGGCGAACGCGAAGGGCGTGAAGGATAGCGAAAGACGCGAATGTAAAAGGCGCGAAGTTCCATTCATGGAGCTTCGCGCCTTTTGCGTTTGTCACGATACGTGGTCGCACGCGCAGGTTTCAGAGTGGCTGAGCCATCTGCGGATGGCTGGAGCCTGTCAGTGCGCTGGCTGCTTGCGGTGCTCCGGTTCCTGGTGCTCGGTTCTCGCGCTAGAAGAGCCGCCCCTGGGTGGCCCCGCCATCGTCGGGTGGCACGGCGCGCTCGATGTAGGGGACGCCCAGGTGGGCGTAGGCCCGGCGCGTGGCGATGCGGCCGCGTGGGGTGCGCTGCAGGAAGCCTAGCTGCAACAGGAAGGGCTCGTACACATCCTCGATTGCGTCGACCTCCTCTGCCAGGGCCGCCGCGAGGGTGCTCAGCCCCACTGGGCCGCCATTGAACAGCTCGATGATCGCCCGCAGGACCCGCCGGTCGTTCTCGTCGAGGCCGAGTTCGTCGATCTCGAGCTGGGCCAGCGCGGCGCGGGCCACGGCCAGGTCGATCTGGCCATCAGCCACTACCTGGGCGTAGTCGCGCACGCGGCGGAGCAGCCGGTTGGCGATGCGCGGCGTGCCCCGCGCCCGCCGCCCGATCTCCCTGGCGCCCTCCTCGGTGATCGGCATGGCCAGAATGCGTGCCGAGCGGCTGACGATTTCGCGCATCGCATCATCGGAGTAGAAGTCGAGCCGGTGCGGGGCAACGAACCGGTCGCGCAGGGGCGAGGTGAGCAGGGCCAGGCGTGTCGTGGCGCCCACCACCGTGAAACGGGGCAGCTTCAGACGCAGGTTGCGGGCGCTGGGGCCTTTGCCTACGATCAGGTCGAGCGCGAAATCCTCCATCGCCGGGTAGAGCACCTCCTCGACCGCGCGGTTGAGGCGGTGAACTTCGTCGATGAACAGGATGTCGTTCTTCTGCAGGTTGGTGAGGATCGCGGCCAGATCGCCCGCGCGCTCGATCGCTGGCCCGGAGGTGATCTTGATCTTCACCCCCATCTCGTTGGCCAGCACGTTGGAGAGCGAGGTCTTCCCGAGGCCCGGGGGGCCGTAGAAGAGGATGTGGTCCAGCGGCTCGCCACGCCCCCTGGCCGCCGTGATCGCGATCCGCAGTTGCTCCACGACCCGCTCCTGGCCGATGAACTCGGCCAGGCTCTTTGGGCGCAGGCTCTTCTCGACCTGCTGGTCGTCGCCGTCGGGCTTCGGGCTGAGCAGCCGCTCCTCGTCGTCCATCCCCTCCTCGCACGGGTGTGCGCCAGTCTGGCCGCATTATAGCACGCCGGGGTGCTGGCCGGTCGGGAGGTGTGGCGGATGTTTCTGCCCTCCGCCTGCTGTGGCGCTGAAGCGCGTGGCGATGGTTGCCCAGAACACACCACGGCGGCGACACCCCCGGCGGGTTGGCCTGCACGATGGTGCGCCCCACCCAGATCCGGGCCAGTCGTTCCCGCGAAAGCGGGAACCCAGCCCCCCGCGCACATTTGAAGGGCAGACAGCACGCACGTTCGCGTGGCGATGTGCTGCATCCTGACGGGCTGCTTCCTCCCGCTCCTGCTCACCCCGCGTCACCCACTTCGCGCGCCTCGCTCGCGAGATCGGCGAAGGCGCGGAAGATGTCGCTCTCGGTGATGATACCGACGATCTGCGCCGTGTCGTCCACCACTGGCAGGCTGCCGATGCTGTGGGTCGCCATGAGTCGCGCCGCCTCCGTCAGCGGCGTCTCCGGGGCCACCGTCACCACGTTGCGCGACATAACCTCCGCCACCTCCATGCCGGCGTGCAGGTGGCGCGAGGCCGCCAGGAGCAGATCACGCTCAGCCAGGATGCCCACCACCGCGCCGCCATCCACCACGGGCAGGTGGCGCAGGTGGTGGTACTGCATGAGGCCAAGCGCGGCGAGCGCGCTCGCGGCGGGCTCGATCGTGACGGGGTAGGCGCTCATCCGATCGCGGACAACCATGGCCGTGCTCCTTTCCGCTGCGCCGCTCGTTGTTCGCCGGGGTTGCTCCCATCCTAGCCCGCCAGCGCGCGCCAGGCGAAAAGAGTCCTTCAGGTGGCGTGAATATCTCTTCTCCGCACAGGGCGTCGATATCCGCCAATGGCGTGATGCCGGATTTGAGCAATGGTTGTATCATAGCGTGAACAGCAGCCCTGGACGACGACCGGCTCTGGCCGCGCCGCCGCCCGCATGGGTGGCCCGAGGTGGGCCGCTCTGTGGAGGTTTTCGATGTCCCTGCGCGCTGTCCGTTCGCCCTTTTGCGCAGTACTGACCGTATTGTTGCTGGCTGGCTGCGGTATGCCCGGGGCGAATCCCCCGACCCCTACGCCCGATCTCGAGGCCCTGGAGCCAGCTCCTCGCGTTGTGGCCGATGGCCGCGTGGTGCCTGCTCGTAGCGCGGAGCTACGCTTTACGAGCGTGGGCACTGTGGCGGAGGTGCTCGTGGCCGAGGGCCAGCAGGTGGCCGCCGGCATCCCGCTGGCCCGCCTCGATACGGCCGAGCTCGAAGCCGCCGTGGACGAAGCCCGTGCCGCCGTGGACGAGGCCGCCGCCCGCTATGAGTTGCTCCAGGCTGGGGCCCAGCCTGAGGCCGTGGCCGCCGCCGAGGCGCGTCTGGCGCAGGCCCGGGCTGCCGAGCAGCAGACGGTCGGGAGTATCACCGACGCCGACCTGCGGGCCGCGACGGCCGAGCTGCAAGAGGCCCGCGCGCTCCTTGCCCGGCTCGAGGCTGGCCCCAGGAGCACGGAGGTCGAACGGGCCCGCGCTGCGGTAGCCCGGGCCGAGGCCGCGCTCCTGGCCGAACGCGACGCTCGCTCCGCCGCAAAGACCGAGGCTGAGCTGCGGCTGGCGCAGGCCGCCAACCAGTTGCGCGACGCCCAGGACGCCTACAGCCGGATCTACTGGGAGAACAGGGAGTTGGAGCGGCTCCCCGGCGACCTGCCCCGCGAGCGCGCCGATGCCGAAACCGCCGCCTTGCGCGCTGTCGAGAATAGTGAGGCCGCCGTGGCACAGGCGCGGGTCGAGCTGGATCAAGCGCGCCAGGCCGAGCAGACGGGCGTCGCCGCCGCTGAGGCCGGGCTTCGGGACGCGCAGGCCGCCCTCGATCAGCTGCTCCAGGGCTCCGATGCCGATGCGCTCGCCGCCGCCCGGGCCCGCGTGGCCAGCGCCGAGGCCAACCTTGCTCGCCTGAGCGGAGAGGCTCGCGCCGGTGAGATCGCCGCTGCCCAGGCAGCCGTGGTTGAGGCCGAGGCCGCCCTCCGGGAACTGCTGGCTCCTGCGCGCGCGCCCGAGCTCGCCGCTGCCGAAGCCCGCGTACGCGCCAGCCAGGCCGCCCTCAGGCGTGCCGAAGTGGCCCTGGGGCGGGCAACCCTCACCGCACCCTTCGATGGCACCGTGGTTGAGCTGAACCTGGAGCCGGGCGAGCAGCCGCCCGCCGATGCCCCGGCCCTGGTGCTGGCCGACCTGCGCGCCTGGCGTGTGGAGACCAGCGACCTCACCGAGCTCGATGTGGTGTTTGTGCGCGAGGGCGACCCGGTGCTCATCAGCTTCGATGCCCTGCCGGAGCTCACCCTCGATGGGGTCGTCGCCGAGATCGAGGCCCTTGGCAAAACCTTCCAGGGCGATGTGATCTACACCGTCACGGTGGAGCCGACGAGTTGGGACGAGCGGCTGCGCTGGAACATGACGGCCACGGTGAGCCTGGGGGCGGAGTAGCACCCATGCTCAGCCTCAAAAACCTCCTGCGGCGCAAAGTGCGCAGCCTGCTCACACTCCTCGGGATCGCCGCGGGGGTGGCGGGTGTGGTGGTGCTCTCGGCCTTCGGCGAGGGCATGGCCCGTGGCTTCGGGAACGTCAGCGCTTCGGGCGACGCCGACCTGCTGGTGAGCCAGAAGGACGCGGTGATGATCATCGTCGGCGCGATCGACGAGGGTGTGGGCGAGGAGATCGCCCGGATCCCCGGCGTCGCCGAGGTTGTCGGTTCGGCGGTTGGCATCCTTCAGCTCCCCGAGACGCCCTACTTCCTGGTGAGCGGCGAGGAGCCCCGGGGCTTCGCGATCGAGCGCTACCGGCTGGTGGCCGGTCGGGCGCTCACGGCCAGGCGCGAGTTGATGCTGGGCCGTCAGAGCGCTGAGAACTTTCGGAAAACCGTCGGCGATAAGTTCCGGATCAACGAGATCAGCTACCGCATCGTCGGGATCTACGAGACCGGTTCGAGCTTTGAAGACAACGGCGCGGTCATCCATCTCGAAGACGCGCAGCGGGCCTTTGATAAGCGCCGACAGGTCAGTTACTTCAAGGTGCGGCTCCGCAACCCGGCCGAGCGCGAGGCGGTGAAGGCGGCGATCGAGGCCCGCTGGCCCGAGTTGGCCGCCACCCGCTCCGGCGACGCAACCAACCAGGACGAGTTGCTGCGGATCTATCGCTCGCTCGGCTGGGTGATCGGCCTCTTCGCCGTCCTGGTGGGCGGCCTGGGGATGATGAACGCCCAGTTGATGAGCGTGCTGGAGCGCACCCGCGAGATCGGCGTGCTGCGCGCCATGGGCTGGCGGCGCCGGCGAGTGGTGCGCATGATTGTCAGTGAGGCCATGCTGCTGGCGCTGATCGGCGGCGCCCTCGGCCTGTTGCTCAGCGTTGTGCTGATCAGCCTCTTCGCCCGTAGTGCCGCCCTCGGCGGCTTCCTCACCGGCCGGGTGGAGCCGGGCGCCGTCGCCCAGGCCCTGCTGATCGCTGCCCTGCTCGGGCTCGTGGGTGGCGGCTACCCGGCCTGGCGGGCGGCCCGCCTGGCGCCGGTCGAGGCGATGCGGGCCGAGAGTGGCGCGAGCGTACGCTGGGGGCTGCTGGCGCGCCTGCTGGCCCCGCTGCTGCGCGGCCCGGCCCTGCGCAACCTGCTGCGCCGCCCTACCCGCAGCCTGATGACCCTCACCGGCCTCGGCGTGGGGATTGGCCTGATCGTGGCCATGAGCGGGATCGCCGAGGGCTCGCGCCAGATGATCACCCGGCTGCTCAGCGCCGGCCAGGCCGATATCATCGCCGAGCAGGCCGGCGCCTCCGACGCGACCTTCTCCACGATCGATGAGCGTCTGGCCGACCAACTCCGCACCCATCCCGCCGTCAAGAGTGTCTCCCGGCTCGTCTTCGGCACCACCACCGTGCCTGGCCTGCCCTTCTTCCTCGTCTACGGGCTCGACCCCCGCGAGAGCTACCTGGAGCACTACCGCGTGACGGAGGGGCGTACGATCGCGCGGGCTGGTGAGTTGATCCTTGGCCGGCTGGCCGCCACCAGCCTCGACAAAGGTGTCGGCGACGAGTTGCGCTTCGGTGGCCAGAGCTTCGAGATTGTGGGGATCTTCGAGACCGGCATCTCCTATGAAGACACCGGCGCCGTTGTGACGCTGAAAGAGGCCCAGCGCATCTTCGGCAAGCCCCGGCAGGTCTCCTTCCTCGGGATCACCCTGCACGAGCCCGACCGCGCCGCCGAGGTGGCCGCCGAGCTCGAAGCCCGCTTCCCCGAGTTGATGGTGGCCCGCACGGCGGATCTGACCTCGCGCATGCAGGACTTCGCCACGCTCGACGCGGTCTTTGGCGCCTTGCTGCTGCTGATGCTCGTGGTGGGGGGGATCGTGATGATGAACGTGATGCTGATGAGCGTCTTTGAGCGCACGCACGAGATCGGCGTGCTGCGGGCCGTGGGCTGGCGCGCCGGGCGGGTGCTACGCATGATCCTCATCGAGGCGCTGGCCCTGAGCCTGCTGAGCGCCCTGGCGGGCGTGTTGATCGGCGTGGGTCTGAACTCCATGCTGGCGCTGCTGCCCATCTACGGCGACGTCCTCACGGCGGCCTACACCCTGGACGCCCTCGGCCGCGTGCTCGGCATGGCCCTTGCCCTCGGCGCGATCGGCGGGCTGCTCCCGGCCTGGCGCGCGGTGCGCCTGCGGCCAATCGAGGCGCTGCACTATGAGTAGTGAGAAACCGATGGCTGCTGACTACGTGTTGGAGACGCGCCAGCTCACCCGCGTGTACGGCGAGCGAGTGCCGGTCCAGGCCCTGCGCGGCGTCGATCTGCGCATCCGTGCTGGCGAGGTCGTGGCGATCGTCGGCCCGTCGGGCTCCGGTAAATCCACCTTGCTCAACCTGATCGGCGCGCTCGACCGGCCCACCTCCGGTGAGGTGATCGTCGGCGGCACGCCGCTCTCGCAGGTGCGCGACCTGGACCGCTTCCGTGGGCAGACGATCGGCTTCGTCTTCCAGAGCCATAACCTGCTGCCCACCCTCACCGCCCGCGAGAATGTCGAAGTGCCGATGTACGAGCTTCCCATGCGGCCGGCCCAGCGGCGCGCCCGCGCGACCGAGTTGCTGGGGCTGGTGGGGCTCGCGCAGCGTGGCGACCACCTGCCGAATCAGCTCTCAGGCGGCGAGCGGCAGCGCGTGGCGATCGCCCGGGCTCTCGCCAACCGCCCGGCCATCGTGCTCGCCGACGAGCCCACCGGCAACCTTGATAGCGCCACGACCGCCGAGATCATGGCCCTGCTCGGCAAGCTCAACCGTGAGCAAGGGGTGACGCTCGTGCTCGTGACTCACAATACCGAGGTGGCCGCCGCCGCGCAGCGGGTGATCACCATCCGCGACGGCGCGATCCAGCGCGATGTCACCATGGATAGCCAGCTGGAGCGCGAGCTCCTGGAGCTGAAGAGCTCGGCCCTCGGGCAGGCTATTCTACGCGGCGACCCCTTGCCTCCGGCGCTCGCCGATCTGGCTCCGCGCCTCCACGAGCTCCTGGAGCGGGTCTGACGAAGCTCTACGCCAGGCAGGTCGATGACTAAATGTAGATCGCAAGCGTGTCGACTTATCCACATGTTGTGGATATAGTGTGTATAAACCACAAGATGTAGGGTCGGCAGCGGAGTTATACCGCGTGTCACGCCTACATCTAGGAATGCGAAGCGAAGGGCGCTGTTTCAACGCCCGGCAGCAACAAGTATGCCACAGCGAGATTATGGCCGGGTAAAGCGCGGATGAAGGGACGTCGAAATGGAGCTGCTTCCCGACGAGCCGGCCCGGTTTGAGCGCATCGCCGGGCGGGCCTGGGCAGCGGTAGGGCAGTTGGGGCCGCCACTGCGGGCGCAGGCGACCGAACGGCTGGGCCGCCTGATCACGGGTGCCTTCAGCCGGATCGTCGCGCTGCTGCCAGCCTGGCTCACCGACCTCGCCCCGCTCGACGATGGGCGCTGCGATTTGCTCGGCAGCGCCAGCCTCTACCTCTGGTGGCACGGGCAGCTGATCGACGACCTGATCGACGGTGCCGAGGGCCTGGATGCGCTGCCAGTCGCGCAGTTCGCGCTCACGCGGGCGCTCGATGGTTATCAACAGGCTGGCTTGCTTGCTAGCGCTGATGCCTGGGGTGAACTGCTAGCGCTCAGCGAGGCCTCGGCCCACGCCTACGCTCGCGAACTGGCCACGCGCCCGCTGGACGTGGCAACCGTGAGTGATGAACTGCTGGCCGCCTGGACCCCTGAGCTCGCGATGGACCGGGCGGGACCGGCGTGCTTTGTGGTGACGGCGCAGTTGGCGTTGGCGGCGCAGCCGCAAGCCACGCTGCGCGCCGACATCGCTTCCGCCCTGCGCCAGCTACTGGGGGCGCGCCAGCTCGCCGACGATGCCTCGGACTGGCTGGCCGACCTTAAGGCTGGCCACTTGAACGTGGTTGCGGCGGGGCTGATCCGCTCCCTTCGGGCGCGTACAGCGCCGGAGAACTGGGGGAGCCTGAGCCTGGAGCGGCTGGCCGGCTTCGAGCTCCGGGCTGAACCGTTCTGGGCGCAGGTAGAGCAGACCCACGCGGGACTCTGCAGCCGGGCGCTGGCGCGCCTCGCGCCTTACGGGCCATGCCGGCTCCAGCAGCTTGTCGAGCGGCAGCGCGCCCACGACGAGGCCGTCTTTGCCCGGATGCGCCAGCGCCGCGCTACGCTGCGCAGCGTGTTTGGCGCGCAGGCGCTCGGTAGCGCGCCTCCCGACGGTTGACACCCTGGAGGCTCCGGCGGGAGCCGGCCTGCGCTCCAATGGTAGAGCCCGCAGGCGTTCAATAGGCGGGAGTACCGCGCGGGAGCTATCCCCTCCGATTGACAGTCTCCCCAGCGTGGGTTACCCTTGCAGTAGCGCTGAACGCCAGGAGGCATGTGTGAGCCCTGATCTCGAGCGGCTTGTCGGTCGGGCCATCCTTGACCCAACGTTTCGTGAGCGGCTATTGAGCGACCCTGATGGAGCTGTGAAGGACGGCGGTTTTACCCTGACGCCCGACGAGATGGATCAGGTGCGTGAAGCGATCCGCCAGCGTGCCCGGCAGGGTATTGCCCTCGACGACAAGATCACCGATGCAGCGGCCGGTGGCGTCTGGGCGTGACGGAGCACGGTCGAGCGCCCGCTATGGCCACGGTTTCGTTCGACATCGAAGACGTACTGGCAGCGCTGGCGCCGGAGACCCGGCGCCAGCGTCGATCGGCGCTCCTGCGCCCGCTCAATGCGAGCCTCATTGCGGCCTCTTTCGTCGGGCTTGCCGTGATGGTGAGCGTCGGCGGGGCGCGCTGGGGCTACGTGATCATCGCGACTGGCCTGCTGTTGAACATCGTCGTTGCCGTGCTTGATCGGTTCGGGCGCACGAGTATAGCGGCGGTGATCTTCGTGCTCTGGCTCAATAGCGGTACCCTGGTGCTCAGCGGGCTCAACCTGCTCACCGCGAGTGGGCTCGCCAATGGGGCCGTCTTCGCCTGTGTGCTGACGCTGAGCGTGGTGCTGGCCGGCTTGCTGCTTGGCGGAGCGTATGCCGTCATCTTCTCCGTCGCCAACACGATCGCGGTGATTGCGCTGCTCCACCAGTTCTTTAGTGGTGTCGGAGCGAGCCCGGGGATCGTGCCACTCGTCGCAACCCTATCGATCGGAGTACCGATCGCCGTCTTTCTCTTCCTCGCCGCCGTGATCACCTGGCTCTACCTGCGGGCGATCGAGTTCTCTGAGGCGCGACTGAGTGTCGCGCGCCGCCGGATTATGCAGGATGAGCTGATCCGCCGCGATCTCGCGATTGCCCGGGAGTTGCAGCAGCGGCTCTACCCACCGCCACCCCTCACCGGCACCGACCTGCACATCGCCTCGCGCTCCGAGCCTGCCCGTGAGACGAGCGGCGACTTTTACGACTTCATCGATCTCGACAATGGCCTGCTGGGGATCGTCGTGGCCGATGTGACGGGCAAGAGTATTGCCGCCGCGCTCATGATGGCCCTGGCCCGCAGTACCCTGCGCTCCGTGGCACGCCGCCACGGCCCTCCCGCCGATGTGCTCCACGATGCCAACGAGGCGCTCTGTCGCGATCACTCGGCCCACCAGATGATCACCGCCTTCTACGGGGTGCTCGATACACGCACCCTGACACTGCGTTTCTCCAACGCCGGGCATCCCTACCCCCTGCTGCGCCGCAATGGAACGCTTCTGGAGCTGGAACAGCCCGGCCTGCCGCTCGGCGCGCGCCCCGACGCCCGCTACGGCGAGCAGGTGCTGCACCTCCAGCCGGGCGACCAGCTCTACCTCGTGAGCGACGGCCTGATCGAGGAGCGTAATCATCGCCGTGAGCTCTTTGGCTATGAGCGTTTGTGCGCGGCGATCACCGGGGCTGACCCGCTGGTCCCCGAGCGTGCAATCGAGCAACTCTGGCAGGCAGTGGCTGGCTTCCGTGGCGAGACCGAGCAGGACGACGATATTACCGTCGTGGTGATCCAGGTTGCCCAGCCGCTCAGTGGCCAGTCTGCCCCGGTGCAGGTGGAGGCGCCCGCTGTGGGCGGGTAGCTCCGGTGGGTAAGCAGTTTATTGTCGCCCCGTTGCTGTTTCGGCTGGCCGCTGGCCGCGCGGTGGCCGCGTTGCAGACCATGCAGCGTCCCGGGGGCGAACTGCCTACCTGCACCGCACCAGATCTCGCGATGGCCGGCGCGCGCGCCTATCCTTGTAGCGTCTACACGACCACCTTCGCCATCCATGCCCTGCGCCGCCACATCCATCTGCCCGGCGCCGATGAGACGCTCCGGCGGGCCGGTGCGCACCTGCGCGCCCAGCGTAACCCGGACGGCTCGTGGAGCTACGAAGGCCGCCTCACCCGGCGCGTGCCTCCCGACCTCGACGATACAGCATGTGCCGTGGCGGCGCTCCTGGTGCTCGGCGAGCGCCCGGACCTGAGCTTCTACCGGCTACTCTGGGAGCAGGAGGCTACGCCCGGCGGGCCCTACTACACCTGGGTGGGCGTCAATGGCGGCGCGCATCTGCTCGCTCGCCAGGTAGACGCGCTGGTGAATACCAATCTGCTGTTTTGCGCCGCGTTGCTTGGCCAGCCGCTGCCCGGCGCCCTGGCCTATATACTCGACATAACGAAACAAGGACTGCTGGACGTCTCGAGCGTCTACACCTTCACGCCGCACCTGCTGGTGTACGTGCTGGCCCGCGCCTATGCCGACGGCCCCCTGCCGGAGCTGGAGCCGGCACTACGGGCGGGGCTGGCGCTCCTCGGGGACACCGACGGCGTCCCCTTTCACACCGCCTGCCGGGCCAACGCCCTACTAGCGCTGGGGGCGTGGCCGGCGGCCAACCGGGCGCTGGAAGCGCTGCTGGCGAGCCAGGGGCCCGATGGCGCCTGGCCGATCGCCGCCGCCTACTCCGGCTACCCACCCCACCACGATGGATCACCCGCCCTGACCACGGCGATCGCGCTGGACGCGCTGGGGCGAGCGGAGGAGGCTCCGTAAAGCCCGTGTATAGGTACCACGGACGCGGTGGTGCTACACGCGGCGCCCCCGCCAGGCTTCTACCCGTTCGGGCGTGTCGGCGCACGCATCGAGGGCGGCGAGGATGGTGGGGGCGACTTCATCCAGACCTGGCCCCAGCAACACGAGCTGGTTGAGCGGCGTGGTGAGGGCCTTCAGGCGCACCGCGCTGAGGGCCACTCGCCCGCACACCACCTGCACCTCATCGGCCCAGGGCGCGTCGCTGCAGTGAACGAGGCCCTTCGCGCGGTAGACGTTGCGCGGCAGCGTGGCGAGGGCTGATTCGAAAGTTGCCCGGCGCAGTGGCGCCTCGCCCGTCCAGGCGAGGCTCTCGAACCCATCGTGGGCGGTGTGCCCGGGCATCGGCGCGGGGTCGCCAGGCCGGACGCGCGGGCCGAAGAGCAACTCGGGCGGCACGGCGCCGTGGGCGGCGGGGAGGATGGCGGCGCGCGGGGTAATGGCGCGCACACGGGCGATGGCGGCCGCCGGGTCCACCAGATCGGCCTTGCTGAGCACCACGAGATCGGCGGCGCGCAACTGCCACTCGGCCACGGGCGAGGCGGCGAGGGCCGCATCGAGGTTGGCGGCGTCGGCCACGGCGATCACGGCATCCAGCGGCAGCCCGGCGGCACGGACGCGGCGAATGATCCCGCCTGGCTCAGCCAGGCCGCTCGTCTCGATCACGATCTGGTCGGGCTCATAATCGAGCAACTCCTCGACCGCCACGAGAAAGTCGCTGCCGGCCTCGCAGCAGACGCAACCGCCACTCAACTCCACGACGGGCGCGCCGCCGGCTCGCTCGAGCGCCGGGCCGTCCAGGCCGATCTGCCCGAACTCGTTGACGATCAGGCCAGGGCGCCGGCCGCCCGCGCCGCGCTCCAGCAAGGCCCGTAGCAGGGTCGTCTTGCCGCTGCCGAGGAATCCGGTAACGATGGTGATGCCCGGAGTTGCTTGCATAAACGCTGGAGGCACCGGTCAGAGCCGGCCCTGGCGCTCGTCGGCGTAGCCGGTGAGTTCGAGGTAGCCATTGCCTCCAACGGGCTGCCCGGCCATCGAACCGCTGACGCGCATGGCACCTTCCCAGTAGATGATCGTCACAGGGAGCTCCTGGTCTTCCAGGTAGGGCTCCACGGTGAGGCTGAGGTCGAGTCCGGGCACCTCCAGGCGCCAGCGCACCGGGTAGGTGGCCCCACTGCGCGGGCTGCGCCAGCTCCCCAGGGGCTCCAGGCGCACATCGGTGGCGGCCAGCGGTGTGACGCTGCCATTGGCGCCGGTGAGCGTGCCGGCCGTGAATGGCGAGGCCGTGCCCTCGGCGGTCCGCAGGCGATAGAACATCAAGTCGTCGCCGCTATCGAGGTGCAGGGCGAACCACTCCCAGCCGACGATCCCACCCTCCAGCGAACTGGTGCTCCACTCGCGGTCCATCCAGCTCAGGCCGGTGACGGCGAAGCTACTGCCGCCGACGCTCACGGTGCCGCTGGTGGCCATCCGGGTGAGCGAGTAGTAGTAGGAAGCATTGCCCGGGCTCGGCCCCTTCTGGCTCAGCCCCCGGTCGCCCTGGAGCGTGGGTGGCTTCAGGCTCTCCAGGGTCAGGTCGATTGCGACATCGCCCTCGGCGGCCCGCAGACGCATCGTCATGCCCTCGGGCCCGGAACCCTCGGCCGACCAGTCTTCCAGGAAGACGCGGAAGGGCTCGCCGGAGGCGCCCGCGAGCCCGGCCCCATCGCGGCTGAAGCGATCGAAGGCGTAGAACTGGCCGGCGGCCACATCGGTGAGGGCGAGGTGGGCCGAGTAGATGCTGCCAGCGGCCCAGGCCGAGGCGCGGGCCGGCTGTTGGGGCGCCAGCCCGCGGCGGAAGATCGTCAGCTGGTAGCCGAAGTGGCGCCCGCCCGCGTCCAGATTGCCCGTCCAGTACCACCACTCGATCGCGAACGCGGAGTGGGGACCGTGGTCCTGGGGGAAGCGAAAGCTTCGTGGCGCGGTGGCCCGGGCGAAGCCGGCGTCCGGATCGGCGCGCATGGCCTCGATGGCGCCGATTCTGGCGCGGACCTCGGGCTCGGCAGGCGCGGCGCAGCCGGCGAGCAGCAGACAGAGCGCGAGCGGTGCAAGCAGGAGACGCACAGCGACCTACCGGATGCTCATGGGCATAATAATGTGGATGTAGCCATCCTGGCCAACGGGCTTAAAGACGCCGGGACTCTGGGGCGACTGGGTTTCCACGGCGATCTGGGCGGCCTTGACGGAGCCGAGCAACTCGCTGAGGTACTTCACATTGAGCGCAATCTGGCCGCCCTCGCCGTGGATCATCCCATCGAGCTCACCGGTATTGTCGCCCACCTCGGCGGCATTGGCGCTGATGATCAGGCGACCGGGGCCGAGCTCGCCGCCGGGTTCCATCGTCAGCTTGACCACATTCTGGCTGGCGGTGGCGAAGAGCGAAGCGAGCTTCACCGCCTTGGCGAGCTCGGCAGTCTCCAGCACGCTACGGGTGGCGTACTGCTGCGGAATAATTCGCTCCACATCGGGAAACTTGCCCTCGATCAGCCGCGAGACGAGCTCGGTGCTCTCGCTGTGGAAGAGCACCTGGCCGCCGCCCGGCGTGACGGTAATCGTCACGGGGCCCTCGGAGTCGCCGGCGATGCGCCCAAGCTCAGCCATGGCCCGCGCGGGCACGATGAACTCGGCGGCCTGGGCCACCGGTTCGGGGAGCGTCACGGTACGGGTGGCAAGGCGGAAGCCATCAGCGGCGGCGAGGAAAAGCCGTGTATCGCGCAGGCGCACGAGCACCCCGGCCAGCACCGGCCGCGAGTCGTCGGAGGCGGCCGCGAAGACCACCTGGTCGATCGCCTCACGCAGCACATCGGGCGGCAGGCTGGCGGTGGGATCACGGTCGGTGATCGTCGGAATGGTGGGAAACTCGTCGGCCTCGATCCCCTTGATATTGCTCGTGAAGCGCCCACACTCCACCTTCACCGTCTGGGTGCGGGCATCGAGGGTGAGGGTCACCCGGTCGTTCGGCAGGTTGCCGACCACATCGGCCAGGAGCTTGGCGGGCACCGTCACGGCGCCCTCCTCCTGCACCTGCGCGCCGATCCAGTGTGTAATGCCGACCTCCAGGTTGGTGGCGGCGAGCTTCAGGCGGCCCCCATCGGTAGCGAGCAGCACGTTCGCCAGTACCGGCAGCGTGCTCTTGCCCGCCACAGCGTGGCTCACCGTGGCCAGGCCACGCTTCAGGTTCTCCTGCAGACAGGTCAGCTTCATCGAGGTGACTCCTTCGCTTCCGAGACAAACAAAATGACGCCCGGCGAGGCGCCGCCTGCCGGCTCAAGGTACTGCTGTGGGAGCGGCCCGCGTGGCTCGGTTCGAGTACCAAAATTATAGCACAGGGTGGCGCGTATAATAGTCGTACCTTCACCCCGCCGAGCCCCGGAGCAGACCATGCCGACACCGCAGCGCCTCTTCTTCGCCGTGGGGATGGCCCTTCTCGCCGTCGCGCTCTTCGCCGTGGGCCTGCGCGCCCAGGCCCTCGCCGCCCAGGACCTCGGCCTCGCCATCACCAAGACGCTTGTCGGCGACGAGGTGGTGCGCGTGGGCGAGTTGCTCGAGTTCTCCATCCGCATCACCAACACCGGCAGCCTCCCGAT
>SFCB01000301.1 GCA_004367505.1 Chloroflexi bacterium OHK40 | reverse complement strand
GTGGGGGCAGCGGTGGCGGCGGCCTCCGGCGTGGGAGCGGGTGGGGCAGCGCAGGCAGCGAGCACAGCGGCGGCGCTGCTCACCGAGCCGAGCTTGAGCAGGCCACGCCGGCTGAGCCGCGGCGCGGGCGTGCTGGCCGCAGGTGCGGCCTGCTGGTCGTGCACATGGTCGTCCATGGGCCGTCCTCTCTGACTATGGCAGCTGCACAATCGGGTGAAGCCACTATAGAGAGTTGGCCGGAACGAGGGCCAGATCCGAACGGGTCAAAGGCCGATCCGTTCGGGTCATCCCCCATGGAACCACGTTGCACTATTGGTGACCCATCGACGCCACCCACTGCGTCGCGGCGCCCGCGACCGAAGGTGCCGGTGGCTCCCGCTAGCTGATCCACCCCCGGCGGATGGCCTCGGCCACCGCCTGGGTGCGGTTGCGCACACCGAGCCGCTCGATCAACTCTTGAATGCGGCGCTTCACGGTGACCTCGCTCAAGTGCAGGCGAGCGCCAATCTCGGCGGTAGTGGCGCCACCGGCGATCGCCGCGAGCACCTGGCGGTCCTGATCATCGAGGCCCGACTCGCGGGCAATGCGGGTGGCCGCCTGCTGGGCCAGCGTGTCGAAGAGGGGGCCAACGAGGCTCGGGGAGAGCACACGCTCGCCGCGCGCAACCGCCCGGATCGCGTCGAGAATGGTGCCGTAGTCGCTCCCCTTGATCAGGTAGCCGTGGACACCAGCCTCGACGGCGGCCTGGACCTGCCCGGCCTCCTCGTAGGAGCTGAACACGATCCAGCGGGGCGGGCGTTCCATGGCCGCAGCGCGCCGGAGCACCGCAAGGCCCCCGCCGTTCGGCATGCGCAGGTCGAGGAGCACCACGTCGGGGCGCACCTCCCGGATGGCATCGAGCAGGGTGTGCCCATCGGCAGCCTCGCCAACCCAGGCGAGATCGGGCGCGCGGGCGATCAAGCTGCGCAGACCCTCGCGGACGACCGGGTGATCGTCACTTACGAGGACGCGGATCGGCGGCATGGGCATTGGCGGAGCATCAGGGTACGAGCGGCAGGGTCACCTGGATCCGGGTCCCCGCGCCGGGGGGCGACTCGATCTGGAGCAGCGCCCCGATACTGTGGGCGCGCTCGGCGATACTGAAGAGGCCGACCCCGCCACCGCGTGGTGCGGCCGACCCGCGCCCGTCGTCGCTGATCCGCAGCACCAGTTCGTCCGCTGCGCGGCGCAGGCCGAGCGATACTGTGCGCGCCGCCGCATGGCGGGCCACGTTGCTCAGAGCCTCCTGGGCGATCCGATAGAGCGCCATGGCGGTCGCCTCAGACAGCTCGGGGAGCTGATCATCGAGATCGAAGGTGAGTTCGATGCCGGTGAGCGCGCCCCAGCGGAGCCCCAGGTCGAGGAGTGCGGCCGCGAGGCCAGACTCAGCGAGCAGAGGCGGGCGCAACGCGCGCACCACCCGCGAGACCTCGCTATCGGCGGCGGCGAGGATCTGCTGCACCTGCGCGACCTGCGCGCGGGCAACGGCGATCGAGCCCCCGTACAGCTCGGCGTGCGCCGCCTCGAGTTGGAGCTGGGCGCCGAGGAGGTTCGGACGGAGCCCATCGTGAAGCTCCAGCGCGATCCGACCGCGCTCGTGCTCGATCGCCGCCAGAGTGGCCGAGAGACTGGCTGAGAGATTCGCGGAGTGGCTGAGTTGCTCCCGGAGGGCTCTGGTGAGCCGCGAGGCGGTTGAGTCGCTGGAGCCGGCGGCCGTCAACTCCAGATGGCGGGCCAGGGCTGCGGCCGCCAGCTCCGCGAACTGGCTGAGCAAGCCGAGATCGTCGGCGTCGAGCGCCCGCTCACCCGTCGCGCGGGCAAGTTGGATCACCCCGATCTGGCGCCCGTCCCACTGGAGCGGCACTCCGATCACCAGCGGGCAATCACCGCCTGCGCAAAAACGATCGCGAGCCTCGTGGTCGTCGGCGCAATCGACGATCAACGGCAGAGTGCGCTGGAAGAGGTGCGAGGCGAGGCGGGTCCGGTCGAGGGCGCTGGTGGCCTGCGTGTCTGCGGGGCTATCCGTCGCGACGGCGAGGACCGTCTCACCAGCCTGGTTGACCGCATAGAGCCAGCCCTGGCGAGCGCCCAGCACCTCACAGGCGTGAGCCAGCAGCATGCGGGGCAGCATAGGGGTCCCGAGCGCCGCAAGCATGTGTGTTGCGGCGTGGGTCAGGGCTCGCTGGCGGGCGGCGCGGCGGCCCGGGGCAGCAGGGTCGCCAGGCGCCAGTATGAGCGGCTGTTTGCCAACGCCTGGACGATCACTGTCCACGCTGGCACCTCCCTGTGGTTAGCTGCCGGCGGCCACCAGCGCTGGCGGCGCACCTGCTTCAAAGCCCATTGATGGATTGGTGATCGTGGATGAATGCCTCAATGATACAGCCACCGCATGCACCCGTCAACGTTGTGAATTCAGTCGCAGATCCACCTGTGCGCGCCCCACCCCCGGGGAGGCAGCGCGCTGCCGCTGCACGGACGAGCCAGTTAACGCAAGGCGGCCACGAGCTCCCGCTGTGCCGCGCCGAGCGCATCCGATGGTAACGGGAAGTAGCCGACATCACCGATGACGTCGGCAACGCTCTGCAAGTAATAGCTCAGGAAGGCCGCTGTCGCCGGATGCTCCTGGAGCGTCTGGGTGCTCGTATAGACGAAGAGGGGCCGGGCCAGGGGATAACGCCCATTGGCAACCGAGTCCTCGCCGGGCGCCACAGGTCCACGACCGCCATCGATCGCCACGGCGCGCAAGCGATCACCCTCGGCCTGGTAGTAGGCGTAGCCGAAGTAGCCGATCGCGTTCGGCTGCTCCTCGATCCCGCGCACCAGCTCGGTGTCATCCTCGCTGAGCACCGCGCCGGGAAGCGCCGCGAGCGGTGCACCATCACCGTCGAGCACCTCCTCGACGAAGTAGTCGAAGGTGCCGCTATCGACGCCGGGGCTAAAGACGGCGATCGGCGCATCGGGAAAGCTCGGATCGACCTGGCTCCAGCGGGTCGCCTCGCCACGGAAGATGCTGGCAAGCTGCGCGAAGCTGAGCGACTCGACAAAACGGTTCTGCGGGTTGACCACCACGGCCAGGGCATCGACGCCGACTTGGAATCCAACCGGGTCGCGGCCCACGACCCGGCAGGCGGCAAGCTCCTCGGCGCTGATCGGCCGGCTGGCGTTGACGATATCCACCTCGTCACCGTTGCAGAAGCTGCGCAGCCCACCGCCGGTGCCGGTCACCTTGATATCGATCTCGGCGGGCGAGCCCTCAAGCCCAAACGACTCAACGATTCGGGCGGTGAGCGGGTAGACGGTCGAGGAGCCAGTGATCTCAATCGAGCCAGAGACGGTCGCCGGATCGACTAGCGCCAGCGCCTCGCCGGCCAGCAGGCTCGTGACCGATGTTCCGGAGGTGGCCTGGCCGCAGGCGGCCAGGAGGAGTAACAGCGCGATCATCAGCACATGGAAAGGCCTGACCATCGGGGTATCTCCTCTCATTCGCCAGGATCGGTCTGCTCGACTCTTCGCAGGCCCACACCCCCGCCGCTGCTGCGGCTTCCCCCTCTCCCGCGTGCGGGAGAGGGGCCGGGGGCTGAGAGCTGTGGCGGCCGCAAACTGTCAAGCAGCCACGAATCTCGTCTTACTCGCCGAGATCGGTCAGCTTGATCGGCTTCGTGCGGGGGCCAGTGTGTGCCGGGAGCAGCAGCGAGAGCCCCCCGGCGGCGAGCACGAAGGCTACTGAGGCCCAGAGGCAGAGCACCAGGCCCCCGCTGGCCCCCCACTGGAGGCCGAGCTGGTAGAGCAAGCCCGAGAGCACCGTGCCGGCCAGGCGGCCCATGGCGTTGGCCATGTAGTAAAAGCCGACATTCATCGCCACCTTGTCGCTGTCGGTGTAGGCCAGGATCAGGTAGCTGTGGACGGCGGAGTTCAGCGCGAAGATCACGCCGAAGGCGAGCAGACCGGCCACGACGGAGAGTGCCGGGGCAAATCCGCTTATCAGTGCGAGAGCGATCGCGGCGGGGAAGGCGGCCAGGCCGAAGGCCAGGCCCGTGGCGGTGCGCCCGTCGGGCTCACGTGCCCCCTCGACGCGCCGGCGGATCAGGCCAGGCGTGGCAGCCTGCACCATCCCGTAGCCGATCGTCCAGGCGGCCATAAACCCGCCCGCCTGCCAGAAGTTCCAGCCAAGCACACTCACAAAGAAGACCGGCAGTCCCACAACGAACCAGACATCGCGGGCGCCGAAGAGAAAGATCCGCGCTGCGGCGAGCATATTCACCGCCCGGTTATGCGAAAACATCTGGGTGAACTTCGCCTTCGCATTGGCTGTGCCGAGATCGCCACGGATCAAGAGCACGGCGCTGATCAAGCCGACGAGCACCAGGACGGCGAGGATGAACAGCGCGGGCTGAAAGCCCACCAGGGTGAGCAGCAGGGCGCCGAGGAAGAAGCCGAGCCCCTTGATGGCGTTCTTCGAACCGGTGAGCAGGCTAACCCAGCGGTAGAGCTGCCCCTGGGTCGTACCGGCAACCAGCTTGACCGCGCTCTTCGACGACATCTTGGTCAGATCTTTGGCGATGCCAGAGAGCGCCTGGGCGAACATCACATAGGGCACGACCAGCAGCGATGGCGGGGCGAAGGCGAGCAGGCTCAACGCGACGAGCTGCGTACCGAGGCCCATGAACAAAGTCGTCTTCAGGCCGAAGCGCGCGCCGAGGTAGCCACCGAAGAGGTTGGTGATGACGCCGAAGAGCTCGTAGAAGAGGAAGAGCGAAGCCACCTGGAAGGGTGTATAGCCGAGCTGGTAGAAGTAGAACAGCACCAGCATGCGGATGGCGCCATCGGTGAGCGTGTCGGCCCAGTAGGCGCCCGTCACCAGGATGTAGTTGCGCAGATCGGACTGCCGTTTGGCGAGCGTGGCCGCATCGAGCGTATCGACCGGGCGAGCTGTGTCTGTGGTCATGGGTGCACCTGCAGGCCGAGGGCTACCTTACGCGCGAGCTCGGCATAGCGATTGGCGTAGCCCCACTCGTTGTCGTACCAGGCAAAAATCTTCACCTGGGTCCCATTGGTGACCATCGTCGAGGGGGCATCCACAATCGCCGAGCGTGGGTCATCGCGGAAGTCTACGGAGACGAGGGGGCGGGTCTCATAGCCGAGGATGCCGGCCAGTGGCCCCTCGGCGGCGGCTTGCAGCAGGCGATTGACCTCCTCGACGCTGGTGGGCCGGGCCACCTCGAAGACGCAGTCGGTGAGTGAGGCGTTGAGCAAGGGGACGCGCACGGCGATCCCGTCGAGCTTGCCCTGTAGCTCGGGGAAGATCAGGCCGATCGCGGTAGCCGAGCCCGTGGTGGTGGGGATGAGCGAGAGCGAGGAGGCCCGGGCGCGGCGAAGATCCTTGTGGGGGGTGTCCAGAATGCTCTGGGTGTTGGTCATATCGTGGATGGTGGTGATCATCCCGTGGACGATACCGAGGCCCTCGTGGATCACCTTGACCACCGGGGCGAGGCAGTTGGTGGTACAGGAAGCGGCCGTGAGCAGGTGGTGCTCGGCCGGGTTGTACCAGTGGTCGTTGACGCCCATCACCACATTCAGCGCACCGCCCTTCACAGGCGCGGCGACGATCACCTTCTTCACACCGGCCCGAAAGTAGGCATCCAGCTGCTCGGGGGTGCGAAATTTACCCGTAGCCTCAAGCACAATCTCAACCCCGGCCTCGGCCCAGGGCACGCCCTCCGGCTCCCGGACGCTGCTGTAGCCGATCGCGGTCTGCTCGACGAAGAGGGTATTGCCCTCGCCGCGTGTCTCACGGTTCCAGCGCCCGTGCACCGAGTCGAAGTAGAGCAGGTGGGCCGCTGCCGCTGCGTCACCGGCGACTTCATTGATGTGGACCACCTCGAGCTCGGGCCAGCCCCAGGCCGCCCGTAGCGCCAGCCGCCCGATCCGCCCGAACCCGTTGATGCCAACATGTGCCGCCACAGCGAAGCTCCTTTTAATCAATTATCACTGATGCAATTGTACGCGATGTTTCGGCATTGTCCAGTCCTGGTGTGTTAAGAGGGGGTTAAGCGGCGTGCTGGGAAGCTGCGCCTCACCCCCTGCGCACCACTCCCGCTGTGCCTTCGCAAGGCTGTGGGACGTCCAGACAGGCTCGGGCACGCCGTGCAATTGAGCCACACGCCAGACACTGTATTGACAAGGTTCAATCCATACGCTATAGTGAACCGTAAAGGACCATCACCATGATTGAGCTCACCGAGACAACGCCACAGGCTTGCTGCACGCCCGGTCTGGAGGTGCGCCTGGGATCTGCGGCCATCAAGCGCCTGAGTGAGGATCTGGTACTCTTGAGCCATCCCATCCGGATCCAGATCCTCGATCTGCTTGCCCAGAGTGATGGACACGTCTGTGTCTGCGATCTGGAAGGCGCGCTGCCGGTGAAGCAGCCCACGGTTTCCCACCACCTCAAGCTCTTGCGAGAGGCCGGCTTGATCGACTGTGAGCGCCGGGGCCTCTGGGCCTACTACTTTGTCAAGCGCGAGGCGATGGCGGCGCTCCGCGCCCGCGTCAGCGCCCAGCTCGCCCTGCTCGGTTAGTATGGCCGCGCCCCCTGGGCACGGCCTTGTGTTTAGCCGCTATATCGATGATGATCAATTTACCGAGAGGAGGTCACCGTGAGTCAGCCATCGACCGACGCGACGACGCGCGTGCCACGGGGCGACCCGGAGGCGATCAAGGCCGCCGTACAGGCCCACTATGGGGCACGCGTCCAGAGCCGCGCCAGTTGCTGCGGCGCTGGCGAATCGGGTTGCTGCGCCAGTGAGCCCACCGAGCTGACGCTCTATGGCGCTGAGGCGCTCGCCCAGTTGCCCCCCGATGTTGTGACGACATCGTATGGCTGCGGGAACTCCCTGGCGCTAGCCGCGCTCCGGTCCGGCGAGGTGGTACTCGACCTCGGCTCCGGCGGTGGCCTCGAGGTGCTCCTGGCCGCCCGGCAAGTCGGGCTGAGCGGTTATGTCTATGGCCTCGACCTGACCGACGCGATGCTGGAGCTGGCCCGGCGCAACGCCGCGAAGGCCGGCGCGACGAATGTTGCCTTCCTCAAGGGCGATATCGAGTCCATTCCCCTGCCTGACCGGTCCGTGGATGTGATCATCTCTAACTGCGTGATCAACCTTGCCCCCGACAAGGGCCAGGTGCTTGCCGATGCCTTTCGTGTGCTCAAGCCGGGCGGCCGGCTGGCTGTCTCCGATATCGTGTTCGATGCCGACCTGGCTGAGCTGCCCGTCGGTGAGAACGAGCTGCGCGGAGCGCTCAGCTGGGCAGCTTGCTTCGCCGGCGCGCTGACGATGCAGGACTACCGCCGCTTGCTGCTGACGGCTGGCTTCGAGCGGGTTGGCCTCGCGGTGACCCGGCGCTACACGATCGCTGAGTTGCGCGCGGAGGGTGCCGAGCTCCTCTCCAGCCTGCCTGATCGGGCCATCCGGGCCCTTGAAGGCAAGCTTACGAGCTGCGCGATCACGGCCTGGAAGCCCGCCTAGCATGCCCGGTGGGGGCACGTCGGTCAGGCGCCTGGAGCTGCCAGTGCTGGTCACTATATCGACCGTGATCAATACAAGGAGGATGGGATGGAGCAGAGCGTGGACACGCTCGTGATTGGCGCGGGGCAGGCCGGCCTGGCCACCGGCTATCACCTTCAGCGGGCCGCTGTGCCCTTTGTGATACTCGAAGCGCGTGAGGCGCCCGGCGGTTCGTGGCCTCACTACTACGAGAGCCTGCGCCTCTTTTCGCCGGCACGCTTCTCATCGCTCCCGGGGATGCCCTTTCCCGGCGATCCCGAGCGCTACCCCACCCGCGATGAGGTGGTCGCCTATCTGCGCGCGTACGCCGCGCACTTTCAGCTTCCCGTCGTCACTGGCGCATGGGTCAGCGCGGTCGCGCGGCAGGGTGAGCTGTTCCTGGTGCACACCGCTGATGGACGCAGCTTCCAGGCCCGCACCTTGATTGCGGCCACGGGCGCCTTCCACCGGCCCTTTACGCCGAACCTGCCCGGCCAGGAGCAGTTTCGCGGGCAGCTGCTCCACTCCTCCGCCTATCGCGCTCCCACGCCGTTCGCAGGCCAGCGCGTGGTTGTGGTCGGCGGCGGTAATTCGGCAGTGCAGATCGCCGCCGAGTTGGCGACCGTCGCCCGGGTGAGCCTGGCAGTGCGCGATCCGGTGCGCTTCGTCACCCAGCGCCCCTATGGTCGCGATGTTCACTGGTGGTGGTCGCTGTTACGGTTCGACACCAGCCCGCTGGAGAGTCCGCAGGCGCGGCTCTTCGGGCGCCTCGCCAGCGGCAAGGGGCCACGGGTGCTCGACATGGGGAGCTATCGCAAGGCCCTTGCGGCGGGGAGGCCCGACGCTCACCCGATGTTTCACGCCTTCACCGAGGCGGGCGTGGTCTGGGCCCATGGGCAGGTGGAGGCGGTGGACACGGTCATCTTCGCGACGGGCTACCGGGCCAACCTGGACTACCTGGCCCCCCTCGGCGCGCTGGATCGCGCAGGCGAGGCGCTCCAGCATCACGGGATCAGCACGACGGTGCCCGGTCTGGGGTTCGTGGGGCTCTCCAACCAGCGTACCTTTGCCTCGGCGACGCTTCGTGGCGTTGGAGCCGATGCCGCCGTGGTGTTGCGCGCGCTCCAGCACCAGCGCCAGACGGCGCCGGGGAGTCCGCGCATGCGCTGGTGGGGGGCATGCTGCCCGGCGGGAAGGCCCGCCTGAGCGCTTGACGCCCCTTGCGTTGCGGCATATATTGACCAGGATCAATAAAGGAGTACTCTACGATGACGACACTCCAGTTCGTGCCGGCGGCACCGGCGGATCTGCCCGCAGTTCTGGATCTGCTCACCGCGAGCAACCTGCCTCACGCTGGCCTCACCGAGCACTTCGGGGCAGCCGTGGTCGCCCGCGCAAGCGAGGCGGTAGTGGGGAGTGCGGCGCTGGAGCTGTACGGCGAAGCCGCGCTCTTGCGCTCCGTCGCGGTGGCCGAACGGCTGCGGGGCCAGGGCATCGGCCGAGAGCTGACGCAGGCGGCACTGGATCTCGCCCGCGCCCATGGCGTCCGACGAGTCTACCTGCTGACCACGACCGCCGAGCGCTACTTCGCCAGCTTCGGCTTCGCGCCAATCGCCCGTGCCGAGGTTGAGCCCGCCGTCCAGGCCTCTGTCGAGTTCACCGAGGCCTGTCCCGCGAGTGCCACTGTCATGGCCCTGCATCTCGCGGGCTGAACGCAGCACTCACGCCTGATCGAACACCTCCGCCGCGCGTGCGGCGTCCATAGGAGCGCACAAATGACGATCATCACCCCGTCTACGCCCGTCGCGATCATCGGTGCTGGCCCGGTCGGGCTGGCCGCCGCCGCCCACCTCGCCGAGCGCAACCTGCCCTTCATCGTGCTAGAGGCTGGCCCGGTGGCCGGCCACAGCGTGCTGCGCTGGGGCCATGTGCAGCTCTTCTCACCCTGGCGCTATTGCCTCGACCAGGCGGCACGGCGTTTGCTGGAGCAGACGGGCTGGCAGGCCCCCGACCCCGAGGGCTACCCGAGCGGGCGCGCGCTGGTGGAGCGCTACCTTGCGCCGCTAGCCGCGCACCCGGCGATCGCGCCAAGGCTCCACACGGGCCAGCGGGTCGTCGCGGTGACGCGCGCCGGCCTCGACAAGCTGAGCGACGCCGGCCGGGCGCAGGCGCCCTTCCTCCTGCAGATCGAGCGCGCCGACGGTGGCGAAGAGTTGCTGCGGGCCGGGGCCGTTATCGACGCCTCGGGCACCTACGCGACCCCGAACCCGCTCGGCGCCTCCGGCCTGCCCGCCGTCGGGGAACTGGCCGCCGCAGACCAGATCTTCTACGGGATCCCCGATGTGCTCGGCGCGCACCGGGAGCGCTACGCTGGCCGGCGCGTGCTGGTGGCCGGCAGCGGCCACTCGGCCTTTAACGCCCTGCTCGACCTTGTTGCGCTGGCCCGCGAGGCGCCCGGCACGCAGATCACCTGGGTGGTGCGGCGTGGCGACGAGCGGCTGGCTCAGGCTTACGGTGGCGGAGCCAACGATGCCCTGCCCGCCCGTGGCGCACTGGGCCAGCGCATTCGCGCCCTGGTCGAGGACGGCACCGTGCGTCTCGTCACCGGCTGGCGCAGCGAGCGGGTCGAGCGCACACCGGCGGGCCTGGTGGTGCATGCCGGCACCCGCGCCCTCGACCCCGTCGACGAGATTGTCGTCACGACGGGCCTGCGCCCCGACCTGAGGCTCCTGGCCGAGCTGCGCCTCGGCCTCGACCCGGCGGTCGAGGCACCCAGCGCCCTCGCCCCGCTGATCGACCCGAACCTGCACAGCTGCGGCACCGTGCGGCCCCACGGCGTCGACGAGCTGAGCCATCCTGAGCCCGGATTGTACCTTGTCGGCATGAAGAGTTACGGTCGCGCGCCCACGTTCCTACTGCTCACCGGCTATGAGCAGGTGCGCTCCGTGGCGGCGGCGCTCGCCGGCGACTGGGTGGCAGCGCGGCGGGTCGAGTTGGAACTCCCGGAGACCGGTGTCTGCTCAGGGCCGGTGGCTGCTGGCGGTGCTAGCGCCGCCGGGTGTTGTGGCCCGAGCGGGCCCGAGCTTCCGGCACGCAGCGCGCTCGTGCCGCTGGCGCTCAACCCCGCAGCCCCTGCCCCCGTTACCGCGCCAGGATGCTGCACGCCAGCCGAGCAGGCCAGTTGCTGCGAGCCTGCAGCAAAGGCCGAATGCTGCGATGCAACACTGCTAAGCGAAGCTGGCACGAGCGGTACGCGCACCACCGCCGAGCCCATAAGCACCAGCTGCGGCTGCCGCTAGCGCCACAGCGCACGAACCGAGCACCAGGAAGATGATTATTCTTCACCCCGACGGCAGCAGCGAGTGCTATCCCCTCGCGCCAGCCCTGGCAGGCTGGGCACGCGGCTTCGTGCGCCGCATCCGGGAGCTGTACAGCGCGGCTCGGGCGCGCCGGCGCGACACCGCGCCGCCTCGTGCCGAGCATTGTCCCTGTACCTCGTGATCAGCCAGGGTGATGAGGTAGGACAGCCGGGAGGGCGCCCACCAGGGGCGCCCCGCTGCTACCCATCCGGCGTGAACAGCATGCCAGCCTTCAGCCGAGGGCGCAATGGTTCCGGGCGCTGCGTCAGAGGCTTTCGGCCGCGCCACAGACAAGCGCCCCGCCCTCGCCAGCCCGTGGTACGATGTGCCGCGCACGGCGAGCAGCGAGGAGTGTATGCAGATCATCGGCTCGGCAAACGCGGCGGTGGGGATCGACGCAGGATGGGAACTGCTGGAGCAGGGCGGCAGCGCGCTCGACGCGGTGGAACTGGCGGTGCGCCTGGTGGAGGACAACCCGGATGATCACTCGGTTGGCTACGGGGGCTACCCAAACTTGCTGGGCGAGGTTGAGCTGGATGCGTCGATCATGGATGGGAGCACGCTGCGGGCGGGCGCTGTTGGCGCGCTGAAGGGCTTTCGCCACCCGATCAGTGTGGCGCGGCGTGTGCTGGAGGAGCTGCCTCACGTGATGCTCGTTGGCGAGGGTGCCGCGCGCTTCGCCGTGGAGCTCGGTATGGCCCCGGAGCAGCTACTCACGCCAGAGGCCGAGCGTGTCTGGCGAGCAGGCGTGGGCGGCCAGGATCTGACAGGCTGGGCCGGCGTGGCCGAGCAACTCGCCGTGCTGCTGCGGCGCGCCCCGGCTCTCACAAAGGACCCCGAGCACGCTACCGGCACGGTGAATGTGATCGCCCGGGACGACCAGGGCCGCCTTGCCGCCGCCGTCTCTACCAGCGGCTGGGCCTGGAAGTACCCTGGACGTCTGGGCGACTCGCCGATCATCGGGGCCGGCAACTACGCCGATGATCGCTACGGCGCCGCGTGCTGCACCGGCTGGGGCGAGGCTGCCATCCGCGCCGGAACCGCTCGCAGCGTCGTGCTCTACTTGAAGGCCGGCTACCCGCTGGAGGAAGCCTGCCGCGAGGCCTACCGCGACCTCGCGCCCCTGCTCCACGGCACCCCCAACGCGCTCCACCTCGTGGCCATGGACCGGGCCGGCAACCACTGCGCGATGTCCAGCGCCGGAGCCTGGCATTATGTCTATCGCACGGAGGGGATGGCCACCCATGCCACGGCGCCGCGCACGCCGGTTGATCTCAGCGCGCTGTAGGGCGGGACCGCGTTCCGGCGAGGCGTGCTGCTCCCGGCCCCGTATCACGCCTGTCTGGAGCGCCAGTGGGTGAGCAGGGTGGCCACGTTGGCCATGGCCCGCTGGAGGTTGGCCGCGAAGTGGACTGGAGCCTGGTGATCGGCCGTATCGGTGATGGCGCGGAGCTCCAGGTAACGCGCGCCGCTGAAGCGACAGGCGCGAGCGCCGCCAGCGCCTTCCCAGGCCACGGCGCATGCCTCGGTAGCCTGGCGCAGCGCGGCGGCCCGCTCCAGCTCGATCACGTCTTCGTCGCCACTGGCCACGATCCCTGCAAAGACACGGAATGCAGACAGCTCGCCGGCCAGCGCGCCGAGCGCCGCGAGCAACCCCGGGTCGCCGGGGAAGCGCGGGAGCGGGTGGGGCCGGAAGCGCTGCGTATAGTCGTGCTCGACCGTCTCGGCGGCCAGCACCAGGTCGGCCAGGCCGATGGCCGGGTCGAGCGCACCGGCCGCGCCAGCACAGATCACCGCCTCCACGGCGGGCGCGTGGTCGAGCAGGTGCTGCGTCTGCACGCCGAACTGCGTCTTGCCGTGGCCGCCACAGGCCAACGTGAGCGCGAGTGAAGGGAGCTGGAGCACCGGCAGTCGGCCAATCTGGCCCGGCGTAGGCAGGTGGCCGTGCTCTGCAAAACCGGCCACGAGGGCGTCGAGCTCGATCTGGAGCGGGGCAATGATGAGTGTTGACATCTGCCCGGTACTATACCGGCCGGCTGGCCCCGCGTCAACCGTCTAGGCGGTTACGGGCACTGGAGGTCAGCGGTGGAGGGCGGGGTTGCGCAGCCGTAGCTCGAACTGGCGCAACTCGTTGGCGACGATCGGCATGCGCTGGTCATCGTAGTATTTCACCCAGGTGCGCACCTGGGCACAGGATGGGCGGGAGGGCGCCAAAAGACGGCTGTGGGCCTGACCGCCGAATACACCCGGTACTTCCAGGAGGCACATCGACCATATTGTACGGGCCCGGCGCCGCGTTTACGAGGAAGTGGAAGCACCCGGGGCGGGCGCCGCCGGGCCGATGTGCAGAAGCCAGCGACTTCTGGTACAATCCTGCCGGCTGCGGGGCGGCAGTGCCCCCGCCGCAGTTCTGGGTGAGAGGGGCGGCGCCCGCGCCGCCCGGGGAAATCCATGACAAGCTCCGCACCGGGGGGGGCCGTGGCCCGCGAGCGCGGCGCAGGTTCCGCCCTTACGCTGCCGCAGGTAGGTGACCTGCGGCCCGCGCTTTTCCTGGCCCTCCTTACGGCCCTGGTGCTCACCGCCGCCTACACGGTGCGCCCGGTGGTTCATATTGATCTGGGCGGCGACTACGACGCCGCCTTCCTGCGGGGGTTCAACGGCCGGGAGATCGATGCCGCAGGCGCGGCGGAGGCCTTCCCATGGCCGGCGGGCCAGGAAGTGCTGACGCTTCCGGGCCGCCGCGACGGCGTGTGGATCGCGACGCTGCGCGCCGCGCCGGGCCAGCCCGACGGCATTCTTGAGGAGGCGGCCGTGGCGGTGAATGGCGAGCGGGTCGATATGCCGCGCCGCACCGCCGATAGCGTGCTCGCCACCCTGCCCCCCGAACTGGCAGCCGCCGACTCGCTCAGCTTCAGTCTCGTCTCTCCGCTCGTGGGCGGCGCCCTCCCCCCACGCGATATTGTGGGCGAGGTGGTGCTAGCCCCGGCCCGGACATACCGCTGGTCCAGCGATGAGAGCCGGATCGTGTTGCCCAACCTCGGGCGCGGGGCCTGGACGCTCGATCTCGGCGTGGTGGTCGCCCACCCGAACGGCCAGCCCGTCGGCGCGCGCCTCTTCGCCGGGGAGCGACTGCTCGCCGAGCTTCCCGAGAGTGCCGAGCCCCGGCGCGTGCGCCTACTCATCCCCGCCGAGGCTGTCCGCGATGGGACCCTGGAGTTGACGCTGCGGGCGAACGTCTATCGCGATCCGCGCCCGCTCGGCGTGCTGATCGCCGATCTGACGGTGGCCCCCGCAGGCAGCGGTGTCGCCGTTGCGCTCCCGCCCCTGGGGGGCCTGGCGCTGGCTCTCGTCGCCGTGCTCGGGGCCTTCACAACGCTGCGCCTGGCCCTCGGGGGGCCGGGGGC
>SFCB01000293.1 GCA_004367505.1 Chloroflexi bacterium OHK40 | reverse complement strand
GCCCGGCCCGTGGGAGGCGATCCTGGCCCAGGCCGACGAGCTTACCGTGGGGGTGGGCGACCCCGAGCTCGCCGCCGCCGGGGCGCGGGCACGGGCCGCCCTCGCTCACGCCCAGCGCTGGGCTGGCGCCACAACGCCCCCGGCACTCGAGCGCGGCGCCCGGCGCCTGGCGCTGACCATCGGCCGCGCCCTGGCCCTGGCGCTGCTCATCGATCACGCCGCCTGGTCGCTGGCCCACGAGCAGGATGGGCGGGCACGGGCAGCCGCCCTGCGCTTCGCCGTCTCACCCGTTGACCTCATCCTCGACGAGGACCACGACGACACGCTTCTCGCCGATGAGCCGTAGGGACGCCGGAAACACGCAGCACGCTACGTCCCAGCAGGGGATTCCTGGTAGCCCACCTCAGCCGCCCGCCAGCAAGCCCACCCCCAGCAGCGCCAGAGCTACGCCGAGGTACTGGAGCCGCGTGAGCCGCTCAGCCAGGAGCACCCAGCTGAGCAGCACCGTGGTGACCGGGTAGAGCGAGCCGAGCACGGCGACGACCCCGAGCGATCCCGCCTGCGTGGCCAGGGCGAAGAGCACATTGGCGCTCATGTCGAGCACGCCAACCAGCGCAACCATCCCGAGGGCGGGCCCGGGCCAGCCGATCGTCCGGGCGGTAGTGAGTTGAAGCGCGAGCAGGAGTGGCACGGAGCCGGCCCGTGCCCAGACGTTCACCCAGAGAGCCGAGGCGCCGGGCACTCCGGCGGCGCGGTCGATGAGCGTGAAGAAGAGACCGAATCCGAGCGCCGCCCCGATGGCGCCGAGCAGGGCCGACCGCTGGCGACGCCCCGGCGTTGCGGCATCGCCCTGGAGCGAGACGAAGACGATCCCGGCCAGGGCTGCCACCATGCCCGCCAGTGTCAGGACACCGAGCGCCTCGCCGCGCGCGAGCCCGACGAGCACCGGTACCACCGCCCCGCACGCCGAGACCGGCGCGACGAGCGACATCGTTCCGATCGCCAGAGCCCGGTAAAACAACACCAGCGCGAGCCCGCCGCACAGGCCCGCCGCAACGCCCCACCAGGCCCCGCTGACGACGACGGGGCCGACGAGCAGCAGCCCACTGAGCAGCACCAGGCCGCCAACCAGCTGGCTCCAGAGCGTGACGGCGAGCGAGGGAAGCCGCCGCGACTGCAAGCCGCCCACGAAATCGGCGGCGCCCCAGCACAGCCCCGAGCTTAAACCAAGCAGCAGACTCCAGGTCATTGGTACCCCCGCACAGATGCACGTCACGCCGCAGCATCGGACAACGTCGCGCTCAGTATACCGCCTGTGGAACGATGACCCACACTGCCACACTGGCGCCCATTGCTGCACTGCGCCTGCGCCTCGCGGCGGCGGGCTGGCTCCGCCGGGCGCCCGCTATGCCACCGGTGGCTGTCCAGCACCGGACTGAGCGCCTGCCCTGGCGCGCCCTTGACATGAAAAATGTTTAGTACTAAACTATTCTGGCGGCGCCGGACAACCCCGGCGCATCGCGGCGGGCGCGCCCCGCGCATGAGCATAGAGAGAAATAGGCACAGCGCGGCGCGCGGCGTTCGTTTTACAGCTTCCCACACCGGGCGTTGGAGCGCCGAAGGCGCCCCGGAGTCCATTGGAGCGATCCCATGCCTGTGCCGCTTCTGGGCCTTCATCACATCACGGCCATCGTTGACGATCCGCAGGAGAACGTTGATTTCTACACGCGCGTCCTGGGCCTGCGGCTGGTCAAGCAGACGGTCAACTTCGAGGATCCGTTCACCTACCATTTCTACTACGGTGATGCGCAGGGCCGCCCGGGCACGATCGTCACCTTCTTCCCCTGGCCCGGTGGCCGGCGCGGGAGCCGGGGGGTAGGCCAGATCAGCGCCTTCGCCTTCGCCGTCCCCACTGGGGCCCTGTCCTTCTGGCAGCACCAGCTGACTGAGATCGGCTGGCGCTTCGGGGGCCCCGACAAGCGCGCGGGCGCTCGTTTCCTGTCCTTCTACGATCCAGCCGGGCTGCTGATCGAGCTGGTGGAGCAGCCACCCGCGCGCCCCGGCACGCCCTCGCCGCTGGCCGGGGTCCCGGCCGAGGCGGCCATCACCGGGTTGCACGGGGTTACTCTGACGCTGGCCGACACTGAGCCGAGCGCCACTTTCTTCACCGAGCGGCTCGGCTTTCGTCGGCTGCCCGACACGAGCACCGTGCTGCGCCTCGCCCTCGGCGACGGGCTTGGCACGTCGGTGCTCACGCTTGAGGCCCGCCCGGGGATTCCTCGCGGACAGGTTGCCGCAGGGTCGATCCACCACGTCGCGTGGCGCGTGGCCGACGAGGCAACCCTGCTGGCGTGGCGCGGCGAGCTGGAGCCTCACGCGCCGGACATCACGCCTGTGCGGGACCGGCACTACTTCCGGTCGGTCTACTTCCGCGAGCCGGGCGGTGTGCTGTTCGAGCTCGCCACCGACCCACCGGGCTTCACGCTTGATGAGCCACTGGCGACGCTCGGCACCTGGCTACAGCTACCGCCCTGGCTCGAGCCGCGCCGCGCCGCGATTGTCGGGCGTTTTCCGGCGGTGAGTTTTCCACCCAGCGCCGCTGATCCGCCGCCAGCCGCGCCGACGTCAGCCCCCACGGTTGAGCTCGGCTTCACCCACGTCTACGAGCCGGCCCTGACGCCCGGCGCGCCAACACTGCTGCTCCTCCACGGCACCGGCGGTAACGAATACGACCTGCTCGACCTCGGGCGCACGCTCTTCCCCGGCGCCGCCCTGCTCAGCCCACGGGGCCAGGTGTTGGAGAACGGCATGCCCCGCTTTTTCCGCCGGTTGGCCGAGGGTGTCTTCGACCTGGACGACCTGCGGCGGCGCACCGATGATCTGGCTGGCTTTGTAGCTGCGGCTAGCGCTCACTACGGCTTCGACCCGGAGCGGGTGATTGCCGTGGGCTACTCCAACGGCGCGAACATCGCGGCCAGCCTGCTGCTGCTGCGCCCGGCGGTGCTGGCGGGGGCGGTGCTCTTCCATGCGATGGTGCCGCTGGAACCTTCGGCAATGCCAGACCTACACGGTGTACCCGTCTTTCTGGGTGCGGGCCGCACCGACCCGCTGATCCCGCCACAGCAGACCGAGCGGCTCGCGGATCTGCTGGCCGGGGCCGGAGCGGGAGTGACGCTCCACTGGGAGCCAGGCGGCCACGGGCTCAGCCAGGCCGAGATCCGCGCTGCGGCTGCCTGGCTGCGTCACAGCGGTGGGGAAGCGTAGCCAGCCCGGCGCTCACCCTTCGCGGTAGAGCAGCGGGCGCGTGAGCGCGGAGAGCCGCAGCCGCTGGCGACCGTGCTGATCGAAATTTGCCGGGTCGAGCCAGCGGCGGAAGGCGGCCTGCAGCGCGGGCCATTCGCCATCTACCACGCTGTACCAGGCGGTATCACGGTTGCGGCCCTTGTAGACCGTCGCCTGGCGGAAGATGCCCTCGAAGGAGAATCCGAGCCGCCGGGCCGCCGCCCGCGAGGGCTCGTTCAGTGCGTCACACTTCCATTCCAGGCGCCGGTAGCCCAGGGTGAAGGCGCGATCCATCAGCAGGAAGAGGGCCTCGGTAGCGGCAGGGCTCCGCTGCAGCGCGGGCGCAAAGGCGAGGTGGCCAATCTCGATACTACCAGCGTCCGGGGCGATCCGCAGGTAGCTCGCCACGCCCAGCGCCCGGCCGCTCGCCCCATCGACGATCGCGTAGCAGAGCGGGTCGGCGCTGGCGCTCATCGGCTCGGCCCAGGCCCGGTAGGCCTCCAGGCTCGCGAAAGGCCCGTAGGCAAGGTAGGTCCACATCCGGCCCTCGGCGTCGGCCTGGTTGGCGGCGTGGAGCTCAGCGGCGTGGCGATCTGCGTCCAGCCGCTCCACACAGCAGAAGTGCCCGCGCATCGGCGCGCGGGGCGGCGGCGGGGGTGGCGCCCAATCGCGCACGGGCCAGCCGATCGGCTGGCCGAGATGGTTGAGGGGTTGGCTCATGGCGGCATTATAGTCGAACGAGCGACAGACGTGTACCGGGCTGGCATGCCTGCCTCACGCCAGTGGAGCGACAACCGTGCGAAACGCTCCCGCGCCCACGATACCCTGCAGAAGCTCAATCCGACGGAGCATCGGGCTCGCTGGCGCGGGCCGCACGCTTGCCGTCAAACCACCGCCACTGACCCTCGGAGACCACACCTCGCCGCCGGTTCGGTTGACGAGCGGCTCAGCAACCCGCCAGGTGAATGCGTTCCGTGCGCGCGGATCAGCGCGCTCCCAGCAGATCGCCCCGATCCAGTAGTGG
>SFCB01000255.1 GCA_004367505.1 Chloroflexi bacterium OHK40 | reverse complement strand
GACCTTCCGTATCGAGCGCCTTGGGTTCATTGTCAACCTTGAACCACGGGCGGTCGCGGCCGACTGACGGCCCCTGCCGGCGAGCTTTTTCATATCAGGTGCGGAGGGGGGTGAGCAGCGAGCGGTAGGGCGACTCAAGCACCACCAGCGGTACCTCGCAGCCCCAGTCGCACCAGCGCACCCGCAGGCGCTCGGTCTGCTCCGGGTCGAGATTTACATAAATAGCCGTCACGTTATCCGGAGCGATCGAGCGGGCGTACTGGAGGGCGGGGAGCACCCCTTTATGGATCCCGCTCACAAGCACGACGGCGGTATGGCGCCGTAACGGGGCCGGCTTGGCGGCGTCGCTGAGGGAGAGTTGCTGGGCCACGCGCATGTAATGGCCGTGGATGGCCTTGAAGACGAGCACCAGCACGGGGATGAGCACCAGCACTGCCCAGGCACCGTGGGTAAACTTGGTAACGCCGAGCACGACCATGACCACAGCGGTAAGCGTGGCGCCCAGGCCGTTGATCAGCACCCCACGACGCCAGCCCTCCTCGTGGAGCCGTATGTGGCGGCGGACCATCCCCGACTGGGAGAGGGTAAAGGAGATGAAGACGCCGATCGCGTAAAGCGGCAGCATCGCGATCTCGTTGGCCTGGAAGAGCACCACAAGCAGGGCCGAAAAGGCACCGAGGGCCAGGATGCCATTGGAGAAGACCAGCCGGTCGCCGCGAGACGAGAACTGCCGGGGTAGGAAGCGATCGCGAGAGAGAAAGCTTGCGAGTCGGGGAAAGTCGGCGAAGGCGGTATTGGCGGCGAGCACCAGAATGAGGGCCGTGGCAATCTGGATCACCACGTAGGCCGGGCCAACCCCAAAGGTCGTGCGGGCGATCTGGGAGACGACCGTCTCGTGGGTGGCCTCGTTGGGCACGGCGCCATGGGCGTGGGCGAGCCAGGTAATGCCGAGGAACATGCTAACGAGGAGGGTGACCATCATCGTCAGCGTGGCCGCGGCATTCTTTGCTTCGGGGGCCTTGAAGGCGGGCACACCGTCGCTAATCGCCTCGATCCCGGTAAGAGCGGTGCAACCGGCGGCAAAGGCGCGCATGATGAGCCAGAGCCCGATCGCCTCGGCTTCGCCGGCCAGCGGGAACTCGGGCGGGATCGTATGGGCCACCTGGGCCGGGCCGAAGAAGGCGTCGCGGAAGAGGGCGAAGCTGATCATCGCCAGGATGCTGGCGACGAAGGCGTATGTGGGCACAGCGAAGATCGCGCCGCTCTCCTTGACGCCGCGCAGATTGGCGAGGGTGACAAGCGCGATACAGACCAGACCGATCTCGACGGCGTAGCTCTTCAGTTCGGGGAAGCCCCAGTTAATTGCGAGCGAGGTGATCGCAGCGACACCAGCTGAGATCGAGACGGCCACGGTGAGTACATAGTCGATCAGCAGGGCTGCGGCGGCGATCAGCCCCGGCGTCTCGCCGAGGTTCTCGCGGGCCACCACATACCCGCCACCTCCTCTGGGGTAGGCGCGGATCGTCTGGCGATAGGAGAAGGCTACGATCACCAGTAGTGCCGCGATGCCCGCGCCGATCGGGAGCGAGAGCCCGAGGGCCTGGGCTCCAGCCAGGAGGAGGACGGCCAGGATGGCTTCCGTGGCGTAGGCTACCGACGAGAGCGCGTCGGAAGAGAAGACGGCCAGGGCGGTCACCCGGCTCAGTCGCTCATGGTGCTGCTGTTCGGTGGCGATTGGCTTCCCGACAAGGATACGTTTCAGTTGCGAGGCCATAGTTCCTGCTTACTTGCCGACCGGCGAAGGCCGGCGACCCCACAGCGAACAAAACGGAACGCCAACTGCGGCAGTCGGCGTTCCGTCGGCTGTCGAGCTCATCATCGAGCGACAGATTGTCTCAGTGGCGCGGCCCGTCGCTGCGCGAGCCACTTGCTGCCATTACTATAGCAAATTCCTGCGACACGTCAATTTCCGGGCAGACCCTGGGGGCACAGCACGCTGCGCCTCTACGGTGGCCCGGTTGCCTGTGGAGATGTGGTACTCATTGGCGCGCCACGTTTGACAGCAAACCCGGGCTGCGGCTATGATCGCGGCCCGGGCCGCTAGCGGTGAGTGGTGCGATTGGGCCTGGATGTAGGCGACCTGGCCCGTACTCCTCTACTCTCGCTCCAGGTTGAAGAGTGGACAGGACGGCTGGTCGGAGCCGTGATTCGCGGGGGCAGGCCTCCGTTTTCGCGGGGCAGGCTCGTGCTCCCAGAGCGTAGGAACACAGCCCGTCCGGATGCGGCAAACCGTTGATTGAACACAGGTTCTGTTCGCTCCTGAACCCGCCCTGGGAGAGGGTAGATTGCCCTCACGCAGGTGGGAATGAGGGGCGCGGCGACCAGACCACCCGGGGACTTCCGCATGGCGAATGGCACGTTGCACCGGTTTCACCGGCTGGTGGTGCCCAGGCACCCTCGCTGGGCGCCCGTGCATCAGTACCATCGCCGTGGCGGATCCCATGTCGTCGTCGCAGCTGTGTGCCGATCTCGACTAGATAGCGAGACTGCATGACCGACTATGCAATCGATGCCCGTGGGTTGGTGAAGCGCTACGGGGCGATCACCGCCGTGGATGGGCTGGACCTTGCGGTGCCCGCCGGTACAATCTACGCGCTGCTCGGCCCCAATGGCGCCGGAAAGACAACGACGATCAACATCCTGACGACTCTGGCCACGCCGACCGAGGGTGAGGCGCGGGTTGCCGGGCACGATGTTCGCCGTGAGGCCGCCCGCGTGCGGACGCGGATCGGGGTGACCTTTCAGGAGATGGTGCTCGACCAGGATCTGACCGGACGCGAGGTGCTCGACATCCACGGCCGGCTCTACCGGCTGGGCGGTGCGCTGCGCCGCCGCCGGATCGCCGAACTGGCCGAGCTGGTGCAGCTCGGCGATGCGCTGGACCGGCGTGTGCGCGGCTACTCGGGCGGCATGCGCCGCCGGCTTGAGCTAGCCCGTGGCCTGATGACCGACCCCGAGGTGCTCTTTCTTGATGAGCCGACCCAGGGGCTGGACCCGCAGAATCGTGTCGGGATCTGGAGCTACCTGCGTGCTCTGAACCGCGAGCGGGGCATGACTCTGCTGCTCACCACCCACTACATGGATGAGGCGGAGGAGTTGGCCAGCCAGGTCGGGATCGTTGATCGTGGCCGCCTGGTTGCGGAGGGCGCGCCCGAGGCCCTCGTGAGCGCCCTGGGTGCCGACGTAATCCGGGTGCGAGGCTCCGGCGAGCGCGGACACTTCGCCGCCTGTGCGCGCGCCCTCCCCTTCGTAACCCGGGTGGACAGCCCGGCCGACAGCGAGTTGGTGATGGTGTATGTGGACAGCGGCAGCCGGCGCCTGGCCGAAGTGGTGGGCGCCGCCAGCGGCAATGGATTCGCCGTCGAGGATGTGACGGTGGCCCGGCCCAGCCTCGGCGATGTGTTTTTGCACCATACCGGTCGGGCCCTGCGGGATTAATATCAGGATCGGCTCGTTTGTGTGCATCGGCTGTGAGGCGTGGAGGAGAGCGCCTTCGCCGCACAACCCCGCGCATCCGATCAGACAGGGCTTGCTGGAACGTGTACCACAGCGGCAGGGGAATCGGATATGTACGCAACCTACGTGATCTGGACCAAACATATGGCCAAGTTCCTCCGCAGCACTGAGGAACTGCTCGGCCTGTTTCTGCAGTCGGTGCTCTGGGTGTTGCTCTTTGGCGTGGGCATGCGCGGCCTGGTGGGGGAGGTGGCGGGCGGCGACTATCTGTCGTTCATCCTGCCCGGGATTGTGGCGCTGAGCTCCCTGGGGGGCGCCGTGGGCGGCGGGATCGTGCTACTCGATGAGCGGCTGCGAGGTATTCTCAAGGAGTACCTGGTAGCTCCGATCCCGCGTCTCAGCATCCTGCTCGGCAACGCCACCAGCACCGCCACCAAAGCGCTCTTCCAGGCCGGTCTCATGCTTGTGGTCGGCGTACTGATGGGCGCCAGGCTCAGCCCCAATCCGCCGGGCTGGCTAGCCGCCCTCCTGCTGTTGGCGATCTTCTCGGTTGGTTTCAGCGGTCTCGCTCTGGCCGTGGCGGCTGTCTCGCGTTCGATCGCCGGCTATCACGGCATGATCTTTCTCTTCAACCTGCCGCTGCTCTTCGCCTCAAACGCGCTCTACCCGCTGGCCGTCCTGCCGGACTGGATGCGGGTGATCGTGCTGCTCAATCCCACGACCTACCTGATCGACGCGGTGCGAGCCCTGGCTTTTGGCGCAGCGCCCACGCTGCCCCTCACCCTCAGCCTCGCCGTGATTGTGCTCTTTGCCGTCCTCTGCACCTGGCTGGCCTTGAGCCTGTTCCGGCGCTCGATCCGAGGGTAGCGACAATTCGAGCGATGCGGCCTGCCAGGGCATTCAGCAGCCCACGAGCCCGGTCGGATCAAGGTTGACCCCGTTGCGCCAGACCTGGTAGTCGAGGTGGGGGCCAGTGGACATGCCGGTTGAGCCGAGCATACCGATCTGCTCACCGGCGCGCACGAACTGGCCGCTGACAACCGTGACGATGGCGAGGTGGCTGTAGCCGGTGCGCCAGACGCCAGTCGGGTCGGCGATCCAGACGTGATTGCCGGCGGGGTGGCTATTCAGCGTGACGGTGACGGTGCCGTCGTGGGTTGCGACGATCGGCTGGTACCAACTGCCGGCCTCGTCGGCGTAGCCATCGCCGTTGCCGTCCACGGCCAGGTCGACGGCACCCCAGATCGCGGCGGGGGCGTGGGTGCCTACGCCATAGCCCTGGGTGATCACTACACGCCCGGTGGTGGGCTTGACGGGGCAGCCGAGGGGTCCGGCGTCGGTCAGAATGAAGGCGGGGGCAGGCTCGATCGTGGGCAGGGGCGCCGGGGCCACCGTTTCCGGTGGCGTGGTTGCCAGCAGCAGGTCGGGGCTTACAGCCGGTTCCGGGAGGGCCGCCCGCAGTTCGAGAATCGCCCGGGCCTGGGCGAGGAGGGCCTCGGCGGCGGCGGCTACAGGCTCGGGCGCCACGGTGTCGAGCAGGCCGGCGGCGAGGGCACTGGTGGCTGTGGGAGCTTGAGCGGGTGCCTGGGTGGCAGCGGGGGCCTGGGCTGCGGGGGCGTTGAGTCGCCAAGGCGGGGCGTCGGTAGGGGCGAGCAAGGATTGGGTGGCGAGGGTCGCAGCGAGGGCGGCGGCGATCAGGGCCTGGGGGCGGGCCGTGAGCCGGGGCAACGGCGCGACTGTGGCGCGGCGCTGGGCGGCAGTTGGGCGACGATGGGCACCGGTAAAGTCGCGGGGGCCGAGGCCGAGTACGGTGGCCAGGGCGTCACGCTCCTGGGGGGCGAGCGTGCGCAGGCCGTACTCGATCTCGGCCAGGTGGCGTGCAGAGATCCCCGTGAGGTGCGCGAGGTCCAGGAACGTCAGGGAACGGCTACGACGCAGGGTGCGAAGGGTGTTCATCTGCTGGCTCCTGAGGTGCGGTGATCCGGCCGTACGGTAGCACGGCCGGGCGGATCGCCGCGAGATCTCAGGATGACAGCAGCCCTACAGCCAGATTACCGGGTGGTGACGTTAGGCGATGCTTGCTCGGCCTGTAGCTCGGCGAGCTTGCGGGCGTACTCGCGCCGCTCGAGGCGGTTGAGCACGACGTAGCCGGCGAGTACCGCTACAAATAGCCCCGGCCAGACGAGCCAGGCAAAGCTGATCTTGATGCTGAAGATAAAGATCGCGGTGAAGACGCCGATGAACACGGCCCCGGCGGCCATATACACCTCAAAGCCGGTGCTCTTCAGGTACACTTCGTCGCGCGGGCTGAAGCGTGGGCGTTCCATAAGCCTCTCCGGGGGTTAGCAGCTGACGGATGTACAGCGCGCGCCATGCTGCGGCCTGTTCCACGATCGATGTGCTGTTTCGGGGGTGCTACGATAGCCTATGCTAGCACGGGGCACGCTCTTGCGCCAGCGGAAGAAGCCGTTGCATCACTGGTGCAACGGGTGGTCCACGTCGGCGCTGCCCTCGCGCCTCCGCCACCGCCGGCGTGGACTTGTGGCTGTCCACCCTGATCCTGCTGCGACGCCCCATCGGGGTGTCTGAGCGGGATCGCGATGGGGGTTGGCACGCCGTAGGGCGCGAGCGGCACGGTCAAGACGCCCCATCGGGGCGTCTGAGCGGGATCACGATGGGGGTTGCCACACTCGGCGGCTGAAGCCGCTGGCTATCGACCGGCGAAGCCGGCCTGCGCCGGCTTGATCTGGCCCTACCGGCGGCTTGTGGGGCGGTGTGCCGGGGCTGTGCGGCCCCGGCGTGGGCGCGCGGCGCTGCCGGCAGGCCGGTGTTTCCGTGCTGGTGTGGTCGTTGGGGGCCGGGTGCACACGAGCGACGCTAGCGCAGCCAGAGCTCCCGTTGGAAGCTACTGATGAAGCGGCACCCGGTGTTGGTGACGACCACATCCTCCTCCAGGGCCAGGTAGCCGGCTGGTGTCGGGACGCCCAGCTCCAGAGTGTAGACGTGGCCGGCCTCGACGAGTTGCTCGGGAGCGGTGCCATAGCGGGGCCAGCGCGGGCCGAGCAGGGGGCCGCCGTCGTGGCATGCCCGCCCGAGGCCGTGGCCGAGCGCGTGGCGGTACTCCGGGTAGCCTGCGGCCACCACCACCTGACGGGCGGCTGCATCGACTTCCCAACCGGCCACGCCGGGGCGCAGGGCTGCGGCGCCGGCCTCGATCGCGGCGACCACGGTGTGCATCGCCCGCTGGATCTCCGGCGGGGGCAGGCTCTCGCCGGGCCGCAGTACGTACCACATGCGCTGCAGATCGGAGCAGTAGCCGTCCTGGCGGACGCCAAGATCGATGTGTACGAGATGCCCGGGTTGGACGCGGATGTGAGGCTGGGGCGCGACGTGGCCCAGGGGCGAGTCCGGGCCGGTGTTGAGCGTCGGGCAGTACTCCCAATCCCAGGCGGAGGGCAGGCCCCGCCGGGCAAACTCGCCATGCACCAGGGCGGCCAGTTCGGCCTCGCTCGCGCCCACGCGGATCTGAGGGGTGAGCCAGGCGAGGATCTCCTCGGTGGTTGCTACGGCCGCAGCGATGCGCTCGACCTCGCTGGGCGTCTTGCGGGCCCGCAGCCGTCCAAGCAGGGCCTCGGCGCTGGTGAGCCGCTCAACGAAGGACGTGCCGTGGAGCAACTCGCGGAGCAGACGCTCCATCCCGGCGCTCAGGCCATCGGCGGTGTGGTCGTGGACGCTGTAGTTGAGGCCGATCTGGCGTGGTGCGAGCCGCTCCAGGGTTTCCAGCAGCGGCGCGCGGAGGTCCTCATCGTAGCCGACCACCTCGTCGAAGACGCCAGCGAGGCGCACATTCTCGACATCGAAGCGCCCCACGATCGCGACGCGCTCGCCGCCGCGACCAAAGAGCAGGGCCGAGTTCCAGGTAAGGCTGGTGCCGAGGACGAGCTCCACGCCGGGGTCAGGGTGCTGCCCGGTCTCGCGGGCGAACGTGAGCCAGCAGTCGAGGTCGAGTTCGCGCAGGAGCGCGGTGGCCTGGGTGGCTTTTTCCTGATAGATCGTCATGGGTTGGGTCCTGGAGCTCATGGTCGGCGGCGCGGGTACGGGTGGGGGGACGGTGAATCGCTCGCCCTCCGCGCATCCCCTCTGTGTTCACACTCCGGCATGCCCCGATCTTCCGGCTAGCCGAGCTTATCCACGGCGCGGCGCAGGAAGTGCTCATCGGGGCGGGCCGCCCAGGTGTGAACGACGCAGGTACGGGCGATCCGGTCGTGCCAGCCCCGGCGGCGGTTGTTGACGATCACGCTGAGGAAGCCGAGGTAGAGAGGGAGCGAGGAGAGGGCATAGCCGAGGGTCCGCAGAGCGGCCTGGCCCGGCGTGAGGCGCTCCCCGGCGGCGCTGACAACCCGCAGGCCGAGCAGGTGCTTGCCGACTGTTGCGCCGCCGAGGCTATGGAAGAAGGTGAAGTAGGCGAAGTTGGCGAGCAGGGCCAGCGAGAGCTCGAAGGTGGCGCCCAGCAGGAAGCGGTTGACTGGCTGCACCCAGGCAAAGCTCTCGCCCAGGGCGCGCAGCAACTGGCCGACACCGGAGGTGCGTGTGAGGAAGTCGAGGGCGATGCCGAAGAGCAGCAGGCCGCCACTGATCACGAGGAGATCGATCACGAGCGCGACGGCCCGGCTGGTGAAGCCGGCGTACCGAGCGTAGGTCGGGGGGCGCGGGGGGCGGCTGAGGATCAGCCCCTGATCTTCAGGGGGTAGCGCCGAGCGTGGCGATCTGCCGAGGGTCTTGCGGGCCGCGCCCTCCAGGATGGCGTCGGCGCTGAAGGCGCGCTGGTGGCCCTCCTCCATGATCTCTCCGGCCAGGGTGGTGCTCTGGGTACGCACGAGTTGCACCAGGGCTGGCGATTCGGCGAGGGTCTCGATGGCCTGGCCCATCGCCGGGGTCTTCACCAGGTCGGTGAGCGCCTGCTGGACGCCGGGGCGGGCGGCGAGAGTGGTGATGGCGTCGTCGATGGCGGGGGAGCGAACGAGCTCGGCGATCGCCTGCTGGACGCCGGGGCGGGCGGCGAGGGTGGTGATAGCGTTGTCCATGGCGGGGGAGCGAACGAGCCCGGTGAGCGCCTGCTGGACGCCAGGGCGGTGAGCCAGAGCGGGAATGGCCTCGTCGAGGATGTCGGCGAGGGCGGCGCTGGCGAAGGCGCGGCTGCGTTCCTCCTCGGCGCGACCGCGCGCCACCCAGCGGGTGGTGGTCTGGTCGGTAGACGCGGGGGCATCGGAGCGCGCGCGGCGCTGGCCAGGCCAGGGGAGCGCGTCGAGCACCACGGAGAAGACGGTCCCGGCCAGGTGGCCGACGACGACGCGGAGCCACTGGCGGGGGTTCCCGCCCGGGCGTAGCTGCGCTTCGGTCTCGAAGGCCCAGCCGATCATGCCGTGGCGGAAGCGAAGTGCGCCAGGGGCGCGTGGGCCAGACGGTGCTGCCGGGGCGGCCCTGGTGATGCCGGCGACCTGCTCCCAGCCACCCGCCTGTGCGGCGAAGGCATCGAGGCCAAGGATCAGCACACCGACGGCGAGACGTGTGAGCACCTCGGTGATAGGCGGTGCACCGGGCTCGGGGGCCGGGCTGACGCTGTGGGGAGGCTCTTCGGACGTCAGGCCCGCCAGGGCCGTATCGAGTTGGCGCCTGGCCTCATCAAAGCGCTGGTTGCCTGCCATTGGCGATCCTTCCCTGGTGCGGTAGAGCCTATCGCTGCCGCAGCGTTGGTCGCTGAGCATAGTGCTCCGGAAAGCGGGGCGGAGCGCCACGACAGATCGTACCGCCAGCCAGGTGGTAGCCGGGCGCTACTCCTGTTCGATAGCAATTCGCTGAGCGGTGCGCCCGTCGGCGAGGGTGCGGGCTGGCGGCCCCTCGATCAGTTGCCGCAGCCGCTCGAGCTGAATGCGCATATCGAGTTCGGCCAGCAAGCGGCCGATACCCACCACAAAGACGCGCAGGCTCGGGTCGGGCACCTCGTACTCGACGCGATTCTGCACAACGGTGCGGGGCCCGTCGGCGAACCAGCGCCAGAGCTCCTGGCCGCGCCAGAGGCCGCTGATCGTCAGCAGGATGTGGCCAGAATCACGCTCGGCCACGGCATACTCAGCGCCGGCGAGGGCAAGCGATTTGAGGCGGAGCTTGTGGACACTGCCGAGGGTCATCAGCTCGCCTTCAAGGGGCTGAAGCACCACCAGCGGTGAGCGCCAGCGTTCCAGCAGGGCCGGCTCGGTGAGGTAGCGCTCGACGACGTCCGGGGTCGTATTGATCGAGACCCACTCCTCCTGGACGATCACAGCGTGACTCCTTTCAGTGGCCCCTCGATGGTTGCCCGGTAATAGCTCTCGACGCCCTTCTTGAGCAGCAGGGCGGGGTAGCCAACGACGGGCACGCCGAGGGGGTTGCCGACGGCGTAGTTGGGGCCAAGGGAGACGAGCTCGCCGAGCTTGAGCGGCTCGTAGGGGCGGGGCGGCTCGCCAGCGATCTCGGCCATGAGCGTCTCGGCGAGGTGGATGCCCTGGCGCATGGCGTAGCTGGCGGTGGCGGGCACGGTGGCGCCATTCGGGCCATCGGGGATGGCGGCGCAGTCGCCGGCGGCGAAGATCAGGGCCTGATCGCGGACGCGCAGGTAGCGGTCCACCAGCGCGCGGCCAGCCGCATCGACGGGGAGTCCGGATTCACGGAGCAACGGGGGGGCCTGGATGCCGCCGGCCCAGACGATCGTGCCGGCCCGGAGCACCCGGTCGTCGCTGACGCGCAGCAACTCCGGCTCAACGGCCTCGACGGTCGTCTGGAGGTAGACGCTCACGCCCATGGCGTCGAGAGTGCGCTCGGCCTCACGGGTGGCCCACGGGCCGAACTGCTTGAGCAGCAGGGAGCTGCGGTCGAGCAGGGCGATGCGCACCTCGCGGCGGGGTGCGCCCGTTTCGGCGCAGAGGTCGTCGGCCCAGGCGGCGAGCTCGCCTGCGAGCTGGCACCCGGTGTAGCCGCCACCGACGATGGCCGTAGTCAGCAAGATCCGTTGCTGGCGCTGCTCGCTCACCCGGGCGGCTTCGGCGAATCGCGCGCGCAGGTGGTCGCGGATGCGCAGGGCGTGCTCGTAGGTGCGCAGGGGGAGGGTATGCTCACGGGCGCCGGGCACGTTGCCGTAGGCCGTCTCGGCGCCGAGGGCAATCACGAGCCGGTCATAGGTGAGGGCGCGACCATCGGCGAGGTGGACCTCGCGAGCCAGTGGCCTGATGGCGACAACGCGGCCCTGGACGAAGCGTACCCCGCTCTCGCTCAGGAGGGGGGCTAGATCATAGATCGCTTCCCGGCTGTCGTGCCCAGCCGTTGCTGTCACGTGGAGCAGCTGAACAAGCTGGTGGTAGGAGTTCTGGTCTACGAGCGTCACGGATGCGGTGGCGCCACGCTCCTGGATCAGGGTGTCGAGGTCGAGGGCGGCGCGGAGGCCCGCGTAGCCAGCACCGAGGATCACAATGTGCATAGGAGATCTTGCGGCAAAACAGAGGCTCTCTTTTTCAGCATACCACTGATACGCGTTGGCACAAGCAACAGAGGAGCGGAGGGGCCGAGGAAAGGGGTTACCTCAGTTCCTCTGCTCCTCTGCCCCTCTGGCGGGCAGGTGGCCGTATGGCATTGCGACCGCCATGAGTGGTGCCCGGGCCACTCCTGGCCCTACCGTTGGACGGTGCGCTCCCACAGCACGCCCGGCAACTCACACCGCAGGCCAGGGCTCGCGAACCCGGCCTGCGCCAACGGCGCGCATGCGGGCCGCCGTGTACCACGAACGGCACCTGGAGAGCTAGGCGCTCGGCGTCGTTGGCGGCTTCTCGACCCACTCATCAACGCGGGCGGCGGCGCGCTCGGCCTCATCGGCGGCCCGGCTGGTGGCGCGGCTCACGCTGGCGCCGAACTCATCGGCGGCGCGGGAGAGGCGCTCGCCGAAGGCGCGGGCACGCTCGCCCACGCGCTCGCCGCTCGGCAGTGTGACGGGGGCGCCGCTGAAGATCTCATCGACGACCCGCTCCGACACATCGGCGAGCTCTTTGGGCAGTGCAACTACCGCTCGGGCCACCTCGGCCATGGCACGGCGCACGCGGCGGCGAGAGCCACGGGGCAGCAGGATCAAAGGCGCCGAAAAGATGGTGAGACCCATACGGGCGGTGGCCCCGACGAAGGCGGCGCCGATCTCGAAGAGGCCGTCGCGCTCGCCGCGGATGATCGATCCTTCCTGGCTCATGGGGTATCCTCCTTGATGCGATGGGCTACGCCTGGTGGGGCGCGGCGTAGCGCGCGGCACGCCGACGCAGCGCGCCCTAGCCGGCGGACATCTCGTCCTTCGGGGCCTGTGCCGTCGGCGCGACGGGGTCGTCGGTCTCGGCGGCCCACTCCTCCACTGCCTGGCCGGCGATCGCAGCGAAGTCGCCCGGCAGGCTTGCGAAGGCGTACATCAGTTCGCGGGTCGCGTTGCGCATATGGCCCCGCGTCTCGGTGGGGAGCAGGGCGAGGGGGAGCGTAAAGACGGTAAAGCCCAGGCGCACTACCCCGCCGCCGAACTCCATGGCCGACTCCACAAAGCTGTCATTCCGTCGCGGGCGAACGCTGCGAACCCGCACCTCACCGGTTGTCTCCGCCATGATAGCCCTCCTTTAGCCGGTACACGTTCGGATGGAATATGGTGTGTGGCTTACCGCGCGCCGTCCCTTCTGCCAGCGCCTGGCCCTGGAGCATTTCTTGAAAAGGTCGCGCTGTCTGTGGCGAGATGAAGCGCGTCAGTATGCCGTCCGCTCACGATTCGCTGGTTCCTGGTGCTCGATGGCTTGCGCTCGCACCTCACCCAAAATAGCCGCCAACGAGGAACGCCGACACGAACTGAATGAGCGCCACGAAAGGGTTACTGGCGAGGAGATAGCGCACATAGTTCTTCTGGCTGGGCTCCTGGTAGAGTTTCACCTGGTTGTAGATGGGCACGATAATCGCGAGCAGGATAAAGGCCGCCACCCAGTACTGGCCCCAGAGGATCGCCAGCAGCATCAGCAGGGCCTCGGAGAGGTTGATTGTCAGGTAAGCTACCACCAGAGTGCGTTTGACGCCGATCGCCACCGCGAGCGATTGCAAGCCGTGGAGCCGGTCGCCCTCGACGCTCTTGATATCGTTGAGGAAGAGCAGCCCGGCAGCAAGCGCGCCATTGATCCACGCGACCACGGCACTCTCCCAGGTGAGAGGGGCGAAGATCAGGTGGCCGGCGAGCCAGCTCATGCTCACGTAGCCCAGGCCCACGGCGGGGGGGCCGAGCCAGAAATGTTTCTTGAGCTTGATCGGTGGCATGCTGTAGGCCACCGAGAGCAGCAGGCCGAGCAGTGCCAGCACCGGGATGAGCGGGTTGCCAAAGAGCAGCGAGACGAGGAAGGTCGCGGAGCCGAGGAAGAGCCAGTTGAGGCGGGCTTCGCCGAGGGTGAGCAGGCCAGCCGGGATGGGCCGCCCCGGGTCGTTGATCGCGTCGATCTCGCGGTCGTAGTAGTCGTTGATGCTCTGGCTGAAGCCTGTCCCGAGCGGTCCGGTCATCAGAGCGCCCAGCAGGGCCAGAGCCCAGTGGCGTGGGCTGGTCCACTGAAAGCCGATGGCCTGGCCGGAGGCGATCGCGCCGCAGAAGCAGACGATCGAGGGCGAGATCCAGGTGACGGGATCAGCCAGTTCGATATGGGCGCGGAGCTTCTTGCCCAGCGAGATCGATTGTTCGGAGGTGGTAATCATGCTGGCAGTACACCACGGCAGTCGTTCGGGAGGGCGCCGTGTGGGGCGCCCGTCAGGTTGGGGCTCGCCGCGCCATGCCCGGGCTAGCCTTTCGTCGCCTGGTAGAGCACGTGGTCATAGGCTTCATCGCGGGTAACGCCGGTAAAGCCGAGTTCGGCCAGCAGCTCGGGGTAGATCTGGTGGTCTTTGAACTCGAGCACCGAAAAGTGCATGCCGATCCCGCAGAGGTAATGGGTCAGGTAGTCGTAGTTGGGCTTCGCGGGGTCGCTGATCACCATGTCGAGGATGAGCACGCGCCCGCCGGGGGGAAGGGCGTCGTAGGCCTTTTTGAGCAGGGCGGCGCAGAACTGCCGGTTCATCGGGTAGAGGATGCGCGCGAAGAGCACCGCATCGGCCTGGGGGTAGGGTTCGCGGTACATATCCACGGCCACCGGGGTGATCCGCTCGGCGAGGCCCCGGGACGCAACATTCTCGCGGACCAGCTCAAGGGCGCTCGGCAGGTTGATCAGGGTGACGGTGAGCTGCGGGTGGTGCTCGCAGAGGGCCGCCGCGATGTCGCCGATGCCGCCGCCGACATCGAGCAGGTGGCGCACGCCCTCCACGCGCGCCGCGTCGCGCAGGAAGCGGAGCACGAAGTGGATGTTGCTACGGTGAATGGTCTCGTAGAAGACACTATCCTCACGGGTGCGGGGTGGGTGGGGCACGTGGCTGGTAAAATCCTGCTTGCCGCGCGTCACCTCGGCGAGGTTGGCGTAGTAGCTCTGGATCAGGTCCGACATATAGCTCACGAACGGCACCATCGTCAGGTTGCGGTGCTGCTCGGGGGCGGTGAAGAACTGTTCGGCGAAGGGGGTCAGGGCCCAGGCCTGCTCGCTGGCGCGGGCGAGGCCGATCTGCTCCATGGTGATCAGCAGGCGCTCGAGGCGGGTGGGCACGCTGCCCGTGGCCTCAGCCAGGGCCGCGAGCGGGTGGGGGCCGTCGGCCATGGCCGCGAAGAGCCCCAGGTCGCTGGCCGCTTTGATCACGAAGAAGTCGACCGTGCCCTTGAAGACCATCTCGTAGGCCCGCTCGGTGGCGGCGAAGAGCTCCGCGTCGTCGCGCATGCAGCGGCAGCTCGGGTGGCAGCGGTGCTGGCTCGTCGTGCCTGTCATATACGTCACTGCTTTCTATGCGCGGGGCCGACTGGACTCTGGCTGCTGGCCCGGGCCTGCCGCCGGTTCAGCAGGGGCTGGGCAAAGATCGGCAGATAGCTGAGCCACCAGCTCACGTAACCGAGCCAGGCCAGCGCGCGGTGGATGCGGCGCCGGCGCGGGTCGCTCCCCAGCCGGGGCCCCCAGCGGTGACCGGTGATCATCGCGCCGACCATGCCGATCGTTGGCAGGGGGCCGGTGACCATAAAGTAGACCTTGAGCCAGCGCGGCTGGTGCTGGCCGCCGAAGTTCTCCTCGCGGTAGAGCCGCCCTACGCCCACCAGCGCCACCAGCAGGTTCATCAGCCAGTCGAGCCCGTGGGCCGCCACGGCCAGCTTGCTGCGCAGGGCCGCCCGCTCGGGCCGGTGCTCCTGCGCCTCCTGCCCACAGAGCCGTAGCACCGCCGTATAGCAGGCCAGCGAGAGGCCGCTGACGAAGGCCATGAGGTACAGGACTTGCCGGTCGGAGAGCCTGTTGAGCATTGTGTTTGTATTATAGTACAAAAAAAGGATCTTTCAAACAACAGGAGCGGGTGAATATGCGCGTGTCGGCGCCAGCACGCGGCCCCACAAGGGGAGCGCCTCCGGATCGCCATACCAGGGGCGTCCGTGGAGCGGCGAGTGGGTGAGGCCGTTGACCACCAGGTACTCGGCCCCGGTGAGGGCGGCGCAGTGGAGTGTGGTGATGCCGTCGCCCCAGGCGCGGGCGTGCTCCGGGCCGGAGACGGTGGCGTAGCTGCTGGCGGCCATGCGCGCGAGGAGCCCGCCTCGTGGGTTACCACGGATCGCCCGGCCGATCACGGAAACATAGGTGACATCGGGATAACAGGCGCCGGGGTAGGTGGTATTGACGAAACCGATCGAGCGGCGCGTCCAGCGCTCGAGGCTGTGATGGGGCGTACCGAGCATCACCAGGCGCTGCACATAGCGCCGGCCGCCGTAGATCTCGCCGAGATAGGGCGCTTCGCCGAGGTACATGCGGGCCACAGTTCCGCCCACACTGTGCCCGAGGACGGTCAGCCGATCGGCGCCGGTGGTGGCCAGGGCGTGGGCCACCGTCTGCCGCACGATCGCGAGCACGGGCCGGAAATCCCAGTCGCGGGTGAGCGCCCAGCGGGCGCGGCTGATCGGTGCCACGAAGACCTGGTAGCCATAGGGTGGGCGCGCCAGGGCCTCGGCCAGGGCGGCGAAGTCGCCGGGGCCGGTGAGGTAGCCGCCGATGATCACAAGCGGGCGCATATCAGGCGGGAACCGCAACCTCCTCGAACCAGAGCGGAATCACAGCGGGGGCGCCGTACCAGGTGTGGGGGGCGTTGTAAGGCGCGTGGCGGGCCCCCTCCAGCACCAGATTGTCGGCGCCTTCGAGGTAGCAGGCCCGCGTCGGCACGATCCCGTCACCGATCTGATCGCCGTCGCCGAAGGAGACGGCATAGGAGCGGTAGGCGAGGATCTCCTCCAGGTTGCCCAGCCGGCGGCCCCGCACGCTCGCCCCCGCCACCGAGCGATAGGCGATATGGGGATAGAATGCGCCCGGGTAGCGCTCGTTCACCAGGCTGGCGAAGCCGCGTACCCAGACCTCGTAGGTGGTATGGGCGGTGCCGAGGGTGGTGAGGCTGGCCACGTAGCGCTGCCCGTCGTAGGTGGTTGCGCCGAGCGGCAGGTGGCCCAGATAGGCCCGGGCGATCCGCCCGCCGGCGCTATGGCCGATCAGGTCCACCCGCTCGGCGCCGGTCTCGTCGAGCGCCAGGGCAACCGTGCGGGCCAGCACATCAAGCACGGGCGCAAAGTCCGGGTCGCGCAGGGCCGCCCAGTCGGCCCGGCCAAAGTCGGTCACATAGACCACCCGGCGGTAGGGTGGGGCGGCGAGGAAGCGGGCCATCGCCAGGTAGTCTTCCGGGGCCGAGAGCCACCCGCCCAGAATGACGATCGGTCGGTACATACGGCGTCCCGGTGCTCCTGCGTTGCCTGCGAGGGCCATGGCTGGCCATGCGGATAGTGTTCTGACGCGATCCCGTCACCTGCAAAGGGCTCAACCGTCCCGAAACATGGGCTCGAGTGCCGGTAGCGTATCACCCACGGTCGCGGCGTTCAGCGCCAGGAGCAGGCCGAAGGTCGTAGCGATCCCGCTGAGCCGCGCCGATGGGATCCCGCTGAGCCGCGCCGATGGGATCCCGCTGATCCGCCCCGATGGG
>SFCB01000247.1 GCA_004367505.1 Chloroflexi bacterium OHK40 | reverse complement strand
GTGGTAGAGACGCCCCGGTGGTAGAGACGCCCCGGTGGTAGAGACGCCCCGGTGGTAGAGACGCCCCGGTGGTAGAGACGCCCCAGTGGGGCGTCTCTACATGCGCGCCACACCCAGATCGATCACGCGCTCGGCGTACGAGGCGACAAAGGCACGATCATGGGAGACAAACAGGACCGTGCCGTCAAAGGCGTGCAGCGCCTCCTCGAAGTGCTCGCGGGCCTCCAGATCCAGGTGGTTCAGCGGCTCGTCGAGCAAGAGCAGGTTGCACCCCTGCAATACCAGCAGCGCCAGTTGCAAGCGCGCACGCTCACCAAAGGAGCACTCGTGCGCGAGCCGGAAGGCGCTGTCGCCGCCAAAGAGGAAGAAGTGCAAAAAGTTGCGCGCCTCGGTCTGGCTCATTGGCCGGGCGCGCAGCACGTGATCGAGCACGGTGCGCCCCGGGTCGAGCAGTTCATGTTCCTGGGCGAGCATCCCCGGCCGTACATTGACGCCGATGCCTACCCGACCACCTGAGGGCGCGAGCTCGCCAGCGACGAGCCGCAGGAAGGTGCTTTTGCCGGCGCCGTTCGGACCTGTGAGCGCCACCCGCTCGCCGTGCCAGAGCTCCAGCGAGCGACCACCAAACAGCTCCGGCCCCCCCGGGTAGGCGAAGCGCAGATCCTCGACGCTGAGCACGGCCCGGCCGCCCGGCGGAGGATCGCCGAAGTCGAGCTTGAGCCCCCAATGCTGGCGGGGCTTCTCAACGCGCTCCTCGGCGTCGAGGTAGCGCTCGAGCTTGCGCTCGCGGACCCTGGCTGTGCGGGCGAGCCTGGCGGCCACCCTGGCCGAGCCACCGGTCACCCACTTCATATCGTGGTCGCCGACCGGCGTACTGTGCTTTTCCATACCCGCAGCACGACCCTTCATACGCGCAATGTCGGCACGCACCCGGGCGACGTAGGCCTGCTGATCCTGCCAGGCTGCATGCTGGCGCTCGCGCTCCCGGGCTCTGGCGGCAGCGAAGTCGCTGTAACCGCCCTCGTAGCTGTGGAGCGTGTGGGTCTCGGGATTGAGGTAGAGCACCCGCTGCACCGTGCGATCGAGGAAGGTCCGGTCGTGGGAGACGATCAGAACCGCGCGGGGAAAGGCGTTGACGAAGGTCTCAAGCCACTGCAGGGCCTCGAGATCGAGGTGGTTGGTAGGTTCGTCGAGCAGGAGCACGTCGGGCTCACTGAGTAGCAGGGTGGCGAGGCCGAGCCGGGTCTTCTGGCCACCGCTCAGGGTTGCCACCGGCGTCTCCCATGGCAGCGCTCCGAGACCGAGGCCCGTGAGCACAGCGGCAGCGCGATGTTCGCGCTCATAGCCGCCGAGGGCCTCGAAGCGCGCAAGGGCCTGCTCGTAGCGGGCCAGGCCCTCCATTCCCCCGGAGCCCCGGCTGAGGGCCTCGGTGGCCGCAGCGAGCTCAGCCTCGGCGGCAGCGTAGGGACCCTGGGCCGCCCGCACCGCATCGCCGATCGTTGCGCCGAGCCGCTGGTCGAACGACTGCGCCAGGTAGCCAAGGCGGACGCCTGGCGCGAGCGTCACGGTGCCCCCGTCGGGGCGCTCCTGGCCGATGATGATCCGCAGCAGGGTAGACTTTCCGGCGCCATTCGGGCCGATCAGGCCAACGTGCTCGCCGTCGCTGATCGTGAAATTGATCGCCGAGAGGATCGTGGCCGCGCCATACTCTTTGCGCAGCCCGTGAACCTGAAGCATGGGCGCCTCCCTTGCAGAGGCGATGTGGTGCCTCCGCGCTAAAACCGGGTATCGGAAGAGCGTGCGGTGGCTTCCACGGTATGCTCCTGGCTCGTGAGGAAAACAACCGGCGGCAGGCGGCTGCCTGGCGGACGGTATTCGCACTATAGCACAGCTCGGGGCCTCCGATGACCGGCCAAAAGGCGGATCAGAGTGCCCCACCGCAACGGCCACCCGCCGGGCCTTTCCGGAGCTCACGGGGAGAGCAGATGATCGGGCGCCCCGCGAAGCCGGGATAGGATGGAGCGCCCCGCGCGTACCCGGCACCGGACCCGGGCACCAACCGCCGCCATACCCGGATGTGGGTGGGTATGCCGATGATGACACCCGAGCCGCCTGCGCGCGACAGACCCTCGCGCAGGCGGGAGCTCAGGGCTGCGGACGTCCTGGGTGCGATGCCCGCAGCCGCCGGCATAACTGGAACGCGCACTGGGGCTCCCGATGCGGCAGCAGGTGCGTGAGCGTGGAGTACTTACCCGCCCCTGAACGCAAAGAGGGCGGCGCCCCAGCAGCCGTCAAATCCTCTTCCTCGCCATAGTATAGTGGAGTACTTACCCGCCCCTGAACGCAAAGAGGGCGGCGCCCTACGTAGATGCGGAATGCCACGCCATACCTGGATTTAGCGCGCTCTCATCCCCTGCCGAAAGCGCCGGTGCTATACTGAAACGGTTGACCTACGACAGGGCGACCGCAATCGGTGGACGCCCTGAGGGCACAGATGAGGTGGAGGATAGACACCGCGATGATCGAATCGCCCCTTGATATACTCCGCGCCAGAATGCCGCTCTGGCTTGTGGCACCACTGCTCGGCCTCGCCTTCCTGATCGGGGGTGCTGGCGGCTTTCTGACCGGCTCGATCGTGAACCGGCCAGTCGCGAGTTGCCCTGAGAGCCAGGAGATCTGCGAGGAATTCGCCGTCTTCTGGGAAGTCTGGGATCTTGCACGTGACCGCTACGTGGAGCCCGAAGCGGCGGATCCTGAGGAGATGACCGCAGGCGCGGTGAACGGCATGCTCAACGCACTCGGCGACGAAGGCCACACCCGCTTCCTTACCACCGAGGAGGCCCGCGAGTGGGACGACTCGCTGCGGGGCTCATTCGAGGGGATCGGTGCCTACATCGATGTACGGGACGGACAGACGGTGATCGTCGCACCGATCGAGGGCTCACCCGCCGAGGCGGCCGGTCTCCGGGCAGGCGACGTGATCCTCGCGGTGGATGGTGAGTCGACAAGCGGCTGGACGGTCGATGAACTGCGGGCGCGGGTGCGTGGGCCGGAGGGCACCGATGTAACGCTGCGCGTGCTCCATCCTGGCGAGCGCGAGCCCGTAGAGCTGACGATCCGCCGCTCGGAGGTGACGGTACCGAGTGTGAACTGGCGCATGCTGCCCGATCAGATCGCCCTGGTGCGGCTCAACTCATTCGATGATGACGCCGGCAGCGAGCTGCGCGAGGCCCTTACTGCTGCCAACGAGGCGGGGGCCCAGGCCGTAGTGCTGGATCTGCGGAACAACCCGGGCGGGCTGCTCGATCAGGCAGTGGAGGTGGCGAGCCAGTTCCTGCCGCGCGGCACGACCGTGCTGCTTGAGGAGAATCGGGAGGGGCAGCGGGAAGCTACCAGCACTCGCGGGGGCGGCGTAGCCCTTGACATCCCGCTGGTTGTACTCATCAACGAGGGCTCGGCCAGTTCGTCCGAGATCGTCGCGGGAGCCTTGCAGGCGGCGGGGCGGGCCACACTCGTGGGCGAGCGCACCTTCGGCACCGGCACGGTGCTCACGCCGTTCCGCCTGCGCGATGGAAGCCGGTTGCTGCTAGGCACCCAGCAGTGGCTCACGCCCGATGGGGAGCTGATCCGTGGCCAGGGCATCGAGCCGGATGAGCTCGTAGCGCTACCGGAGGACGTTGCCCCGCTTAGACCCGCCGAGGCCGCCGAGTTAAGCGTGAGCGCGTTGCTCAACGGCCCAGACTCGCAACTGGCGCGGGCATTTGAGCTCGCCAGGGCCGTAGCCGCGCGGCGCTGATGTGGCGCCGCCCCCGTGCCGTGGCGCGGAAACGCCCGGCTACAGATGGACGACGCCCGCCTGTGCGGGCGTAGAACCGCCGCGCGCCGCAGTCGTGGCACCCACAGCGGGTTAGCGTGCCGAATGGCCCTGTGTCCCCTCGCGAGCCATTTGCATGATCCGGGCGGGTGTGCTATACTCTCGAAGGTCGTGAGGCGTGGCCCCATCGTCTAGCGGCCTAGGACGCCACCCTCTCAAGGTGGAGATCGCGGGTTCGAATCCCGCTGGGGTCACCAGGTTCGCGGGCCCGTGGTGTAGTGGCCTAACATGGATCCCTGTCAAGGATCAGATCGCGGGTTCGAATCCCGTCGGGCCCGCCAGATGGCGGCAGGAAACCTCGCATTGCTGCGAGGTTTCTTGATTCCTGGCAAGGGCTACCACGTTCATCCACGGGCGAGAGCCTGATGGCGGCGCCATCGCGCGATGGTTTCTTGATTCCTGGTAGGGGCTGCCGCGTTCCTCCGACGCCAGGTTCGTGGCAGAGCGGCGGGCACCGGGAAGCCCACTCGCCGTGCAGCGAGTGGGCTGGTTCGAGCTCTGCGCACAGCTGGCGAGCGTAGCGCGGAGGCCAACGGGCATAGGGCGCGACCCGCGCGCCGGCTCGGCGGCGGCGCCCGCCGCTAACGATGCGGAGCAGGCCGCTACGAGGCGAGCAGGAGGATCGGCGCGATCAGCAGCGCTGCGGCAACCAGGATGCCGACGAGGAGCTTGAGTTGCTCCGCGGTGCGACGAGCGGCGAGTTGCTGGCGGGCCTCGGGGGCATAGGGAACGTTGGGCTGCTCGCCAAGCAAGAGCTGGCCAAGGGTCCCAGGCGCTGTGAGCAGTGTGCGTAGCACGGCAGCGATCAGCTGATGGGCGGTGACGAGCGGCGGGGCCCAGTAGGCCTCGTCGGGGCGCAACTGGCGGCCTGTGAGGGCGCAGCGCAACTCGCCGCTCACCACGGTAGGCTCAGCCTCGTGGGCGGGCGCGCTCTGAGGACTGGTGAGCTGTGCGGGCATCGTGGTTCTCCTCCTGAACGTGGGCTGGATGGCTGCTGGTGTGACACGTCGTGGTGAACCCGGTGCGGCAGCGCTGCACGCATCCGTGGCGAAAATTGCCCTCGTACGGTCCAGCGCGCTACGTCGGGCCGGCACAGCGAAACGCTCCTGGCGCGGCGCGCATCCTCGCGCAGCGCGCCTGACTTCGCGTTAGGAGATCCGGCGGACGAAGCGCTCGATACGCTCGAGGGCCTCCTCAATCTTATCCAACGACGTTGCATAGCAGGCGCGCACGAACCCGGCGCCACTCGGCCCGAAGGCGTCGCCGGGAATCACTGCAACCTGCTCCTCCGTAAGCAGGCGCTCGCAGAAGTGCTCACTGCTGAGGCCGAGGTGGCTGATTGAAGGGAAGGCGTAGAAGGCGCCCTGGGGTTCGAACGTCTTCAGGCCGATGCTGTTGAAGCCGTTGACGATCACCTGGCGACGGCGGTCATACTCGGCGACCATGGCGCGGACATGCTCCTCGCCGAAGCGCAGGGCCTCGAGGCCGGCGTACTGGCTCATCGTCGGGGCGGACATGATCGCGTACTGGTGGACCTTGCGCACAGCGGCGGTGATCTCCTCGGGGGCGGCGAGCCAGCCGAGGCGCCACCCCGTCATCGCGTAGGCCTTTGAGAAGCCTCCAAGCAGCAGGGTGCGCTCCTTCATACCGGGCAGGGCGGCGAAACAGGTATGCTCGACGCCGTAGACGAGCCGGTCGTAGATCTCGTCGGAGAAGACCAGCAGATCGTGGCGTTCGGCCACCTCGGCCACCTCGCGCATACGTTCGGGGCTCAGCACCGCCCCGGTGGGATTGTTCGGGTAGCCGATCAGGATCGCTCTGGTGCGGGGCGTGATCGCGGCCTCGAGCGCTGCCCTGCTCACCTGAAAGCCATCCTCGACCGTAGTCGGCACATAGACGGGCCTGGCGTCGGCAAATTGTACACATGCGGGGTAGGCGACGAAGCAGGGCTCGGGGATCAGCACCTCATCGCCCGGGTCGAGCGTGGCGAGTGCAGCGGCGAGCATCGCCTCGCTCACACCCACCGTCATGAGCAACTCGCTCTCGGGGTCGTAGTCGGCGCCGTAGAGGTGGTTCAGGTGGGCGGCGAGAGCCACGCGCAGCTCAAGCAGGCCCGAATTGGAGGTATAGGCGGTAGTTTGATCGATGGAGCGCTGGCCTGCGGCCCGAATCTCGGCGGGGGTGATGAAGTCGGGCTCGCCGACACCGAGCGAGATGACATCGGGCATCGTGGCGGCGATGTCGAAGAAGCGGCGGATCCCGGAGGGGGGCACCGCGCGCACGCGGCGGGAGAGTCGGTCGGGCGCCATTGTGCAGCTCCTGTCCTGCTAGCCGCACGGCTCTGGGCCAGTCGTGCGGGCATCTTATCACGCCGGGCGTTCGGCGGCGATACCGTGGCCCTGAGACGCTAGTCCTGTTTTCCGGCGCCGCGCCCCGGGCGCTCTACTGTACCACGAAGCGGTGCGTACGCGAATGGCGTGCAGCACAATGATGGTACTATACGCGCAGGGACAGGACACAGGCTGCCTGGAGCGCTTTGGATGAAGAGGGTTCTGCTGGCACAAGAGCGTGGTGCGCCCACAGCCAGCCGGGAGCGAGCGCTGGCTCCGATCCGGCCCGCCTGGCTGATCGTGGGCGGGCTCGTCCTGGGCGCCCTGCTGCTGCGGGTGGTGACGATCCGCCAGAGTTTGCCGTACGTGGATCATCCCGATGAGCCGAACCCGATCGACTACGTAGTGGCGATGCTCCGCAGTGGTGACCCGAACCAGCACTATTTCCAGAAGCCGTCGCTCTATGTCTACCTTCTGCTGGCTGCGCTGCAGGCCCATTACCGCTGGGGCGTAGCCGCCGGGATCTACGGTGATCTCAACAGTATGCTGATCACCACCCACACGGTTACGACGGTCCCCGGCTTCTTTCTCACGGCCCGGCTGCTGACGGCGCTCTTCGCTTCGCTGACCGTCCTGGCCGCCTACGGTCTCGGGGCACGTGGCTGGGGCCGCAGTGCGGGGCTGGTTGGCGCGCTGGTTGTGGCGTTGTCGCCGTTCCATCTGCGCTTCTCGCAGTGGGGCACCACCGACATCCTGGCCACCTTTCTGGCCACTTTGAGCCTCGGGGCGGCAATCCTTGCGCTACAGACCGGACGGTGGCGAGCCTACCTGGTGGCAGGCGCCTTTGCCGGGCTGGCGGCCTCGGCCAAGTACAACGCCGGCGCGGTGGCCGGGGCGATTGTGGTGGCGGCGGCACTGCGGGTGTGGGCCGCTCCCGAGCTACCAGAGCGCAGCGCCCGGCAAACCATGATTGCGCGGGAGGAAGCTCGCCTGATCGGCCACCAGCCGCCGGTCGCCGGGCGCCTCTGGCTGGAAGGCCGCAAACTGGCGGTGGCAGGGCTCGCCGCGATCAGCTGCTTCGTGGCAGGCACGCCCTATGCGCTCCTGCGCTGGGACCAGGTGGGGGGCGGGATCGCCCGCCAGTGGGGAAACTACGGCGGCGCAAACGGGCACTACCGCGGCGCCTGGAACGTGGCTGGCTACGGCGAGTTCTTCCTGTTCGATGGTCTCGGGGTGGCGGGCTGCGCGCTGACGCTCGCGGGGCTCGGGCTGCTGGCCTGGCGTCGACCGCGAGTGCTCGGCGTCTGGCTCGGGTTCGCCCTACCCTCGTTGCTTGTCCACCTCTCACGGCCCACCCACTTCATGCAGAACATGCTGCCGCTGGTCGTCGCGTGCACCCTGCCGATCGGGGTGGCTGTCGTCGAGCTCCCGGCGCTGCTGGGGCGGCGCGCCCCGGCGCTGCGCGGGGTGGTGCTCGCCCTGCTGCTGGCTGCCGTGGCCCTGCCGCCGCTGACACGTTCGCTGGAGCACGTCCGTAGACAGGCGGCGGGCGATGGGCGCTTGCAGCTCCTAGCCTGGATCGACGCCAATGTACCGCCGGGGGCCAGGATCGCCGGGGAGCTCAAGCCGGTGCCGAGCCCGGCTGAGGCCCGCTGGACGGATGTGCCGAGCCTTCCCGCCCACGATCTCCAATGGTACCGTGAGCAGGGCTACGCCTACCTGATCGCATCCTCCAAGCGCTGGGGACAGATGGAGCCCCCAGCGATCTACGCGCCGCTGCTCGACGCAGTGGTCGCCGACCTCGGGCCACGCTACCCCGACGCCATGCTCGGCCCGCGCCTGATGGTGATCGACACGGGCCTCGCCGGCGATGCCGTGCCTCGCCCCCTCGCCGACGAGGTGCGGATCGGTGGCGCGCGGCTGCTGGGCGTAGCTATCGGCGACCCCTCGGCCGACGGACAGCCGCCCATGCTCAGGCTGGACGCCCCCCTGCGGGCGGGTGGCGTGCTGGGCCTGCGCACGTTCTGGCAGGTCGAGCAGCCATTTGAGCAGGACTACCTGATCTTCGTGCACCTGCTCGATACCGCCGGCCTCCGGCCCGCCCAGCGTGATGCCCCGCCCTGGCAAGGGCGCTTCCCGACGAGTAGCTGGCGTGTGGGCACCCTGGTCGTCGATGCCAACGACGTCTTCCTGCCGCCAGGACTGGCTCCGGGCGCGTATCGAGTGATGGTCGGGATGTACAACCCGCTCACGGGTGCGCGGGCCCCAGTAAGCATCGGCGGAGCCCCACAGCCCGACGGCATGGTCGAGGTCGCAATGATCACCGTCGTACCGTAGCCCGTGCGGCCGCAATGCCGTAGGAGTGAGGCATCACCGCGCGGCAGCGCGCTCCCGCCCGTAGGCAAGGATCTCATCCAGGAAGCGCGAGGGCTTGAGGGTCTGCCCACGGCTGCGGCCCGGGGTCCAGGAAAGGTAGAGGCGCTCGCCGGCGCGGGTAAGCGCAACGTAGCAGAGACGGCGCTCCTCCTCAACACCCTCGGCGCTACCGATGCTGCGCTCGTGGGGGAGCGTGCCCTCCTCAAGCCCCGTCACGAAGACACAGGGCCACTCGAGCCCCTTCGCAGCGTGGATGGTCAGCAGTTGCACCTGGTCGCGCTGGTCGTCGGGTGCATCGGCCGAAGTGAGCAGAGCAATCTCCTGGAGGAAAGCGGGTAGGTCGGTGTGCTCGCCAGCGGCGTCCATAAGCTCCTGGAGGTGGGCACGAGCGTCGGGGAGCTCTTCCGCGCCGAAGCGCTGCTCGAGAGCGGCCATATAGCCGCTCTGCTCCAACACATCGGCCAGAAGATGATCCGGCGGGGTGGTGCCCTGAGCCATCCGGCGCCAGCGGGCGAGAAGCGCGGCGAGGCGGCGGGCGCCCTCGGCAGCCTTGGGGGGAAGTTGGGCCAGTGCGGCGGGGCTCGTGAGGGCCTCGGAGAGTGAGCAGCCGTGCTGGGCGGCATAGACCGACAGAGAGGCGAGGGACTGGGCGCCAAGACCACGGGCGGGCACATTGGCGATCCGGTTCAGGCTAAGGTTACAGGACTTACGCGGTGGGGTAGCCCGCCGCTAGCACGTGAACAACACAAGAGACGCCACTGTTCGGTAGACTGGAGGTACCACCCAAGCCAACCTG
>SFCB01000103.1 GCA_004367505.1 Chloroflexi bacterium OHK40 | reverse complement strand
TGCGCGAGCTCAGGCAATCTCCGCACGAATGCGCAAGGCTAGCGGCGATTCGGTGAGGTAGTAATGGCGGCTTTGCGCATCACGGAGCTGCGCCGCGACACGGGCCAGCTCAGCCTGGGCCTGGGTCTGGGCGACACGAGCGGCCGGGGCGTTGCCATTGGCGGCCAGGGCCTTGCTGCCTGGAGCTGCTCGAGCATATGGTCGCGCTCACCAAGAACCGCAATGCGCAGATTGGTCCTTAGGATTTCCGCTTTCGCCGTCTCAGGCTGGCTTTTCGCCGGCATGGCGATCGGGGGGGGCTGGCTCGGAGTACGCGGCTCCACCTCCATACGTGGGGTGCAACGGCAACAACAGGCGCTAGCTGATACCGGCGCGTATCCGTTGCGCGAGGGCTGACGTCATGCGGTAGTGGCGGCGGATATCCTTGTCGTGGATCTGATCGGCTACTTGGGCCAGCTCCTCCTCTGCCCGGGCGAGCATCTGCTCGGCGGCGCGGCGGTCGCCGTTGGCGGCGAGGGCCTGGGCGTGGATCAGGTAGAGGTCGGGCGTCTCAAAAACGTAAAACTCCTGACGAGCTTCCGCAAGACCGGCAAGTGCCTGCGTGCTCAGCGCCAGTGCATCAGCGGGATGGCCCTCGGCCAGGGCGAGCCGGGCCGCCCAGGCCAGGTCGCTGCGCTGGTTGGCACGTTCCCCCGCTTCCTGACGAATGGAAGTGGCTCGCCCCAGCCAGAGCCGGGCCGCCGGAAGATCGCCATCCCAGAAGGCCCGCCGCCCGATCAGCTGGGCAGCCCAGCCCCTCAGCCAGTGGTCATGGAATCTATTCGCCTGTCTCCAGCTCTCGGCGTACGCTACGCCTGCCTGTGCGAATCCTCCTTGTAGGCCGGTGGGCCCGGAGGCGATGACCTCCAACCCTGCGCCAAGAAACAGCAGACAGCGGGCAACCATGCCCGGTATCTCCAGCTGATTGAAGCGGTCTATAGCCTGTCGGATGTGGTCGATTGTGCGCTGGCCCTGATACATCGTGTGCCAGACGAAGCCGAGCAGGTAGTGTGCGCGGGCCTGCCCGAGCGCGCTTTGCTGGGCGACGGCCAGGGCGAGCATCTCCTGGAACACGCTGCTCGCCTCTTGGTAGCGGCCAAGATTGATCAGGGTGAGCCCAAGCGCATGGCGGCAGGCAAGCTCACCATCGCGCTCGTTGAGGTCACGGTAGATCGCCAGGGCGCGCAATGTTGTCGCATACGCCTCTTGATTACAGCTGATCGTTCGCAGGCTGTTGCTGGCCTGCATCAGACAGTCGGCCGCCAGGCGCAGCTCGCCTAGCTGTACAAAACAATTGTACACCTGAAGGTGCTCGCTGACCGCGAGCGCATAGTCTGGCTTCGCTATCAGCACCACCATGCGACAGTAGCGGTACAGCGCCCGCAGGAGATCGGGCGTGTCGGGTGTGAGCGCCGCCGCCGCGTCGTCTAGAAGCTGCACCATCGCCGCGTAGCCGTGACCGATCTCGTTCAGCACAAGGATCCTGCGGAGCAGCAGCTCGAGGTAGCTCAACCGGTAGAGGGTCTCCTCGCCGGCGGCCTGAAGCCGCGCGTAAGCGGCCAGACCCAGGTCAATCTTCCGCAGCGCCTCGCCGTACGCATACAGCGACGTCGCGCGCTCGACGGCGATCAGGGCCCAGCGCAGCACAAGATCCGGTGCGTCAGCGGCCTGAGCGTGATGCAGCAGGCGCTCGGCGACTGCGAGGTGTGCCGTGTGTGGCTGGCTCGCCGCACGGCATGCCAGCAGCTCGACGATCCGGCGGTGCAGCGCCTGGCAGTGGGCCAGGCTCAGCTGGGCCACCACCGCCTCACGGGAGAGCTCGTGGCTGAAGCGGTAGGAGGCGAGGTCGTCCCCTGGGTCGCTCACCAGCAACCCCCAGCGCTGCCCCTGGTCGAGCGCGCTCGCCACCTCATCGACGGTGCGTGCGCTCACATCCGCTGCCTCGTTGAGGCTCGTGGGTGCGTTCAGCACCGCCAGCGCTTCAAGCACCTGACGCTCGCCGCCCGTGAGTCGCGCCAGCCGTTGACCGATCAGCTCGCGTACGCTGCCAGGGATGGGCAACTCGGTGGGCAACCGCGCGTAGGTGCTTAGCTCGCGCAGCACTTCGGTCACAAACAGGGCATTCCCGCCCGTCGCCCGCCGCACCAGGCTGCCTACTGCCGGCACCTGTGCGGCGTTTACCCCGTTCAGGAATCGTGCCGCCATACTGCTCACCGCCGCCTCGCTGAGGGGTGCGAGAGGTACTGATATGGCGCCGATGCGCTCTAGCCCATCAAGCAGGGCTTTGAGGGCCGGCTCGTCTGGCGTGTCATGCGTGCGCAGTGAGCCAACCAGTAGCACTGTGCGCCTGGCCGCTCGCCGGGCCAGATAGCCAAAGAGCTGGAGGCTCGCCGGGTCAGCCCAATGCAGATCTTCGAGCACGACAAGCTGCGGCGGGCCGCCTGCTGGCATCAGCACCTCGGCCACCACAGCGCATAGCTGATCGAGCCCGCCTGCGGCAGAGAGCGGCACCGGGAGTGCCTCGGCCCCGGCCTGTGCCGCCAGGCCCGGCAGCAGGTTCAGGAGATAGTTGCGCCAGAGCTTGGGGAGCGCCTGAAGATCGGCGGGGCTGAGACGCCCGGTTAACAGCTCCGCCCAGGGCTCGTAGGGAATCTGTCGGCCCAGCTCGGAGCAAGCGCCGAGCTGGAGCTGCTTTGCACTAAAGCTGCGTACAAATTCGCGCAGAAGCCGGCTCTTGCCGGATCCGGCCTCGCCGATCAAGAGCACGACCGCGCCATTCCCCTGACAGGCCCGCTCCCAAAGAGCCTGGAGCCAGGCCAGCTCGCGTTCGCGCTCGTAAAAGCCCGTCGAGGGTGTAACTGGGAGGAGTGCGGGGGTGGGTGAGGCATGTGCGGCTGGCCAGCCCGCATCGCTGGCGCTAATCGTCTCTCGTAGAGCCAGGAACTCACAGCTAGGAGCCACCGCGAGCTCGCGGCCGAGCAGATCGCAGCACTGTTCGAACTGAGCCAGGGCCGCGCTCTGCTGGCCGATCTGGAGATAGAGCCGGATGAGGCGCGCGTGGGCCTCCTCTAGCAATGGGCTGGCGTTCACCAGGGCCCTGGCATAACCTATCGCGGCGTCGAACTGCCGGGCGGCGGCGGCGTACTCGCTCAGCCGCTGGAGGGCCAGGGTGAGCCGGCGCTGCACATGGGCGCGCTCGCTGAGCAGCCAGAGGTCAAATTCTGGTGCGCCGGGGATGGAGAGGCGATCGAGCAGAGCGCCGCGTACCAGAGCGACCGCCGCGCTGAGATCGGCCTGCGGAGCGGCGACCGGATCACCGCCCAGCAGCGCCTCGAAGATGCGCAGATCAAGCCAGTAGCCCTCTGGGTCGAGCGCGATCTGGCCCTCGCCGCTTCGCAAGAGGGTTGGGCCAAGGTGTCTGCGGATACGGGACAGCACCAGGCGCAGGGCGGCGGCGGGGTCCTCGGCCTCTTGAAAAAAGAGGTCAATCAACGTGTTGCGATGCTGGGGCCGCCCCATGATCGCCAGATAGGCAATCACCGCTCGATCTTTGCGGCGCAGCGGAGGCGCCTGTCCATCCACGAGCACCACTAGCTCGCCGAGTACAGCCACCGCCACGCCGACGGGAGGTTGCTCAATTGCAGCGGGCGGCTGCTTGAGGCGAACGGCCCACTGCGGAAGCGTAATGAGCATTAGGCACCCTCATTCGTAGATCTCGTTCGCGCAACTGATGCCGACATCGCTCGCCCTGTGCTAGAGTCCCGCTGTATTTGGCGATGTCCAACATCTCATCGTTGCCGTGTTCAACGCAAGCCTCATTTTTGCTCAAACCTTGAGCAGTTTCGAAGAGGGAATGTATGGGACATCCCTTTGGAGATTTACTGAGCCAATACCTGCACCGCAAACACGGCCTGAGTCAGTCCAGGCTCGCAGAGGGTATTCTGCAGGCACCGACCGTGATCACGGCGATGTGCAAAGGACGCCGCCTGACCGGCCCCCGAGCCCGTGAGCGTGTGGTCGCCATTATCGGCTGGCTTCAGCAGCAGGGTGCCCTGAGGGATCGCGCCGAAGCCGATGCGCTGCTAAACGCCGCAAGGATGGCCCCTCTACAGCTACATGATCGCGCTGAGGCCGCGCTGATCCATCTGCTGCCGGAGCGGCCTGAGCAGCGCCATCCCATCGTGACTGCTCCCGGATACGACGCGCCGCTGACACATCGCCAGCCCAACCCTCCCCTCCCCGCGCCGTTTACCCCGTTTGTCGGCCGCGTAAGGGAGATGGAGGATCTGACATCGCTTCTGAGCGATCCGGCCGTGCGACTCGTGACGCTGCTCGGCCCCGGCGGGATCGGCAAAACACGGTTAGCGGTCGAAGTAGCAACAACGCTTCACGATCGCTTCCCACACGGAGTCCACTTCATCTCCCTGGCGGGAGTCGATACAGCCTATGCCATCATCGCGCTGATCGCTGACGCGCTCAACGTGTCGTTTCACGCCGACGGGGCGCCGTACCAGCAGCTGTGTGACTACCTGCGCTTAAAACACCTGCTGCTCGTGCTCGACAACTTCGAGCATCTGATCGACGCCCCACCCCCGACAGACGCGCCAGAACTGCAGGGCACCACTCTGGTGTATGACCTGCTTCATGCCGCGCCACAGCTTAAAATACTCGTCACCTCGCGCTCCCGTATCCGCCTTCAAGGCGAGCAGCTCTATGCCCTGAATGGTATCGACATCCCCCAGGACGATGGCATATCGCCGGCCGATGCCCGCCGAAGCAGTGCGGTCGCTCTCTTTGTGCAGAGCGCCCGTCGGGTACGGGCCGATTTCGATGTGACCGACGACAATGTTGCGGCAGTTGTTCAGATCTGCCGCCTGGTGCAAGGCATGCCCCTGGCCATTCTGCTGGCCACATCCTGGGTTGCCGTATTAAGCCCGACCGAAATCGCGCTTGAACTCGGCCGCTATGACGCCACGGCGCAGGGTCTCGACTTCCTGGAGACTGATCTGCGCGACTTTCCCGCCCGCCAGCGTAGTATGCGCGCCGTTTTTGACCACTCGTGGGGCTTGTTGACCGAGCTGGCGCAACAGCTGTTTGTCCAGCTCTCTTTGTTCCATAACGGATTCACCCGCACGGCCGCTGAGGCGGTTGTCGATGTACATCCACCGAACGCCGCTATATGGTGCAGCCGCAGCAACGGGCTGCGGGCGCGCCCCGATCCGCCGCCCGTCAGCATCGCTAAAATGCTCCGCGATCTGGTCAATACATCACTCCTGCAGGTGGAGGGGGAAGCTGAAGGGCGCCGTCGCTATACACTACACGAACTGGCGCGTCAATACGCCGTTCAGCGCCTCGCGCAGACACCAGATCGGGGCGAGGGCGGGCGTGAGCGGCATTGCCTGTTCTACTGCACGCTGCTCAGTGCGCAAGAGGCCCGGCTGAAAGGGGCGCACAGCCAGGCGGCCCTCGCCGAGATCGACCCGGAGCTTGACAATGTGCGCGCGGCCTGGCGCTGGGCCATCGCTCATACTCGGCTTGAATGGCTGGCTCGGTCTATGAATTGTCTGGGGCTATTCTACGAGCGGCGCAACCGCTACCAGGAAGGTGCGGCGGTATATGGCAACGTGGTTCAGCAGTTGCGGGCCACCGCCAATGAGACACCAGTAGCGCGGCAGGTGGTAGCTCTGGCGCTTGTCTGGCAAGGCACCTTTGCGCGTTTGCTGGGGCGCCTGGCAGAAAGTGAGGGGGCGCTCCAGCAAAGCCTGGATGTGTTGGAACAAGCCGGGCTACCTGATGACGAGCAGCAGTCAATACGCGCGCTTCTCTACCTCCAGCAGGGCCGTCTCTACTACGCACAGGCCGATTTTACGAAGGGCGAGGCGGCGTTTCGGCAGGCCCTGCTGCGCTCCCAGGCGCTCAGCGATACCTGGGGCGAAGCCAATGTACTGCTGGGCCTCGGCAGTCTCGCCTACCGCGTCGGTGATCTCGCGCTGGCGCGGGCGCATTATGAAGCTAGCCTCGCCCGCTACCGATCGCTAGGCGACGACATCGGCTACGCACATGGGCTGGAGCGGCTGGGCGACATCTTTCGCGATCAAGGGCAGTTCGAGGCCGCCCGGCAGCTGACCCTTGAGGCGATTGGGCTATATGAGCGGCTGAAGGATCGGGCCAAAACGGCCTATGGGCAACTGGCCCTGGGGATGCTGCACATGTACATGGGCCGCTTCCACGAGGCTTATACCGTCATCCAACTCAGCGCGGCCATATTTGACGAGCTGGCACTCACGCCCCCATTTGTGGATCCTCTTGCCAGCCTGGCCACGATCAATTTGGAGTTGGGGCGGTATCGCGCCGCATCATCCCAGCTGGAGGTGTATCTTGCAAAGAGCCGCAGCGCTGACCGGCTCGACGCGGTCGCCCTGGGTTTAATGCTCCTCGCCTACCTGGCGCTGGTAGAGGCCCGCTACGTAGACGCAGAGCGGCTGGCATCCGAAAGTAAAGCGCTGTTTGCAGCGATCAACGACCAGGAGAGGGTGGCACTGGTGCGTGCTTGCCAGGGGTATGCGGTGCGTCGACTGGGCAAGCCCGACATCGCCGAGCGGCACTTCTCCGAGGCTCTCCAGTTCGCCCTCGCTAACCATAGTGTGATCGTTCTCATCTCTGCCCTGCCCGGCATCGCCCTCCTGCTTGCCGATCAAGGTAAGGGCAGACGAGCTGTCGAAGTGTACGCGCAGATGAGTTCGCTCGAGTTTGTCACTAATTCGCAGCTGCGCCGCGATCTGGCCGGCGCGCAGCTGGAAGCCATCGCCGCCACGCTACCGCCTGAGGTGGCGGCGATGGCGCAGGCCAGTGGTAGCTCGGGCGATATGTGGGCGACTGCGGCGGCCCTGGCGGCTGAGTTGTCTTTCCCGAGCGCGCCTTTGGATAGGCCGGGAACTGAAATGCCCATAGGCCGTGATGGCTCAATGCGTAGCTAACGGTGGACGAAGATCGGATCGTTATACCTCAATGGGGTGAGGCTGCGGCTGGCGGGTCTGCACGAGGGTGGTTAGGAGCAGCGCCAGAGCGATCAGCGCGCCGAGTGTGCAGAGCCAGCCATAGCTGAAGCTGGCGAGGACAAAACCGCTGCAGAAGCTGCCGCTAGCCGAAGCCAGGTTAACGAGCAGTTCGCTCGCACCCTGGATGCGCCCGCGCTCGCTTGGCTCCAGTGCGTCGGCAAGCAAAGACGAGCCGGCGATGTAGCAGAAGTTCCAGCCCAGGCCGATCAGGAACAGTGCCAGGGCCAGCCAGGGGGTGAGCAGCGAGAGCGGCGCAACGAGCGATCCGGCGATCAGCAGTAGCGCGCCAAGCACTGTGGCGAGCGGGCGGAAGATCCGGTCGGCCAGTATCCCGCTGACTGCAGAGAGTCCGAACATCCCCAGGGTGTGCGCGCTAATCACCAGTGAGATGTCTCCCAGCCCGTGGTTATGGTGGTGCATATGCAGCGAAGTCACGCTCATCACTAGCACCATCACCAATTGGCCGAAGGCCATTGAGGCGAGGGCAACCCGGGCCAGTGGCTGGCGGAGCACCACGATCATGCTGCTCCCACCTACCGTCGGCTGAGCTGCTGGACCAACATCGGTGCCGCGCTGGATCGCGAGCGTGTGCGGGTCGGGGTGCAGCAGGAGCAGGATGAGCAGGCCGCCGAGGGCAAAGAGCGCCGAACTGCCAAACATCGGGCCGCTGAGCTCGGCCAGGCCCAGCGCGCGCGCGAACTGGCTGAGGGGGCCGACAAGGGCGGGGCCGCACACGGCTCCAACTGTCCCAGCCAAGACGACCGTGCTGATGGCACGAGCGCGCTGACTCATCGGCACTGCGTCAGCGGCCGCATAGCGGCTCTGGTCGGTCGTGCCGCGCGCCATGCCGAGGATGAGCAGCCCGAGCAGGAACAGCCCAAACGAGTCCCAAACCACCGAGGCACCGTTGACGAGCATGCCAACCATGCCGGCGAAGAAGCCCAGAGCCAGCCCGGGCCGCCGCCCAAAACGTTGCATAAAGCGCCCGGCCGGGTAAGCAACCGCGGTCGCGCCGCCTAACATCAGCGTGCTTGGCAGGCCGGCTAGGGCAGCATTGCCGCTCAGCTCCGCACCGATGATTGCGTTTACCGCGATGATCGCGATGTAGCCGGCCGAGGCCAGACTCTGGGTGACGAAGAGGGTTGTGGTGATCCGTCGCGTGGTAGAGGTCAGCTTGTCCATAGGTGAGCTGTGCGTCTCTTCTATTAGAGTAGAGGACGTCTTGCCATGGGTGCGTTCCCTACGATGGCAGTGCCGGGGTCAGCGAGTCGATCGACTGGAGGAACGCCGCCAGCGCAGCAAGATCGTCTGCGGGGAGTGGAACAGCCGGACGGCCTGGTTGTGGGTGGCCCGAGGAAAGAACGGCCACGAGTGTAGACAGCGATCCGTCGTGCATATAGGGCGCGGTGCGCCCAACGCCCAGCAGGCTGGGCACGTCGAAGCCGCTCGCGCCACGGATGTCGGCCTCGTTGAGGGTACCGACATCTGTTAGCACCACGTCTACCATGCCGTTCGCATCGGGGTCCAGCGTCCCCGCGGCGCCGGGGAGGGCGCTGCGTGTCCAATTCGGCCCGCTGTGGCATGTGGCGCAGCCTAAATCCACAAACAATGTGCGGCCTCGTGCAACACCGCCCGGCGGCTCCGGCACAGCAGGTGCGGTGAATCCGCGCCTGAGGAAGGCGGCGAGCGCATCGAGGTCGGCACTTCGCCCGACGTTGGGGGCACCCAGCAGAGGCGGATCGCTCCCCGGCGCCAGGCCCAGGCCAAATTGGAGCGTGTGGATCGACCCCTCGATATCCTGCGGCTCGTCGAGGGCGGCCGACCAGTGCCAGGGAAGGGTTTCCCCCGCATTCCATAGCGGAGGGGTCTGGCGCGGCCCATCGGTGAGGAGCCAGGTGACACCATCGGTTCCGCCATCGGCGTGACAGCTCGCGCACGAGATCCATCCCGCCCGTGACATGCGCGGGTCGGCGGCAGTATGGAAGCGGATGGCGCCCTGGAGTGTGGCGGCATCCCAGCTCTCCGCAGCCACCAAAATCTCGGTCACCAGCGTGCGATGCTCCAGGTCGAGCACCGTCATCGCCCGCGAGAGGTAGCTCATCACATAGCCCCGTCGGCCATCCGGGCTGAGGGCAATCCCGCGCGGGTTGCGCCCGGCCGGGATGAAGCCGACTAACCGTGGGGCGGACGGGCTGGCCACGTCGACCACTTCCACCAGATCGCTGCCCGCCAGCACGATATAGAGCAACCGCCCGTCCGGGCTAGGCACCGCGGCGACCGGGTTGTTCACCGGCGAGCCAAAGACCTCCTCGTCGTTCAGGCTGAGCCGAGCGGCCGGGTCGTCGGCGCCCGCAGCGAGATCCAGGCTGGCGACGGCGGCGAAGACGATGCTGGAGAGCTGGTTGGGCAGCTCCGGTGCAGCGCGGATGTGCGGCACCCAGGCCCGGCCAGCGTAGATTGCGATCCCGGCGAGCTGGTTGGCGAAACCGTGCGCGTCGGGCGGGAGCTGAATCTGGCCCAGCACTTCTCCCGCGGTGTCCAGCACGCTCACCAGCCCCACCGCCCCGTCGTCCTCAGCCATCCCGCCCGGCCGGGTTGGCTGGGCCTGCTGGTGTGTGACGTACAGCCGTGCACCGTCGCCGGCCAGTGCCAGGGCGTAGGGATGCGGCGGAAGCGCCACGCGCCGCAGCACGCTGAGGGTGTTCAGGTCGATGATCGCCAGCGCGTCGGCCGAGCGCAGGGTGACATAGGCCCAGTCGCCGGCCTGGTGCGCAAGCACCTGGCCAGGCTCGGCCCCGAGTTGCAAGCGTGCGCGAACGACGCGCCGGGCCGCATCGACGGCCACCAACTGCCCGCCGGCCCGGTCGAGCACCAGCACCGTTCTGCCATCCGGCGTGAGGGCTAACGCCCACGGCTCGCCCCCGACGCTGATTGTCGCTGCCAGGGCGTTGCGCCTCGCATCCACCGCGCTGATGCTCCCCGCGTCAGGGTTGACCACCCAGACCAGATCACCGCCGGGACTGACAGCGATCGGCCCGCCGGAGGAACCCGCGCCCATAGGGGCCGCGCCAGGCTCGCTGAGCAGCGGAAGAAACAGACGTGGCCCATGCTCATCGGCGCGCGCCCCGGCGGCGATGACGAGGGCCAGCGCGAACAGGTAGGTGAGCAGCACTGCCGGCAGCGCGAGTTTGCGATTCATAGGTTACGGGGTTCTCTGCGGCGAAAGAAAGGTGGCCACCGTCGCTCCGCGGCCCGATAGGCGGGGTGAGGCTACGGGCACGCCGATAGTAGCCGCGCATCGTGTTCAAAACCGTTTCCAGTGCGCATTGCGCGTAGCAAAGCTGTTCAGAGGGTGGGAACGGTTTTGGAAACGTCCCGTCCCTACAACTGTGCCGTTGTCACGGCTGACCCCCATTCTCGCTTGGCCTCATTCTGGAACCGCTATCACTATCGCTTGCCGAGGAGCATCCCTATGTGCTCGTCCCCCTGGCGAACCATGTTGACGCTGCTGATTGCGCTGGCTCTGCTGCCGCACCCGCTGCCACTTGCGGCCAGGCCGGCGCTCGCCCTTACGCCGCAGCAGACGGTGCGCTACTCCCTTTTCATGCCAATGCTCAGCACCCCGCATGGTCCGCCGGCCTTCGCCATCGCCAGCCCTGGCGACGGCTGGACGCTGGCCGGAACCAGCCTTTTCGGCATAGCCCCAACCGATCTGGCCACGATCAGCAGCGTGACCTTTATCGCAGGCGCTACGGTGCTCGGCACCGACAGCACCCCCGCTGACGGCTTCCGGGCTTTCCTCGACGCCAGGGCGCTGCCCGCCGGTCCGCTCACCTTGAGCGCGACCGCGCGCGGGCCTGGCGGAAGCACCACCCGGAGCGTGCGGGTTTCCGTCGTGCACAGCCCGGCGCAGAGCGGCACTGTGGGCGCAGCAGGTGGGACGCTGGCCAGCCAGATCGGCAGCGTGATCACCATCCCGCCTGGCGCGCTGCCCAACGGCACTCAAGTCAGCGTGGTGGAGCGTAGCCAGCAGGAGATCACCGCCCGCACGGGGTTCGACTGGGATGCGATGGGTGTGACCTTTCTCGGCGCCCAGGAGGTAACGAGCAGCGCCCCAATCTCCCAACCGCTCCAGATTTCCTCGGCCGGCTTTGGCCAGCGGGTGCAGCCAGGACAGGCGGTGGTCACCTATCGAATCATGCCTGATGTGGACGACGATGGGGTGGATGAGATCGTAGTGGTGAATACTGCCAGCGTCGCGCCAAATAATGATGTCGTCTCCGACCCGGTTCTGCCCGCTATGGTGCTGGGGATGCAGGCGACGCCTCAGGGAGCGGCTCCAGCCCAGACCACCCCTGCGATCGGCGGGCCGCCTGGCACCCAGATCGAGTTTCCAGTCTCCGGCTTTAACCCCTTCTCATCGGCCGGCAATCTCGCTGAGTGGACCTGCGCCGACGGTCGCCGGATCACGAACCGTAGTGTTATTGCCATCCGGTTTGGGCAACAGTACTTCCTGACCGTCATACCGAACTGCGTACCCGGTTCGGCCCTGGTGCTGCTCCGCAATCTCAGCACCAATGCCGTTGTCGGCCCCTTCAGCGTGCTTGTCGCACCGCCGCTGCCGCAGAGCGGGGTTCCTGGGGCGGGCATGCTGGAGGCGCTTGAAGAGGTTGAGGAGACCATCAAGAATCTCCCCCCCGAGCTTAACCCGCCCACACTGCCGAGCGACTGGCGCGAGCATTCTTTGGGGCAGATCGATGAGGCCCAGGAGAAGATTGAGCGGCTTCAGGATAGTACCGACCCTGAAACTCGGGAGGCGCTGGAAGATCTCGACAACTTAGCCCCAGACTCAGGCGGCGGTTCGCTACCACCATCTGCCCCTGGTGCCTCCCCACCTTGCCTGACCAAAGCAGAGCGGCAACGGCTCCTTGCTGAGAGGTTGAAATTTGATTCTATGGCAAATGAAGCACAACACAATCGGTTACGCGAGAATGAGGATGGAAGGGCTCTGGCTGAACATTATGGAACCCTGGCCGATCTGCTCGGAGAGTTGCTGGCGCTCCCCGACTGTGAAGAAGACGGCACTGCCCCCCCCAACAAGCCGGACGGAAATAATGGCCCGCAGCCCAATCCCGGCAGCGAGACCGGTGAACAGAACCCGGAGCCCGGCATGGGTGCAGCTCCGGTGACAGGCGGTAATGGCTATGCGAATGTGCGTGTTCCGGCTAATCCACCGCCGACAACAACTCAGGCGCAAGCGCCGCGGCGTATGTTCGTCAAGGTCTTCTCGCGCGGCTCATCGATCGCCTTCACCGGTCTTGTCGATGCCGGCGGCTATGCCTTTGTCCCGATCATCCCACAGGATGAGCCGTTTGTCGCGGTTGCCTACGACCGGGCCAGCGGCGAGACTCGCACCTTCCGCGGGATCGGGCCAAAGCCTGGCTGGTCGGTGCGCATGTTCTTCGACTTCAGCCGGCCAGAAGACGCCACCACAGCGCGTTGGGATGGCGGCGGCGATGGGACCCGCTGGGCCGACCCCCTGAACTGGGAGGGGGATCACCTGCCCACCCCCGCCCAGAACGTGCTGCTCGACGTGCCGGGCGACCTGACGGTGATCGTCGACGGCTATGTGCAGAGCCAGGTGCGCAGCCTGCATGCTAATGAGCGGCTGCGCGTCACCGGTGGGAACCTGACCATCCTCCAGACATCGATCCTCACCGGGTCGCTGACGATGACCGGCGGCACCCTGACGGCTGATGTCTCTCTGACCCTCAACGGAGGCTTTACGTGGCAGAGCGGTGTCCTGGCCGGAGTGGGGACAACGGTCGTCAACGGCGGGCTCGATCTGGGCGGTAGCTTCAAGATTCTCGACCGGCAGCGACTTGAAAACTCAGGCGCTGTCACACTGGGCGGCGGGCTCCAGCTGCGCAACGGGGCAGTATTCGTGAACCGGGTCGGGGCGAGCCTTACCTTCAGCAACGATGTCAGCATCTCGCTCGATGGCGCGGGGACGCTGATCAACGCCGGCAGCATTGTGAAGAGTGGGGGCAGCGGCGTCTCCGCAATCAACGTCGCCTTCACCAACAGTGGCACCCTCCGTGTGCAAAGCGGCACGCTTCGCCTCGACGGAGGTGGCAACAACAGCGGCGTCATCACGATTGATAGTGGCCGCCTCCTCGACCTTGACAACGCTTTTGTCAACGAGGCGAACGGGCGTATAGCAGGCACTGGCACGCTTGACCTGCGCTCCGCTACCTTCACCAACAACGGCACGGTGGAGGCCACTGTCGTGATCGTGCGCTGATCAATGAAGCGTCTGCGGGGCGCGGCCTATCCGCGCCCCGGCGCTCGTGCATAGGAGAAAGCGATATGCAGCGTTCCTTCAATCTCGGCGTGATCAGCTTCGTCCTGTCGCTCGTAGTGCTCGCAGCCATGATGAGTCGCATGCCTACGCCCTCGCTTCGGGCTCAGGGCGCCGTCACTGCGGTGCGCGACGACTTCACGCAGCCGGACGGCCAGCCGGGGCTCGACCCGGATCTGAGCTACGCTTTCGATAGGTGCGACTTTCGAAGCGGGTCGGGCTGCGGATTGTCCGACCTTTCCGACATCGCAGAAGCGCCAAGCCAGCCGCATGTGCTCTATCTCTACGGTGGGGCGTCCGTCCGTGTCAGCCCCCGGTCGGTTGGGGCCGCAGCGGGGGCTGTGCGTTTCCAGATACAGGCCACGAGTCAGCAGGTCAGGTCGGTGGTGATCACCTTCGTCGGCGTGAATGGCACGCTCCGTAGGCCGATCGACCTTCCCGCACACCGCTGGGGGGTGGTGGAGGCGAGCAGCGCTAGCCCGGCTGATGGCGGTGGGGCCCTTGGGCCGATCCGTGAACTGCGGGTCGAGCTCTCTATGAGCACATTTGTAAGGGTTGACGACCTCGAGTTCGCCAGCATCAGCGCCCCAACGGTGAACTACGTTTACATGCCGTCGCTGAGCAACTAGCGCTCACTCGATGCCCGCACAGATGCGCCACCTACACCTCATTCTCGCTACGGGCTGGCTGCCTGGCCTCCGTCTGGCCGAATGAGCTTATCTGCTGGCTTCGCGCTAAAGGTATCGGTGCGCGAGCTCAGGCAATCTCCGCACGAATGCGCAAGGCTAGCGGCGATTCGGTGAGGTAGTAATGGCGGCTTTGCGC
>SFCB01000204.1 GCA_004367505.1 Chloroflexi bacterium OHK40 | reverse complement strand
GAACGGTGGCAGCTTGCGGTGATACGAGCAGGCGAGGCTCCTCCGGCGCCGCTCCGTGCCTGTCCACCTGAACTCAGACCCACCGCGTAAGTCCTGTGATCAAGGCGCTTATCAAGGCCGAAACGACGGAACACTGACAGCCCGATCCGACCCCGGGAAGGCGCCGCTCCCTTCGCCACACCCTCAGCCCTTTGACGGGTTGACGAGCCTGGCCACTCCTGCTACCCTACCAGCAACGCGACGACGGAGACGAGTAGCGAGGCCAGCCGGATCCCAGAGAGCCGCCGGCGCTGTGAAGGCGGTATCCGTACTCCTCGTGAAGACCCTCCCGAGCGGGGAGAAGAATGCGGGCAGCCCGATGTGTGCGCCCCCTACGGCGCCCACACTCGGTGTTGCGGGCCCTCCTGGCTAGTAAGCTCCCCCGGCCAGCCTCCGTTAGCGGGCTCCGAGGCCGGCAGCCCCCTCCAGGACTGCTGGCAAACTGCGGTGGCACCACGAGCCCCCCCCTCGTCCGCACGACGAGCGGGGGGTGTTTTGTTCAGACGCGGCCTCTCGCGTCTGGACCGTTGTGGAGGGACACCGCAATGGAACGGATCTGGACGACTGATCTGGCGGCCCACGTGGGCGAGCAGGTGCTGCTGCAGGGCTGGCTCCACCGCCTGCGCCGCCTGCGCCACGTGAGCTTCCTGGTGCTGCGCGACGGGCGCGGCACCGCGCAGGTGGTGCTCGACGACCCGGCCACGGCCGCCGGGCTCGACGCCCTGCCCGCCGAGTCGGTGCTGGCCGTCATGGGCGAGGCGGTCGCCGAGCCCCAGGCGCCGGGTGGGGTGGAGCTTCGGGCCGCGCGGATCGAGGTGCTCAGCCGGGCCGCCGAGGCCCCGCCCTTCGACATGTTCCGCCCGGCCATCAGGGCCCAGTTGCCCACCATGCTCGACCACGCGCCGCTGGCGCTACGCCACCCCCGCCAGCGGGCGATCTTCCGCCTTGCGGCCGCCACGATGGAGGGGTTCCGCGCCGCCCTTACCGAACGGGGCTTCACCGAAATTCAGACCCCCAAGATCGTCGGCGCGGCTACCGAGGGCGGTGCCAACGTCTTCCGCCTCGACTACTTCGGCCGCCCGGCCTACCTCTCCCAGAGCCCCCAGCTCTACAAGCAGATCATGGTCGGTGTCTTCGAACGTGTCTTCGAGGTAGGCCCTGTCTTCCGCGCCGAGCCCCACGACACACCGCGCCACATCAATAGCTTCACCTCCCTCGACGTCGAACAGGGCTTTATCACCGACCATCACGACGTGATGGCGACGCTTTCCGCCGTGCTGCGCCAGATCCTCGCCACCATGGCTGCGCGCTGCGGCCCCGAGCTGGCGCTGCTACGGCTGGATCTTCCGGAGATCCCCTCGCCCATCCCGGCCATCCATTTCAGCGCGGCCCTGGAGCTCCTCAGTGAGCGTACCGGCGAGGATCTGCGCGGCGCGCCCGATCTGGCGCCAGCTCACGAGCGGCTGCTGGGCGCGTGGGCCCGCGAGCGCTACGGCTCCGACTTCCTCTTCGTGACAGGCTACCCGACCGAGCAGCGAGCCTTCTACACGGCGCCCGACCCCGCCCGGCCCTTCTACTCCAACGCCTTCGACCTGATCTTCCGGGGCGTGGAGCTGGTGAGCGGTGGTCAGCGCCTGCACCGCTACGAAGACTATCTGGCGACGCTTGAGCGGCGCGGTATGCCGGTGGCCTCGTTCGCGGGCTACCTGGAGGCGTTCCGCCACGGCATGCCCCCCCACGGCGGCTTCGCGATCGGCCTGGAGCGGCTGCTCATGCGCCTGCTGGAGCTGCCGAACATTCGTGAGGCCACGCTCTTCCCCCGCGATCTCCACCGGCTCACGCCGTAGAACGCGGCGCCGGGCGGCACCTGGCGGCAGCCTGGCCGGCGGGCCGCATGCCTGTGCTATAATCCCGGCACACCGCCCCCGCCGTGAGGAGCGCGCCTATGCGCCGCATCGCCCCGCTACTGCTTGCCATCCTGCTCTGGAGCTGTGCTCTCCCTGGCTCACCCCCGAGTGAGCCCACCGCCGCGCCGCCCCTCGTGCCGGCCCCCTCACCGACTGCGGCGCCACCGGTGCTGGGTGGCACCCTGCGTGTCGATGTGGCCGGCCTGGAGCTTGCCTACCCCACTGGTTGGGCCAGCCGCGTCGTCTCGGGGACAATCGCCCTCGCGCCCAGCGAGGCCGCCCTCGCCAGTGACAGCCCCGGCGAGGCCCTGCTGCTCTCGATCGATGCCACGCCGCTGGGTGCGCTTGTGGCCCAGTACGGCGCCGCCGCGGCCAGCAGCCCGGAGGCCTTCTTCGAGGTGAGCAGCGGGGCCGCCCAGGAGGCCGGCTACACCATCAGCGCCACCACCACGATCACGGTCGATGGCCGGCCTGGCCTCGCGGCTGACCTCAGCGCGCCCGGTGGGGCGGGCCGCCTGAGTGTGATCCTCACCCCCGACGTGGCCGTGCGTGTGCTCGGCCAGGCGGCCCCCGGCGCGTGGGCGAGCCAGGCCCCCACCTACGAGGCGATTGTCGCCAGCCTGCGCTTCTTTGCCCCGCCACAGCCAACCCCACCCCCCGCCGACGCGGCAGCCCAGCCAGCCCTGCTCACCGAAGGCCCCGCTGGTTTCGTGCTCCGCCTCGGCGGCAGCGCCGGCCCCCCACAGGCGCGCTTCGTCTCCGCCCGGGGCCTCGCCGCCGCCCCCGACGGCACCGTTTACCTCGCCGAGAGCGGCAGGGGCATCTGGATCTTCGCCCCCGACGGCGAACTGGTGGGCAGCTTCGGCGCCGATGAGCTCCTCGACGCCTACGACGTAGCCCGCGCCGACGACGGCGACCTCTACGTGGCCGACTACGGGCGCAATGCCGTGGCACGTTTCCGCGCCGATGGCAGTTTCGTGGAGCGCTGGGGCGAAGCAGGGGACGGGCCAGGCCAGTTCGGCCTCTCCTCGCCCCAGCGCATCGCCCTCGGCCCCAACGGCAGCGTCTATGCGCTCGACACCCGCCCCGGGCCAGAGAGCGGCCGGGTAGTCAGCAGCGTTCTGCGCTTCAGCGAGGATGGCCGCCCCCTCGGCCGGATCGAACTGCCCGCCGACCTCGCCCCCGCCGACCTCGCGGTAGATGCGGCGGGCACGATCTACCTGGCCGAGTCGTTCAGCGGCGCCGTCGTCAAGCTTGGCGCCGATGGCAGCGAACTGGCCCGCTTCGGCGACCCGGCCACGCCCCAGCGCCTGGCCGCCGGCGCGATCGACCTCGATAGTCAGGGCAATATCTACCTGGCCACCTACGCCTCGGGGATCGTCAAGCTCGCGCCCGATGGCCGCGTTGTGGCCAGTGGCGGCAGTACCGTGGCCCCAGGCAACATCCCCGGCCCCGGCGAGTTCAGCCTGCCCAACGGCATCGCCGTAGCGCCCGGCGGCGTCGTCTGGGTGAGCGACAACAGCGGCGAGTATAGCGCCATCACCGCACTGCGCCTGCGGGTAGACCAGGCGGCCGCCGCGACGGCCCAGGCCGCCCGGCCCGAGGCTACCGCCGCGCCGTCGCCCATTCCGGCCGACGTGGTGCGCCAGTGGGCCACCGAGGCCAGCGCTAGCAGCTTCTACGCGCCCGACTACGACCCGGCTGGGGCCACCGGTCGCCCCGATGTGAGCGCCTGCCAGGATAGCCCCGATGCCTGGGCTGCGGCCGATCCGAACGGCCTGGAGACCCTGGAACTGCGCTTTCGCGCCCCCGTCTTCGCGGTGGGTGTCAACATCCACCAGAGCTACAACCCTGGCTTTATCAGCAAGGTCGAGCTGATCGACGAGCGCGGCGAGGCCACGACCGTCTACACCGCAACTCCGGCGCGGAGCGAGTCCTGCCCGGCCATCCTGGAGATCACCTTCGAGCAGACGCTCACCCGCGTCACGGCAGTGCGCCTGACGGTCGACCAGCGGCCCGGCGCGAACTGGGCCGAGATCGACGCAGTAGAACTGATTGGGGTACCATAGGCCGGTTCCCCCGCCGGCTGGACGTGCCCACTTCAGCCCGGCGAGAGCATTACCCCTCGGCGGGCGCGGACTGCTTGCGCCGGGGCAGTTCGTACTGGACGGGGCGCAGCAGGCGCACGGCCAGCACGAGGAAGAGCGCGGTGAGCAGCAGCGAAATGACGATGTAGACGATCCACGGCGAGGGGACGATCACCGGCCCGGTGCTGGACGGAACGTCGAAGAAGAAGGGGTTCTCGCCGCTGGCCAGCGAGGCCGCCGTGATCCCCAGGGCGATGAACGGGTGCAAGCTGAGCAGCAGCCCCATGATGTAGATATACAGCACCCCCTGGTTGCCAGCGAATGAACTGGTGAGCATAGTGCCCACCACGAAGAGGAAGGGCACCAGGAGCAGCACCAGGATCACCGTCCCCTGGGCCATCACCGTGGCGGCGAGAGTGGTGCGCATCACCGTGGACCAGAAGAGGCCGATCGTGGCGTAGCAGATCGCCGTCACGACCAGGCCGAGCACGCCGATCAGCAACTCGATGCCGCTGACTCCGCCGAAGAGGAAGGCCAGGCCCGCCATGGGCAGCGCCGCCATGATCAAGAGCAGCGCGAAGGCGAGCGCCGAGGCGAGCTTTCCCAGCGCGATCTGCAGCGGTGAGAGCAGGGTGGTGATCAGCAGATCATAGGTCTGGCGCTCCTTCTCGCCGGAGATCGTGCCGGCGGTGAGCGATGGGGTGATCACGCACACCTGGATGAGCGACGCTGTCATCACCGTCATGAAGATCGCCTTGCCGATGCTGCGGCCCGCCTCCGGGTCGTTGATACCGCTGGAGAAGGAACTGGCGGCTGCGGCGTAGACGAGCAGGGTAACGGCAGCGGTGATCGTCAGGTAGATCACGAGGATCAGCAGGGCGCGATGACCACGGATGCGGCCGCGCAACTCGCGGGCGAGCACCGGGTTGGCGAACACGTTCATGGCGGGGCTCCTGTTCGAGGGCGCGCCACGGGGGCACCGGAGCCTATTGTAGCCGATCTCGCGGAGCGCCGCCCGGCCTCGACAGCGCTGCTGCAAGATTCTCGCTCTCTACGGCTCTGGCGTAGGTAGTACCTACTCAAGGCCGGCCGATTAGCGTGAAGGGGGCCCAGAGTCGCGGGTCGGCGTAGGGCCGCGTGTCGTACTCGTCGAGCGGCACCACCGCCCGCGCCACCCAGTCGGGGGAGACGTGCGTCTCCGCCCGCCAGCGGGCAAAGATCGCCGCCACCTCGCGGCCAGTCAACTCGCGCACCTCTACCACCGCCTCGCGGAAGGCGGCGCCCGCCGGCGATCCCGCGCTGAGGGCCGCATAGAAGCGCTCCATCAGCAGGCGCGCCACCACATCGGAGGCCTCCCAGAGGGTGCAGACCACGGTGGCCGCCCCGGCGAGCAGCCAGGCCCGCAGCAGGCCGAGCAACTCGTCGCCGGGAAGCACCTGGCTCAAGCCACTGGCGCAGGCGCTCAGCGTCACCAGGTCGGCGCCCAGACGGAGCCCCATCACGTCCCTTGCCGTCAGATGATCCTCGGCACCGACGGCGAGGTAGGAGCCCAGGGGGTCGTCGGCTGTGAACACGGCGTGGCCGGCGATGTGCAGGCCCCGTAGCCCGGGGGCCGCCCGGGCCAGGGCAGCGCTCTTCGGCTCGGGGCCGGCCCAGGCCGTACCGCCCATCAGCGCGGCGATGGCATGGGCCTCACTCTCGGCATGGTCCAGGGCGGTCGTGCGGTCATCGCGATCGGTCTGGCGCAGCATCAGGTGGGCCTGCTGGCGAGGAAGGGGCACGCCCTGGCCGTTGTAGCCCAGGGCGAGGAAGGCGCCCTCGGCAGATCCGTAGCGGTCGAGGCAACTACGCACGAGCACGGTGCCACTGGGGGCAAGGGCGATCACGGGGCCGGCGCGGTCGAGCAGGTGGCGCCCATCGGGGGCGCGCAGGGCGGCGAAGGGCACGTGGTGGAGGGGGCCGTGGGGGGCGATGAAGAGCGTGGCGCGGCCATCGAGGAGCCCGGCAACAGGGGCTACCAGACGGTCGTAGAGGGCGCGCAGGCGGCGCTCGGCGAGCCAGCGCTGGCCAGGCGCGCGCTCGGCCGGATCGGGCCGGAGCTGGTTCGGGTTCAGCTTCAGATCTACCGCCATCAGCCGATCGCTGGTGACGGCGAAGAGCAGGGTGCGGGCCGGGGCGGCGAGGTGGGTGAGCAGGTGAGGGTTCTCGGCGGCGATGCGGGCGAGCATGTGCTCTCCCTGGGGGAGCACACCGGTGGTTACGTAGGCGAGCAGCAGCGCATCGGCAGGGAGACGGGCTTGCAGCTCAGTCGGGGTGACCACCGGTTGCTCCGGGGCGTCGAAGGGTGCAGGCGCACGGCGGGCCTGCATGTCGAGGAAGGCCCGCGAGCGGGCCCGCTCGGCAAAGTGAAAGGCCTCCGCGTGGCGGCCCTGGTCGAAGAGCAGCAGCACGGTGGCCTCGTAGATCTGCTGGGTAGTGCCCACCAGGCCCAGCTTCACCTCCTCGCTGGCCGCCCCACCACGCAGGCTCTCCACCAACTCGACCGCCGCACCATAGGCCTCCAGCGCCGCCACCGTGTCGCCACTTGCGGCGAGCACGGCCCCACGCCGGTAGTGGGCCAGGGCGTGGGCGTGGGCGTTCCCCGTCTGCCGGGCGAGGGTGGCCGCCTCGACAAAACTTGCGAGGGCCTGGCCGGAGCGCCCCTGGATCTGATAGAGCAGCCCGAGGAGCAACAGTCCGTCCGTGGTGAGCGAAATATCGCCGTGCTCGGGCGAGCGGCCTATCGCGATGCCCCTGGTATACAGCGCCTCGCTCGCCTCGAGATCGCCCGTGGCGAAGGCAAGCAGGCCCTGCAGACAGTAGACGTTGGCCAGCTGGGCCTGGACCCCGAGACGCTTGTAGAGCGCCTCGGACTGCGCGAAGTACTCCCTGGCCTCCTGCCAGCGCCCGAGCTGGGTATTGGTCTTCGCAATCGAGTAGCGGGCATGGGCCTCTTCGTAGGTGTACCCTCCCTGCTGGAAGCAATGCAAGCTTTCCTTGCTGAGTTGAAGCGCGCGCTCAAAATAGCCCAACTCGTGATCGATAATGCTCATGTTCCGCAGCGCATGGCCCTGAAACGCGCGATTGGCACACGACTCGGCCAGCAGATACACCTCCCAGTAGAGCTCCCGCGCCTGTTCGTAGCGTGATTGATACCACTTTGAATGCGCCAGCACATTGGTCGCCCGCATCCGCAACTCGGGAGCCACATCAGCACGAGCAAGCAAAGCGCCAAGCAGCCGTTCACCAGCGCTGTAGTGCCGATTCTGGATGGCAATCAAGCCCTCGTAATGGATCAGGAGGTGAAGGTGATCGGGACGATCCGGCTGGGCGGCGCGGGCCAGGGCGGCAAGCGCAGCAAGCCGCTGCCACTCCCGACGTTCGGCCAGGGGCGCGCGTAAGGCCTCAAGATGAAAGAAGCACTCGTCCTCGATCAGGAGCCGCTGTGCCGAGAGGGGTGTCGAAGCCAGCCAGGCAGCGAAGTGGCGAAAGGCCCGCTCGTGAAGCCGCAGCTCATCACCGGGCTGGCTTGCCCGCAGGCGGGCCAGCGCGTCGCTTCGCACCTCTGCCCGTAACTGCAGGACGCCGGAGCGGCCAGGCACGGGAAGCACTCGATCGCTCGCGAGCAGCGCGACGAGCTGATCGTCATCGAAAGGCCTAAGGGCAACCAGCATGTCACGGTCAAACCAGCGGAGGACTGCACAGAGCGCGAGCAACGCTGAGTCATCAGTCGATGGCGTTTCGGACATCAACCCTATCCCATCTGTTCGATCACGGAGAGGCCGCCTGGGCCGTCAAGCAATGCCAGGAGAGGAACACGCCATGAGCGCCGTGCCCGCAGGCTATCACTTTAACCCCCGGGCGGTCGCCGGACCCCACGTCGTTCAGCCACGCCCCTACGATGTGCTCCTTACAGAGACCAGCATCTTCGACAGCAAGGACCCACGGCTTGCGAACGAGGTGTTCAACGAACGGTTTCGCCAGCTCGGGAGACGTAACGCTGCCCAGGCCGCAGCGCTTCCCGCCCCCGGTACCTACCGCCTAGTCCCCATTCATCACATCGCCGGGAAAACGGCCGACGACACCGGCACGGCGCTTGAGACCATGTTCGGCAACGATCTGGCCTGGGCCTATCGCTGCTATGAGATCGCTCACAACGGCCACACGAACCTCGCCGGGCAACCGCTCTTCCAGAGCCATCTCTACCTCTTCAACGTCCTGATCGGCTTCGAGTGGTGGCCGAGCATGCAGAACGTCATGATGGTCGAGCGGGCGGCGCGGCGGGCAGCCGATTTCCTCTTCGACGTAACCGACGGGTGGATGACCTTCGGCCAGGTGGTCATCGGCGGCCCCGAGTTGCTCAACTGCGCCGACATCCAGGTGATGGCTTCGAACCGCCTGCATCCCCGCAGCTGGGTCGGCGGCCTCCACGACGAGAAGAAGTACATGCCCATCCGCCTTGGACGGGGCATGTGGCAGAAGAACAACCGGGGCAGCATCCCCTGGGACGAGCCTGAGGGGTACCGGGTGCTCGTGCACGAATGGGCGCACTACGCGCTGGAACTGCTGGACGACTACATCGCGGTGCATGAAGTATACATTCCCGAGGATGTCAACGCAATCCAGGGGCCCAACGAGGCCCGGCGGAGCAACCGGAGCCTCGCGGTGCCCAGCATCAGCCAGCCGGTCGAGTCGATCATGGCGACGCTCGAAGGCACCAGTGAGCTGACGGCCAAGGCCGGCACGAAGGGCAAGCGGGCCGAGTGGGATAGCCTGATCGAGGGTTTTTATGGCGTCAGCGGCCCCCGCGTGCCGCGCTTCCCGCGCATCCAGCACAATGTCGTCGGCGAACTCGCGTTTCAGCCGGTGGAGGGACCACTTCCGCTCAGAGAACTGCCTCACGTGGCCGTCCTCTCGCAGGGTGACACGACACCTACGTGGTCTGAGGAACTGCTGCTCACACGCCTCCCGCTCCAGGTGCGCCCTGATCACTGCTGGGTATACATCCTGAAGGATCTCGATGCCGACGGCATTCCTGGCGCGATCATCGCGCAGGGTACGGTCGAACAACTCCGTGGCGGCGGCTTTCGTCTCTTTGGCGCCGAGGCGAACGACACGATCGTCCTGATCGGCAATGGGATCGACTGGCGCGAGCGGGTGCTGGTCGCCAGAATCGATCGCTTCGAGCCAGACCCTGATCCCGAGGGCCGCCGGCTCATCGGTGAGCTCGACTGGCGCGCCGTCGAGCCCACCCCTTTTCCCATGATCGATGTCATTCCCGAGCGGGTCGGCGATCCATCGCAGCGCACGGCGCAGGTGAGCGTGCAGGTGACCGTGTCCGACGGCAGTACCCTTCAGACGCCGGCGGTCGAGCATGTTGCCATCTTCCCGCTCGATCAGGTGAATAGCCCGGCCGGGAAGGGAGACCGGCGGATCGATCTCCGCCCTGGCATGGCCACGCCCGAGCCAGTAGCGCTCGATGGCCACGTCTTCGTGAAGCTCGCCGACGGCACGTGGGTGATCGCAACCTACGCGCAGGGCGGCGGGCCACCAACCGACTCGCCGGGTGGCAGTTCCCCGATCACGCCGGGCTCATCCGAGGGCAACCTGATGGTCTTTTTCAACGACCAGGATGAGTACCCACGCTTCAACACCCACCACGGCGCGATCCGCGTCATCACGACGCGCCTCCCGGGCGGCACACCGACCAGCCTGCCGACGGGAGCCGAGGCGCGCGGCTACGCCTATACCCTCTGCAGCAACAGCGCGCTACCGGCAGACTACCTGCCCACCCTCTCGCTCGCCTACGACAAGCGCACCGAGTTGATGGACGGCATTGCGCTCATTCACCGCCAGACCGATGACGGCACCTGGGAGCCCGTCAGCACTTACCGGCCCAACGGAGCCTGGTTCGTCTCGATGCCGCTTGACGAAAAGACGGCGCCCCGGCTGATCAACCCCGACTGGCCGAAGGATCAGCCCCGCGTTGAGCACTACCGCCTGTACCTGGTGCCCCGTGCGACCGCCCACACCGGGGACTGAGCCCCCTCCCTCCGTGCCACACGGCAGCGCCCCCGGCTGCCGTGTGGTGGTGGGTGTGCCGTACCGTTCTACTCGCCAGCACGCCCCCGCTTGCGCGGGGGTGGGCGTCACCGCCACGGCACGGGCGGGGCAAGCCTCCGGTGGCGGCCACGGGAGCCTGCGCAGGAGGGTGTCGGGCCCCCGGAACCGCGCGCTTCCACACCACGGCACGCGAGGGTGGCAGCAAGATACGCCGCACCCTGTGGAGACCGCCGGGTGTGACGTAACGTCTTGCACGTACGCTAAGCGGCGCCGGCCAGTTCGCGCTGGCGGCGCAGGCTCCAAGCCCGACGCCAAGGGTGGACGGGCTTCG
>SFCB01000299.1 GCA_004367505.1 Chloroflexi bacterium OHK40 | reverse complement strand
GTCCGAGCGATCTGCCTGGCCCCTACCCGAACGTGAAAATGACCTTCCATCGCAATCCGATGCCGGATATCCTACCTGGCCGTTACGTACCCCAGTAAGAGTAAGGGGGGGGGGAGACATAAACAACAGCAATACAATTAATTTGTAGATCGAAGATCGATAACTACACAATTCACCACAAAACCTATCCGGCTCGCAAAAGCACTTCGCGCCCAAGAAGAAGCAGTGAGAGAGGGCTTCGCAAGCTATGACACGTGCAACCGCGTCTCCTGGCTGCTCGTCACCAGAACCCGCGACCCGTCCCCGTTGTAACGGTAGCGCTCATCGAGTATCCCCTTTGTCGCTCGTCGCCGTTGGCGGGTTCCACGCAATCCAGCAGGCGCGGGCCTGGGCAGTTCGCTGGCCCGTTTGGTCAGAGCGGCCCGTGTAGGCGTGGGCCGGCACGGGGCGACAGGCCGAGAGGGGGCTTGAAAACGCTGGCTCCTGTTTGGCTCCATGGCCAATACAAAGACGCGGAACCTCGTGTGAGGTTCCGCGTCCTGTTCTGGTGGGCCCCCAGGGATTCGAACCCTGAACCAATTGATTAAGAGTCAACTGCTCTACCGTTGAGCTAGAGGCCCCCTGGACCACCCCGGAGTATACCTCAGACTTGTTCGCCTGTCAAACTTGTGTGGCGGGCGAAGGTTTTGTACAATGGGCAGGCACATGGCGCGTCAGAATGCTGATTCCGCTCCACAGTACCTACGGACAGCCCAGCCCCATGCCCATCGACGATTACTTCCAGGAGTACGGCCCCATCCAGCGCCGCCGCGCTGCGCAGCCGCCCCAAGCCCCGGAGCCCGAGCCTGAGCCGCCCCAGCGGCCACCCCGGCGCCGCCCCGGGCGCCGCCCCGGGCGCCGGCGCGGCGGTGGCTGGCTGTTCGTGGGCGTGCTCGCCCTGCTGCTCGCCGCGCCGCTCGCCCTCCCTTACGCGCTCAACCTGGTCTACCGTGACCAGGCCCTCCCGGGCGTGACAGTGCAGGGTCAGCCGGTGGCTGGTATGCGCAGCGATGAGATCCGCGCCAGCCTCGGCGCGCGGTATGCCGCCTTCCTGAATCAGCCTGTTGCCCTCAGCTATGCTGGCCAGGTCTGGCGCCCGGCGCTCGCCGAGCTCGGCGCCTATCTCGATACTGATGCCGCCGCGCAGGCCGCTATCAGCGCGGGCCGCCACGGTGACCCCGTCACCCGCCTCCGCGAGCTCTACGCTCTCTACCGCCAGGGACTCGAGATCGCTCCCCGCCTGGTCGTCGATCAACAGGCACTCCAGAACTACCTCCTCAGCATCGCCCCGCGCATCGAGCGCGCCCCCGAGAATGCCGCCCTCAGCCTCGCCGCGGCGCGGGTGGTCGGTACGCCCAGCACCCCCGGTACCCAGTTGCTCGTCGACGCCACCGCCAACGATGTCTTGCTCGCCTTGCGTGAGCTCCAGCCCCGCGAGGTAGCCATCCGCACCCGCGCCCTCGATCCAGCCGTGAGCGATGCGGCCCTCGTCGCCGCTCAGGCCCACGCCGCCGGGCTGCTCCAGAGCCCGATCGAGATGCGCCGCGGCGAGCAGGCCTGGATCTGGGCGCCCGACCGTCTGGCCGAGTTGCTTCGGGTGGAGCCGGTTGATGGTCGCCTCGAGGTGCGGATCGACCGCGAGCGCCTCACCCGCGCCGTGGAAGGCCTGGCCCAGCTAGTGGATACCGGCACCGCCGAGCCGCGCCTGCGCTTCGCCGATGGCGCCGTGCGCATCGTCGAGGAAGGGAAGCCCGGCTGGCGTCTGCGCCAGGAAGATGCCGCCGAGTCGCTCGCGAATCTTCTGCTCAGCGCCTCCCCCACCACTCGCACCCTCACCCTGCCCGTCGATGAGCTGCAGCCCCGCATCACCGCCGAGAACCTCGACACCCTCGGGATCGTGGAACTCGTCGGTGAGGGCCGCAGCAGTTTCGCCGGCTCCGCAGCCTACCGCATCACCAATATTAAGGCCGGTGCCGCTCGCATGGACGGTGTACTGATCGCCCCCGGCGAGGAGTTCTCCTTCAACCGCCAGCTCGGCGAGGTGAACGCCGCAAACGGCTTCGTCGAGGGCTATGCGATCATCGGCAATCGCACCCAGCTAGAGTGGGGCGGCGGTGTCTGCCAGGACTCAACCACCGTCTTCCGCGCCGCCTTCTGGGCTGGCCTCCCGATCACGGAGCGCCACGCCCACGCCTTCTACATCAGCTGGTACGATCGCTTCGGCCTTGGCCCCAACGGCGATGGCCAGGGCATGGACGCCTCGATCTATACCGGCGTGGCCGACCTGAAGTTCGTCAACGATACCGGCAACTGGCTCCTGATGCAGGCCGAGGTCGATGAGGCCGCCCAGATCCTCACCGTTCGTCTCTACGGGACCAGGCCCGACCGCGAGGTGCGCCTCGAGGGGCCGTTTGTGAGCAATGAGGTGCGCGCACCCAGCGAGCCCGTCTACGTAGACGATCCGACCCTGCCCCGGGGGACGGTGCGCCAGAGTGATACGGCCCGCAGCGGCCGCGATATCACCGTCTACCGGGTGATCCTTCAGGACGGCGTTGAGATTGGCCGGGAGGCCTTCGTGACGCGCTTCCGCGCCTGGCCGAATATTTTCGTCCGCGGGACGGGCTCCTGACATGGACCACTTCCCCGTCATCTGCCCGGCATGCGGCCACGGCAACCCCGTCGGCTCACGCTTCTGTAATGCCTGCGGCTCGCGCGTGGCGCCGGTCGAGCCTCCGGCCCCGGCGGCCCCGCCGCCAGCACCACGGCTCGTGCGCCCCCTGCCTCGCCCCGAGACCCACGCCGCCCCCGAGGAAGAGCTGCGCGCTGGCGCCAGCATCGATCCGAGCGAGCGCTACGTGGTTGAGCGGGCGATCGGTCGCGGCGGCTTCGGCCAGGCCTACCTGGTGCTCGACCGCCAGCTCCAGCGCTTCGCGGTGGCCAAGCGCCATAGCCCCAACCCCACCTGGAGCGCCCGCACCCGCGAGCTCGCCGCCCATAACTTTCGCCGCGAGGCCCAGCTCCTGGTTACGCTCAACACCCCCGGCCACCCCAACATCCCTGAGATCTACGAGTTCCTGCCGGAGCAGGGCATCCTGGTGATGAAGTACGTCGAAGGGCGTGACCTCGGGCAGATCCTCAGCGAGCAGGGTGGCCGCATCCCCGCCGCGATCGCGCTGCCGATCGTGCGTGACGTCGCCTCGGCCCTGGCCTACATGCACAGCAAGCGCCCCGAGCCCGTGCTCCACCGCGATGTGAAGCCCGGCAATATTATCATCGACAGCGCCGGCCGCGTCTGGCTGATCGATTTCGGCCTCTCTCGGGCCACCCCGATGACCCCCGAGACCGATCCCCGCCACACCCAACTCGCCGGTACGCTCGGCTTTACGCCCCCCGAGCAGTGGCGCGGCAAGGCCGAGCCTCGCTCCGACATCTATGCCCTCGGCGTGACGCTCCACATGCTCCTCACCGGCCACCAGCCCGCCCTCACCCGGGCCGACCTGCCCGACTTCCTGCGCGGGGCGAAGAACCCTTTCCCGCTCGTGCGCAGCCTCGACCCATCCATCCACCCTGATGTCGAGGCCCTGATCGCCCGCGCGCTCGCCTTTCGCCCCGAGGATCGGCCCTCCGCCGCCGACCTTGTGGCCGCCCTGGATGCCATCCTCGCCCCCGCTTCCCGCTCGCCGCTCCAGGCCCCCGATGGCTCCAGCCTGGCCGATGAGCACGCCCTGGCCCTCTGGGCCGAGCCCAACTGGGACGCCGCCGCCGCTTGGCTCTACGAGAGCCTCCCCGACCAGGTGCAGCGCCTGTGGGGGCGCAACAAGCTCGCCAGCGATATGCGCGCCCTGGTGGCCGCCAACGCTGGGGATCCGCACGCCGGGCTCGATGCGCTGCTCGCTATCCTCGACCCTCAGGGCTTCGGCGCGCAGCCTCCCCGCCTCGTGGCCGACCGGCGCCTGGTGGATTTTGGCTCGCTCAGCCTCGATGAGCGCCGCGACGAATGGGTGCAACTCTCCAACGCTGGTCGGCGCTACATCCGCGTCGATGTGCAGGCCCCGCGCTGGGTGGCGCCCGCCGTGCTCAGCATCAGCTTGCCCCCGGGCCGTCTGCACCGGCTCAAGCTCACCGCCGATATGCGCCGCGTCTCCGATGGCGGCCTCATGCGCGAGCTCGTGCTGCTGCGCGATCGCTCCGGGGCCGGCTTCAAGGTTGAGGCCCAGGCCCGCCTCTCACGCTGGCGCGCCTTCTGGATGCGCAATGTGGTGGGCAAACGCTCCCTCGATTGGGAAGCCGGGACGGTGCGCGCCGCACGTGTGCTCAACGCACACCGAGGAGCGGTGTGGGGGCTCGACTTCAGCCCCGACGCGCGCCTGTTCGCCTCCGGCGGCTGGGACGGGGCGGTGCGGCTCTGGCGCAGCGCCGATGGCGCCCCCGCCGCCACCCTCGACGAGCAGGGTGGCAATGTGCTCAGCGTCGCCTTCAGCCCCGATGGCGCGCAACTCGCCTCCACCGGCAGCAGCGAGGTCGTCAGGCTCTGGCAGGTTCGCAGCGGGCGCCTGCTACGGAGCCTGGGTGGCAACCAGGGCTACCTCGGGAGTATCGCCTTCAGCCCTGATGGGCAGGTGCTCGTGACAAGCGGCGGTGACCGCTCCGTCTGCCTGTGGCGCACCGGCGATGGCTCGCTGATCGAGCGGATCGCCCCCGAGGGCGGGGCGCTCACCGTGGCGCTGAGCCCCGATGGGCGCATGCTGGCCATGGGCTGTGGCGACCGGCGGATCCGGATCTACCGCGTGGAGGGCGGCGCGCCTGTGCGCGTGCTGGAGGCCCGCCGCGACGCCCCGAGCTGTATCGCCTATAGCAGCGATGGCTCGCTGATCGCCTCGGGCGCCGGCGATGGGCTCCTCTGCCTCTGGGATGCCGAGAGTGGCGCGTTGCGCCACGACTTGCGGGGCCATGGCAACGCGGTGCGCTCCGTGGCGCTGCATCCCGACGGGCTGCTGGTGGCGTCGGGCGGCGTCGATGGCGAAATTCGCCTGTGGCGCGTCGCCGACGGCTCCATGTGCCAGGTGCTCACCGGCCATAGCAGCAGCGTGCTGCGGATCGTCTTCTCGCCCGATGGCGCGCTACTCGCCTCGGGCGCTGGCGACGGCACGATGACCCTCTGGCAGCCAGCCTCCTGATCCGGCGCTCCATCCATCCCCGGCACCCTACGGCTCTGCCCATGCACCACAACACGACGCATTGGATCGAGAACCGTCCTGCTGCGTGTGGCGCCCGCCGGTGCCGAGGCGCCCGCACCAGCGCACGCACAAGCGCCGGAGACCATGCGTGGCCACGATCCGCTGGCCCGGCAGGAGCGGTGCCGCCAGGACATCCATCCCTCGTCGTTCGCCCTTCGGGCTCAGCGGAGCAACTGCTCGCCGGCCTCCTGATAACGGCCGATGGCGCGGTACTTGGCGTAGCGACGCTGAAGCAGCGTGGGAAGATCGAGCACCGTCAGCGCATCGAGGTGGGCCCGCACCCGCTCGCCAACGGCGCTGATGGCGGCTTGCGGCTCGGCGTGAGCGCCGCCGGGCGGCTCGGGAATAATCTCATCGATAATCTGGAGCTCGAAGAGATCCTGGGCCGTCAGCTTCAGCGCGCGGGCAGCCTCCGGCGCCCGGGCGGCGTCGCGCCAGAGAATGGAAGCGGCAGCCTCGGGCGGGGCGACCGAGTAGATCGCGTTCTCCTGCATCAGAATGCGGTCAGCGACGCTGATCGCGAGCGCGCCGCCACTCCCGCCCTCACCGATCACCGTGGCAACGATCGGCGTGCGCAGGCTCGCCATGGCCAGAATGCATTCGGCGATCGCGTTCGCCTGGCCACGCTCCTCCGACTCCTTCTTCGGGTCGGCCGCCGGCGTGTCAACAAAGCAGAGCAGCGGCAGGGCAAACTTCTCGGCCTGATGCATCAACCGCAACGCCTTGCGGTAGCCCTCGGGGTGCGCCATGCCGAAGTTTCGCCGCATGTTCTCGCGGGTATCGCTGCCCTTCTGGTGGCCGAGTACCATCACGGTGCGCCCGGCGAAGCTGGCCATCCCGCCCACGATCGCGGCGTCGTCGCCGAAGCGCCGATCACCGTGGAGCTCCACAAAATCCTCGCACAGGGCGAAGATGTAGTCGAGCGCATGGGGGCGCTGAGGGTGCCGGGCGAGTTGCACCCGATCCCATGGCGTCAGCTCGGCCTGCTCGGCGAAAGGGCTGGTCTGCTCGCTCACCCTCAAACCCTCCCGTTCACATAGGCGGCGAGGAGCGGTGAGGGGCTGGATGCCGGCCGGGTACGGCCGGCGAAGAGCCGCAACAGACGGGCAAGCGTCTCGCGTAAATCGCTCCGGGGGATCACCAGATCGATCATGCCGTGCTCCAGCATAAACTCAGCCGTCTGGAACCCGGCGGGCAGCTTCTGACGCATAATCTGCTCGATCAGGCGCTTGCCGGCAAAGCCGATGTTGGCACCCGGCTCGGCGATAATCACATCGGCGACAGAGGGGTAGGAGGCGGTCACACCGCCGTAGCACGGGTCCACCAGCAGGGCGATGTGGGGCTGGCCAGCCTCGGCGAGGCGGGTGAGGGCCATCGTCACCTTGGCCATCTGCATCAGCGCGATCACTCCCTCCTGCTGCCGGGCGCCGCCCGAGGTGTTGATCGTGAGCAGCGGCACACCGAGATCGGCCGCGCGCTCGGCGGCGCGGGCCATCTTCTCGCCGTAGACGCTGCCCATGGATGAACCCATAAACGCAAAGTCGCCCACGCCGAGCGCCAGCCAGGCCCCGTTGATGCTCCCCACCCCGGCGATCACCGCGTCGGCCATGCCGGTACGCTGCTGCGACTTCTTCAACTTATCGGCGTAGCTCTCCTCTGGCGTCACGAAGCCCAGCGGGTCCGTCGGTAGCAGGTGCGCGTCCATCTCGCTGAACGAGCCAACATCGAGCAGGCCGAGCCACTCGCGGGCGCTCATGCGCATGTGGTGCGAGCACTTGGGGCAGACCTTGAGGTTGTCGTTGAGCTCCTTCTTGTAGATCAGCTCCCGGCAGTTGCTACACTTCACCCAGAGATCGTCGGGGATCTGGGCCGGCTCCGGAGCCTGGGACGATGAGAAGCTCTTCCTCGTGCGGCGGAAAAACTCTTTCAACGCTGGCGCTCTTTCTGGGGTGGCCCGGCCACCCCACTATCGCTGCGTGTGCTTTGTGTCTCCCATCACAGGTAGGTATATGTTTCATTATAGCATGGCTGAGAGCGCCACCAGCCACGCGCGCCGCCGGCGGCCAGGGTGTGTGCCAGATAGGGGGCAGGGGAGCCGAGAGACACAGCACGCTGCGATCCAGGATTCGCGGGAGCGCCACGGCCCGCGAGGGGACCGGGGACGACCTGTGGTGGCAGTGCTATAATGGAGTGCGGTCGTGGCGCGGCCCCCGGTGTCCGCGCCGCCACACGAGGAGCGCCTGATGATCACCCAGCCACCTGCACCCACCGCCGACCGGGCCAGCCTCAGCGCCTGCGAGGCCCGGCTGCGGACCATCTTCCCGCCTGAGGCGCTCGTCTGGATCACCGACGAGCAGTACGACACGAACGGCCCCGTCTGGCGCGTGACGCTCCTGTGTCTCGGTGAGGACGGCCGCTGGTGGCGCCGGCGCTACCGCTACGACATCCCCAGCGATACGCTGCACTTCGCCGGGGAGACGCCCGCGACCGACGCCGAGCTGGCCGCTGCCCGTCGTACGGGCCGGCGGCTCTAAGAGGATCGCCGCATGTCTACTCAACCCGCAGGGGCCGCCCCCCGGCCCGCCCTCTCCCGCCGTGGCATCGCCACCCTCACCATCGTCGGTGTGCTACTGGCGGTGCTTGTGGTGCTCAGCCTGAACAATGGCGGCGAGGTGAGCTACCTCACCGGTGGCCGCAGCACTGCGGTGCTGGCCCTCCCGGTCTTTCTCACCGGCCTGCTGAGCTTCCTCTCACCCTGCACCCTGCCGATCCTCCCCGCCTACTTCGCCGTCACCTTCCAGGCTCAGCGGCGCGATATCTTCTTCACGAGCCTCGCCTTCTTCCTCGGGCTCGCAACCACGCTCACCCTGCTCGGCGGCGCGATCAGCGCGATTAGCGGGATGCTCTTCGCCGGCAGGGAGTACCTCACCGTGATTGGCGGCCTGGTGATTATCGTCTTCGGGGTGCTCGGGATCTTCGGCAAGGGCTTTGCCGGCATGCAGATCCAGGAGCGCCCGGCCGCCAGCCTCGGCGGCTCCTACCTCTACGGCGCTACCTTCGCCCTCGGCTGGACGGCCTGCGCCGGCCCGCTCTTCGGCAGCTTTATGACGATGCTCGCCGCATCGGGCAATGTGGCCGTGCTCCAGGGCGCCGTGCTCGCCTTTATCTACGCGGTGGGCCTCGGCCTCCCGCTGATCGTTATCGCCACCTTCTTTAACCGCCTCGGGCGCGGCTCACGCTTCTGGCGGCTGATCAGCGGGCGCGGCTTCGAGCTCTCGCTCTTCGGGCACACCTTCTACCTGCATACGACCAGCGTCATCGGCGGCCTGTTGATGATCGCGATCGGCGTGTTGCTCGCCACCGGTCGCCTCGAGGCGATGACCCGGGTGGCCAGCGGGAGCGGCCTTGGCGCCTGGTTTACCGAGATCGAGACCGGTATCAGCCGGCTCTTTGGCCTCCAGTGAGCTCCGGCCCGATCCGCGCCGCCGGTGGCGTGGTGTACACCTGGGGCGCCGACGGCACATTGCTGCTGCTCCTCATCCATGATCGCCACGGCGCCTGTACGTTGCCGAAAGGCCACCTGGAGCCCGGCGAGACCGAGGAGCAGGCCGCGCTGCGCGAGATCGCCGAGGAGACGGGCATTCGCTGCACGATCGAGCGCCCCCTGGCCCGCATCCGTTACCCCGTGCTCAAGCGGGGCGCGTGGCACGACAAGGAGGTGCTCTACTTCCTCGCCCGCGCCGCCTACACCGAGCCCATCCCCGCCGCCGACGAGGGCATCGCCATGGCCCGGTGGGTTCCGGCTACCGAGGCGCTCGCTCGCCTCACCTACAGCCAGGTGCGCGAGGTGGTACGCGAGGCCATCGCCCTGCTTACGCCCTGAGTCCCCTGCCCTCCCGGGCCGGCGTTCGTACCACAACGAGCGTTCCGAGCCGGATGGCACCACGGCGGCCCAGAGGACCCGGAACCGTGCCGTGCCGTTCGCCTCTCTGTGCGCTCTCTGCCGCTGGTGTACAGCTTAGCGCTCCCGCTCGATCCGGGGCAGCACAATCCCGTGCTGGCCCTGGTACTTCCCCTGCTTGTCGGCGTAGGATACCTCGCAGGCCTCGTCGCTTTCCAGGAAGAGTACCTGGCCGATACCCTCATTGGCGTAGATCCGCGCCGGGAGCGGCGTGGTATTGCTGATCTCGATCGTGACGTAGCCCTCCCACTCTGGCTCCAGGGGCGTCACATTGATGATGATCCCGCAGTTGTGGACGAAGACCCCCGCCTCCAGGGCAAAGTTACCGGCCTCGGGAACCGTCAGGCAGTAGACGTCGTGGTCGCCGGGGAGCTCACGGATCGCGGCCACCTGGTGATTGCGCCACTTGCCCTCGGGGCGCGTCGCTCGTTCGTCCCCCGTGCCCTCATCGGTCCGCCGGGCCTCCACCGTCGCGTTCCACAGATCGCCGCCGCGACCGGGCCGGCTGGCCGGATGTACCTGCGCAAGCTGGCTGCGCAGACGCCACTCCTCCCACAACCAGCGGGCAGGGACGGAGCTCCCATCGACGGGCTGGTAGATGAGCGTATCGTCCCCCTGGGGCTCGCGGTAGAGCGGCATGAGCGCATCTCCGGGCCGTAGATCGCCCGCCGCCTGAAAGTGCCCCTCGCGTGTGAGCAGGCGGTGATCCGGCGTGCAGCAGATCAACTGGCCATGGTCGAGGCGGATCTCAACCAGGCTGTCCCGGCCAATGAAACGCGGCGCCTCGAGAGACGTGACGATCACCCGGCCATGCTCATTGATGCTATAGCCCCAGAAGCGCTCCCCGGCTTCCGCGCGGCGGGCCATCGCTTCGAGCGTCGGCGCCGTGCCATCCACCAGCGCGACGCGGGTGTCACCCCGAAAACAGCGTGCGTAGGTGCTCTTTCCAATCACGATTGCGCTGACGGTACGCGGAATGCGGAACAGTTCGTACGACTGGGCCAGGGCAAATGAGTTTGGCGGAATGTCGATCGAGTCGGCTTCAATGTCAACAAATGACCGTGGGCTAAAGTTCTTCGGGTCCACCAGCGCATTAAACACGTTGGTGAACACTTTAAACTGGTTGGTGACCCGCATATCATAGCCGTACGACGTCAGCCCGTATGAGATCACCCCCTCGCGCACGGAGCGCTCCACAAACGGCTCGATCATCCCGTGCTCGAGCGCCATCGTGCGGATCCACCGGTCAGACTTGATCGGCATTGCAACCCCCAGGCAACTGATGAAGACCACGATACACTTTCGGCACCCCGTCGATGCAGCATGCCGGCGCGTGCAAGCGAACGCACATCATAACGCTTCGACTCCAGGACGCCCCATGCTGGCCAGGGACCGCTGACGCACCCAGTGGCGCGGGCCGGCACGGGCGAGGTGTGCCTGGCGGGGCCTTCACGCCGGACCAGCCACACGAACCGGCACGCTACTGGCGGCAGTGAAGGCGCAAGGGGCGATCCTGGTGGTAGGCTTCGGGGTGGCCAAGGGCGATCGCCAGCTCGGCCTTCTGGAGCTCCTGGCCCAGATAGAGCGCGTGGCTCTGCTCGCCAACGAAGGGGGTGAGCGCAAGGCCAAGCTCGCGGGCAGTAGCGCCGCGGAAGCTCTGCAGATGCTCGCCATCGGGCGAGTAGTGGCGCACCACGATCTCCGGGGGCTCCAGGGCAATCACGAAGGAACCACGCGCATCGCGCACCAGCCGCGAGTCAACCGGGCGGTAGTGGTGGGCCAGCACCTCGCCGGCCCGATCCCAGTCGTGGGCGTAGATGTGGGCCGAGTGCGAGAGGATTGCCAGATCGCCTGGATCGGCGCCGAGGGCCCGGGCGATCTCGCCCTGGAGCACCCGCAACCCGTAGGCATTGCTGGCCCAGGCACGGTAGACATCGTGGGAGCGGAAGTAGGCTGTGAGAGCAACGCGCCCACCTCGCAAGCGGGCCTGCACCAGGTTCAGGCAGGGCGGGCTGGCCGCGCCGAGATCGTGCTCCGGGATCCAGAGAGCGGCTACAGCGCGGCGACTCTCCCCGGCGGCTCGCAACTCGGCCACTATCGCCGCGATCTGGTCGAGAGCGCCACCGAAGGCTCGCAGGCGCTCGCCGTAGGTATAGCTCACACCAGGCGATCCACCGGCCTGCAGGAACTGCCCGAGGTAGCCGCTGTAACGCCCATCGGGCAGGCGCTCCCCCAGGCTCGCCCGGCTGAAGGGCATCCACTCGGCATGCGAGCAACGTGCCGGATCAACCGGCTCATCGCTCACGATCGTGAGCACGTCGAGGAGTTCTCGCTGCTCGGAGCTATGCTGGGTGGCACTGCGCTCTCCGAAGGTGAGCACATGCCAGAGCAGGCGCAGGTAGGCTGCCCGCACGGTGGGCGCGCGCAGGAGCAGCCCCGTCTCGGCTGCGGGCAGCGCCGCCGCCGACGGCTCGCTGTAGGGGAAGATCATCGGTGCCTCGGCCCAGGCCCGTGCCGGGCGCCGCAGCTCACGTAGCAGGGCGGCCACGGCCTCGGGACGCACAGTATCGCGGTGGTCGTGCAGCGTGACATTGTGGCGCAGCAACTCCACCGCCTCGCGGGGGATCTCCGGATGCAGGCGCGTGCCCTCGCCGACGATGCGGCCATCCTGGTCGATCCCGTTGTGCAGCAGGGCCACCAGCGCCGCGCCGCTGCCCGTCAGGTCCTTCCCACAGAGCAGCAGGTCGGTGAGCGTGGGCCGGGCGAGCAGGTTGCGTACCAGAAAGCTGATACCGTCGCGGGAGTAGAGATTTCCGGCGACCGCGTAGCTCTCAGGGTCAAGCGCGGGTAGCACCCGCTCCCGGGGTGTCCAGAGGAGGCACAGGCCCACGCCCGAGGCAGGATTTCCCAGGCTGAGGCTCTGGGCAAAGTAGCGCGGCCAGGACATTGGCGGCTCCGGGGTTGGGGTGACGTTCGCCCATTATAAACGCACCCTGGCGGCTACCTCGCATCCGGGTCGGGGCACTTTGCGGTAGCCGGCGGTAAAGCAAGGGTACAGAGGCAGGGAATCAGGAGGTAGGGCCACCACAACCGCACGCTGCCCGCGTCAGCAGACGGGAAAGCCGGCGCGCGCCATGTCTAACGCTATGCATCGACCCGTGCCGCTGAGCATGGCACGGAACTAGCACCGAATAGGACCATAGTACCGTAGCGGCGGCGCGGCGATGCGTGGTAAAAATCCGGTTAAAGCAAGGAAACATCCCCATGACAGAGCGCCAGCTACTCGACCCAACCGAGGCCGTGATGGACACAAGCGTGCTGCTTGAGTTTCTCGACATGGTGGGGCCGGAGGGCCCTGAGCTGCTGCGCAGCATCGCCGACACGTACGCCGTCGAGACCCCCCCGCTGCTGATCGCACTGGGCATGGCCCTGGAGCGTGGCGACGTCGTCGCGGCCACGCGCTTCGCCCACCGGCTGAAGGGTAGCTGCCTGAGCATCGGAGCAAGCCGGCTGGCCGCGAGCTGCGCGGCCGTCGAAGACGCCTGCATCCGTGGCACGCCGCCACCCGCCGACGTGTACTACTCGCTACGCCAGCACTTCGCCGCGACCAACGACGCCCTGCGCAGCTTTATCCACGGGCTTTCCTGAGCGCACACGAAACGAATCATCAGCTCCTGCGCCCGGTGATGGCCTGTTCACCCCATCCCGGCGCAGGAGCTTTTGTACGCCCTGGCCCCTTACGGACCCTCCCGGTTCCCGGTTCGCGCGCTACACCTCCATCACCACGGGGAGCACCATCGGCCGGCGCTTTGTCTCACGGTAGAGGAACTCGCCCACCACATCCTTGATCTTGCGGTTAACGAAGGCGCTATCCACACCTGTCGCCGGCGCATTGCCATTGCGCGCGGTGAGCGCCGCCCGCACGGTATCCTTGGTGGCCTCCACCAGGTCCTGGCTCTGGCGCATATAGACGAACCCGCGCGAGACGACATCGGGGCCAGCAACGAGCTCGCCGGTGCTCGTGTCGATGCCTACCACGACGATCAGCATACCGTCCTTGGCCAGCATCTGCCGGTCGCGCACCACGACATTGCCCACATCACCAACGGTCGTACCGTCCACATAGATGTAGCCCACCGGGGCCTTGCCCGTAATCTTGCCGAAGCCCGGCGCGAACTCCATAATCGTGCCGTCCTCGGGGAGCAGCACATTCTCGTTGGTGTAGCCCGCGCCCATGCCAGTGGCGAGCTTGCGGTAGAGCACCAGGTGGCGGTAATCGCCGTGGAAGGGCACCACGAACTCGGGCTTGAGCAACGCCAGCACGAGCTTCAGCTCCTCCTGGGCGGCGTGGCCCGAGACGTGCACGTTGGCATTGCCGCCATAGACGACCTCGGCGCCGAGCCGGAAGAGGTTATTGATCACCCGGCTGACGCTCACCTCGTTGCCGGGGATGGGCGTGGCCGAGACGACTACCGTATCGCCCGGCTTGATCTTCACGTGGGGGTAATCGCGGTTGGCCATCCGGTTCAGGGCGGCCATCGGCTCGCCCTGCGAGCCGGTGCAGACAACGGCGATCTGGTCGTCCGGGTAGGCGCCCAGTTCGTGGGGGCGGATGATCGTCCCCTCCTCGGCCCGCAGGAAGCCCATCTCCAGAGCGATGCGCGAGTTGTTCTCCATGCTCCGGCCGGCGAGCAGCACCTTCCGGCCGTAGGCCTCGGCCGAGTCGATCACCTGCTGCACGCGGCTGATATTGGAGGCAAACGTGGCGACAATGATCCGGCCGGGCGCGATCGCGAAGATGTTGTCGAAGGCCTCCCCCACTGTTGACTCGCTGGGGGTGTAGCCCTTGGACTCGACACGCACACAGTCAGTGATCAGTGCGAGCGGCTTGCGCTGGCCGAGCTCCGCGATCTTCTGGATGTCGGTGGGTTTCCCATCCACCGGCGTGTGATCGAGCTTCCAGTCGGTCAGGTAGATCACCATACCGGCGGGAGTGTTGATGGCGAAGCCCACCGCATCGGGGATCGAATGGGCGATATGGAAGGGTTCAACGCTGAAGGAGCCAACCTGGAAGGTGTCCCGGTCATTGATCGTGACCTGGGTAACCTTATCGAGCAGGCGGTGCTCCTTGAGCTTATTGGCGAGCAGCCCATGGGTGAGGCGCGTCGCGAAGATCGGCGGGAAGCCAAGCTCGGCGATCAGGTGGGGCACGCCGCCAATATGGTCTTCGTGGCCGTGGGTGAGCAGAATGCCCTTGATCTGGGCCGTCTTCTCGCGCAGGTAGGTGATATCGGGCAACACCAGGTCGACGCCAAGCATCTCGGCGTCTGGGAACATCACACCACAGTCGAGCAGAACGATCTCGTCGGCATACTCGACTACCCACATGTTGCGCCCGACCTCACCGGCGCCGCCAAGGGGGAGGACTCGTACTCTGTTTTTTGCCATAGTCTGTGTTGAAGTCTCGAATGCCGGCTCCATGCGCCGTCGCTGACTTCGTCTCCTTTCTGGAGCAGCGGGCCGCCATAGGGGGCAGGCCCTGGTTGGCCGGCGCCGCCATCCCCTCACAAGGGAAGCGTAGCGTAGCGACCGGCTGTACGGGTAGGGCGATCCGTCGGCTCGCCGACGGTCCATCGTGTACCAGAAGGCGCCTGCTGGCGGGCGCCTTGATCACCATAACAGGAGGCGGCCCGGAGGAGCCGCCATCAGGCCGAAGCCGGCGCCGGGCTAGCAAGGTGGCGCTGGATCTCGGCGATCAGATCGTCGCGCCGTTCGATGCCAGGATAGATCGGCAGCCGACCGGGGCCAGTGGCCTGACGGTAGAGAAAGCGAACGAGCGGATTGGCGATTGATGCAGCCGGGTCGCCGTCGAGCAGGAGTTCGTCGAAGGGCTCGTCGGCGTCGCCCTCGCCGGGGCGGAGCGCCCTGACAGCGGACCACGGGTAGGCCAGGTGTACACCGACGCTCCTGAAGCCGAGGCCAGCCGGGCCCGGCGTGTAGGCGGCGGCGTACTCGGTGAGCAGTGCCCAGAGGAGCAGCGGCGTGGCGATCATCAGCACCAGCATGAGCAAGGCCGGAACCACCTGGCCCACGCCAAGGCCCTGGGCAAGGCTCTGCTGGAGGCTTGGCCAGAACTGAAGCGGGTGGTAGCTGATCCGCAGGGTGCTGGCGAAGCTCCAGATCGCAAAGGCCCAGATGAGCAGCGCTGCAAGTAGCAGAACGATGACCTGTCGCCGGCTAGCGGGAGACATGCGGTAGGTTGTCATGGTCGATACTGGATGCTCGATCCTGGAGAGCCAGAGGGCGTTCGCCGGGGCAGGCGGAACGCGTGCGCCGAGCTCTCCTGCCCGGCCGTGGCTCCAGCGTCCAGGATCCGATCTCCTAAAACAGACGTAGCTGCTCCAGCGGCGGCTCCTCGTCCTGCCGGGGCGCCGGGGCGCTCGCCTGCTGGGCGGCGGCGCACTCGGCCTCGGCGAGGATCGCGGGCAGGCGCTGGAAATCGGCCTCGATCAGGGGGCGGTTCTGCGGCTGATGCAGGGCTGCCGCCGGGTGGAGCATCGGGACGATCAGGCGGCCGCCGACGGTACGCGGCTGGCCGTGGATGCGCGAGATCTTCTCGCCCGGCAGGAACAGGTTCATCGAGAAGCGCCCCAGGGTCACGATCACCCGGGGGTCGATCGCCTCGATCTGCCGGAACAGGTAGCTCTCGGTGCAGGTAGCAACCTCGTCGGGCTGCGGGTCGCGGTTCTGAGGTGGGCGGCACTTGACCACATTGCCGATGAAGACATCGCTGCGCTTGAGGCCGGCCATCCCCAGCAGTTCGTCGAGGAACTGGCCCGAGGGCCCCACGAACGGGCGGCCCTGCCGGTCCTCGTGGTAGCCGGGGCCCTCGCCGATCAGCATGATCTTCGCGTCGGGCGGGCCCTCGCCGGGCACGGCCCTGGTGCGACCGACGTGCAGCCCACAGCGGGTGCAGGCCTTGACCTCGCTTGCAATCAGCTGAAGTGTCTCAACTGCCGTCACGCTCAATGGCGCCTGTCTAGCATTCAGCCGCGCGCTTCACGCCGCATCGGGCGCCTCCTGGCGCCCGCTCTGGTGCAGATCCAGCCGCAGCGGCCGGGTTGCGGAGCACCCCTGGCATGCCCATCGCGGCCATCTACATCCATACCGATCGCATTATACCCCATCCGATGGGCCGGACACAAGCGCCGTTTGCCCGACCCAGCCCGCTATGCTACCATGCCCGGAGCAACGACCTCAGCTCGCAACAGCGCAAGGGCGCGCTGCACGCCGCGCTGCGGAGCGCGATGAAGGAGGCCAGCGTGATGACGACCGACCCCCCTATGGCGGCCACCACCCCCCGCATCCACGAGCATATCATCGCTACGATCGGCAACACGCCCCTGGTACGCCTCAACAAACTGGCTCGCGGCATCCGCCCCACCGTGGCCGTCAAGGTGGAGTTTCTGAACCCGGGTGGTAGTGTGAAGGACCGCATCGGCATCGCGATGATCGAGGACGCCGAGCGGCGAGGTCTGCTCAAACCTGGCGGCACGATCGTCGAACCCACCAGCGGCAACACCGGCATGGGCCTGGCGATCGCCGCCGCGATCAAGGGCTACAAGTGCATCTTCGTGATGCCCGACAAGATGAGTGAGGAGAAGATCCGCGCCCTGCGCGCCTTCGGCGCCCGCGTGGTGATCACCCCGACCGCTGTCGAGCCCGACGATCCTCGCTCCTACTACTCGGTGAGCAAGCGCCTGGCCGAGGAGACCCCCAACGCCATCCTCGCCGGCCAGTACTGGAACCCCGCCAACCCCGAGGCCCACTACCGCTCCACCGGCCCCGAGATCTGGCAGCAGACGGCCGGCCGCGTGAGCGTCTTCATCGCCGGTATGGGCACCGGCGGCACGATTAGCGGCACCGGCAAGTACCTCAAGGAGCGCAACCCCGCCGTGAAGGTGGTCGGCGTCGACCCGGTAGGCTCGCTCTACACCGAGTACTTCCGCACCGGCGTGCTCGGCGAGGCCCACGGCTACAAGGTGGAGGGAGTCGGCGAGGATTTTCTCCCCAGCACGATGGACTTCGGGGTTGTGGACGATGTGGTGCAGGTGAGCGACCGCGAGAGCTTCCTGATGACGCGGCGCCTCGTGCGCGAGGAGGGGATCTTCTGCGGCGGCTCCTGCGGCCTGGCCGTGGCCGGCGCGCTCAAGTGGCTACGCTCGCCCGCCGCCGAGCACCTTTCCGAGGACGATATTGTGGTGGTGCTGCTGCCCGACAGCGGCAGCCGCTACCTCAGTAAGGTTTTTGATGATAACTGGATGCGCGAGAACGGCTTTCTGGAGGCTGCCACAGTGGCCGACATGCTCGCCGACCGTCCACGCGAGGTGATCGCTGCCAACGAGGCAACCACCGTGGCCGCGGCCATCCGCCTGATGAAGACCCACGGTATCTCGCAGTTGCCCGTGCTCGACGGGCAGGGCGGCCTCCACGGTCTGATCAGCGAGTCCGACCTGCTCGACTACCTGCTCAACGGCGGCGCGATGGATCATAGCGTGGAGGGCCTCCACGCCCATGAAGTAGCCACCGTGACCCCCGACACCCCCGTCGAGGAGCTTACCAGCCTCTTTGGCCGCAGCGCCGCCGCCGTCGTGCTTGACGCAGGCAAAGTGGCCGGTATCGTCACCAAGATCGATGTGATCGACTTCCTGGCCTCACGGAACCGCTAAGCCCCGCACCGGGGCATCTCTGGCGCGACCTGGCGCAGGGCGCATGCCATCCTCCCATATGCCTGACATTCAGTTCACCACCTACCTCCGCCCCCACGAGGTTGAGGCCGCCCTGAAGGGCTTCAGCGAGGAATACCCGCACCTCTGCTCGCTTGAGCCTATCGGCACCAGCTACGAGGGCCGCCCGATCTGGTGCGCGACGCTCACCAACCGCGCTACCGGGCCCGATACCGAGAAGTCCGCCTTCTGGCTCGATGCCAACATCCACGCGACCGAGGTGACCGGCTGCATGGGCGCGCTGCACCTCATCCAGCGCGTGCTCACGGCTTACGGAGCGGACGAGCGCATCACGCGCCTGCTCGACGAGCGGGCGCTCTACGTGGTGCCCTGCCTGAACCCTGACGGCATGGAGCAGGCCCTGACCTCACCCGTTTACGTGCGCTCGGGCACGCGCCGCTACCCCTATACCGAGGAGCGTGAGGGCCTTTACCCCGAGGATATCGACGGTGATGGCCTGATTTTGCAGATGCGGGTGGAGGACCCCGACGGCGGTTGGAAGGTGAGCCCACGTGATCCACGGCTGATGCGCCGGCGCGAGCCTGATGAGTACGGCGGGACCTATTATCGGATCTTCACCGAGGGCCGTATCCGCGGCTACGACGGCTACACCGTGAAGGTGGCCCCACCCGCCCAGGGGCTCGACTTCAACCGCAACTTCCCCATGGCCTGGGCCCCCGAGGGGCTGCAGCGGGGCGCCGGCCCCTTCCCCCTCAGCGAGCCCGAGACCCGCGCCGCCGTCGCCTTTCTCGCCGCGCACCCCAACGTCCACGGCGCGATCTCCTACCATACCTACTCGGGGGCGATCCTGCGGCCCTACTCCGACCGCCCCGACGAGAAGATGCCGATCGACGACCTCTGGACGTACCAGGAGATCGGCAGGCGCGGCGAGGAGCTCACCGGCTACAAGCACGTCTCCGTATTCCACGGCTTCCGCTACCACCCCCGCGAGGTGATGAGCGGCGCCTTTGACGACTGGGTCTACGACCACCTGGGGGTCTTCGGCTTTACGGTGGAACTCTGGGACATGATTGGCGCCGCGGGCATCAAGGACCGCGACTTCATCGAGTGGTTCCGGGACCATCCCGAGGAGGACGATCTGAAGCTCCTGGCCTGGAACGACGAGCATCTGGGCGGGAAGGGCTTCGTGAACTGGCGCCCCTTCAACCACCCGGAGCTTGGCCGGGTGGAGATCGGCGGCTGGATCGAGCGCCGCACCTTCGGCAACCCACCCGAGCCCTTCCTGTTGCAGACGCTGGAGCCCAACACCGAGTTTGTGATCGCCCATGCCCTGATGGGCCCACGGCTGGAGTTGCGTCAGGCGAGCGCAGAGCCTCTCGGCGAAGGTCTCTTCCGCGTGCGAGCCGTAGCGGCCAATAGCGGCTACCTGCCAACCTATGGCAGTAAGCGGGCCCTGGAGATTAAGGCCGTGCGGCCCATTGAGGTGCGTCTGGAGCTTCCCCCGGGCGCTGAGTTGCTCACGGGCGAGGCGCTTGTTGAGATCGGCCAGCTCGAAGGGCGGGCCAACAAGCGCGGGATCTTCGGAGCCGGCGCCAATCCCACCGACAACCTCCGGAAGCTCGAGTGGACCGTCCGCGCCTCCGAGGGCGGTACCCTGCGCATTGTGGCCTCCTCGCAGCGCGCTGGGACCGCGCGGGCCACGCTACAACTCACGGGGTGTGACGTAACGTCTTGCAGCCAGTGGTAGGATGCGGGCAGCTATCGCTGCCTACCGGAGGTGCCAGCATGAGCGGCAAGATCAACGAGCAGTTGT
>SFCB01000174.1 GCA_004367505.1 Chloroflexi bacterium OHK40 | reverse complement strand
CCCCCACCCAGCCCACCGCGATCTCCTACTGGGGCATGAACCTCTACCTCACCAAGCGCGAGCGGCGCTCCGCCGGCGACAACCTCGCCGAACTCGGCCGCCTGGCCCGGGTGGCCGGGGTGCGCTGGACCCGTGAGGAACTCCCGTGGGACCTGATCGAGCCCAACGACGACGATTTCCGTACGATCTACGACGAGAGCCTGGCCAAGGCCGCCACGCAGGGCTTCGGGATCATCGGGATGTTGCTTACCACCCCGGCCTGGGCCCGCGACGGCGCCTGCCGCGCGAGCTTCTGGTGCCCACCTGCAAGTGTGGCCGAGTACGCTGAGTTTGCCGCCTGGATGGTCGAGCGCTACGACGGCGATGGCCGCGACGACGCTCCCGGCTCACCCCGTGTGGCCGCCTGGCAGATCTGGAACGAGCCGAACGACACAGTCCTCTGGCCCGACCTGGCTGGTGGTCCCGGCGCCCGTAAGCTGCGCTACGGCCAGCTGCTCGTGGCCGCCTACACCGCAATCAAGGCGGCCGATCCCACCGCCAGCGTGCTGATTGGCGGCACCTATATCTACGACGGCAGCTGCGCGGGTGGGGTGTGCGACGGGTTCAACTTCCTCAACGCCGATGGGGGTGTGTTTCGCCAGGTGCCAGCAGCCCGCCAGGCCTTCGATATCTTCGCCGTCCACCCGTACATCCCCGATCGTCGGCCCGATGACCCGAACATCCCCCGCGTGATCACCGTCGAGGGGCGGCTGCGCACCGCCCGCGCCTGGCTGAACGAAGCTTCGGTCTCTCGCCCCGACGCGCCGATCTGGGTGACTGAGATCGGCTGGTGCACATCGCCGCCCGGCGCCTGCCCCGGCGGCGCCACGATCAGCGAGGCACAGCAGGCCCGCTACCTCGCCCGCGCCATGGTGATCGCTCAGCAGACCGGCGTGCAGCACACGAGCTGGTTCCAGTTCGAAGACGCCTTCGACGATCCTGACCGGCTCTGGGCCAATGCCGCGATCGTACGCCAGTTCGACGGCGCCACCTACCCGTTGAAGCCAGCCTACAGCGCCTACCAGACGCTCGCTACCCAACTCGCCGGGGCCACCCCCACCGGTACCGGCCCACTCCACACCCACGTCTACGACCCGGCCAATCCCTATCAGGGAAGTGGTGGCACCTATGACTACCGCTACACCCGGGGCGCGGCGGTGATCGATGTGCTCTGGCGGCCCACCGACTCGCTGCAGGTGCGCCTGCCCGTAGCCGCCGGCGCCAGTGTGACACAGGTGGCGCTGAACGGCGCCACCAGCCCACTCACCGTGAGCGGCGGCGCCGTGAGCCTCACCATCGGCGAGGATCCGATCCTCGTCGTCCAGACGCCATAGCACCCCGCCGGCGCGACGCCTTAAGCAGCGGTACTGGGGAGGAGCAACCGGGGGCAGGGCCGCCGCAGCCGTACGCCGCGCGCCTCACCAGGCGGTAAAACCTTCGCCAACCTTCTCTTTGCCAGCGAAGCGCGCACAGACAGCGGCCAATCCCTCCATGGCGGCGGCGAAGTCCTCTTCCAGGGCGGGGAGCAGCGCCCGCGCCGCCCCATGGTCGCCCTGGCGCAGACAAGCCTCGATCGCACCGCAGCGCTCGGCCAGCACCGTAGCGCCCAGGGTCGCTGCGCTCGCGCGCAGGGTATGAGCGAGCCGCTCGGCGTCTTTCACCAGCCCTGCGCGCAGTTTTTCCCCCAGCTCGGCAACCTGGCCCCCACTTTCGGTGGCGAAGAGCTCGATCAGTTCGCGCACGATCGCCGGGTCGCCATCGCCCAACTCCGCCTGGAGCCGCTCCAGAGTCGGCAGATCGATCGTCCCGGCCGGCGCCGCTACCGGGGCCGGTTGGGCCCGGCGAGCGCCGTAGCGCTCCAGGGCTGCCACAAGCTCCTCGACACGCACAGGCTTACTCACGTAGTCATCCATACCGGCGGCTAGACAGGCTTCGCGGTCGCCCTGCAGCGCGTTGGCGGTCATCGCCACGATGTGCGGCCGCCGGGGTGGGGCAAACTCCCGCACGATGCGGCGGGTCGCCTCGATGCCGTCGAGCTCGGGCATCTGCACGTCCATCAGCACCAGATCGTAGGGCTGGCGGCGCAGGGCGTCGAGCACTTCGAGGCCATTCGCAACCACGTCGGCCCGGTAGCCCAGGCGCTCGAGGGTCTTCAGCGCGACCCGCTGGTTAACGGCGTTATCTTCCGCCAGGAGCACCCGCAGTGGCATCCGCCGGCCGAGCTCGGCATTGAGGAGGGGCTTCGGCTGGGGCCGCTGCTCAGGCGCCGCGCCCAGGGTGCTGAGCAAGGTCTCGTAGAGCTGAGCCGCCTTGACGGGCTTGGTGAGGATGGCCGTAAAATGCCCGCCTGCCAGATCTTCGGGGCGCCGGCCGAGTGAGGTGAGCAGCACGATCGGCGGGCAACTCGCCACCCTGGTGGCGCGAATCGTCGTGGCGAGCTGAGCGCCGTCCATCTGCGGCATCTGCATATCCAGGATGATCACATCCACCGGCTCGCCGCGCGCGAGCCACGCGAGGGCCTCGCCCCCTGAGGCAGCCGTATGCACGCGCATACCCCACGCCTCGGCCTGGAGCCGGAGAATGCGCCGGTTTGTGGCGTTGTCGTCCACAACAAGGAGCCGCTTCCCGGCGAGCTGGGGGACCGTGCCGCGCAGATAGACGCGGGGCTCGGCCGCTCCTGCGGCGGCAATGAAGGTGAAGTGGAAGGTCGTACCTTTGCCTACCGCGCTGGTAACGCCCATCTGGCCGCCCATAAGCTCGCATAGCCGGCGGCTGATCGCCAGGCCCAACCCGGTGCCACCATACTGGCGCGTCGTCGAGGCGTCCACCTGGCTGAAGGCCCGGAAGAGCCGATCCAGGCGCTCGGCCGGAATGCCGATCCCCGTGTCGCGCACGGCCACCCACAGCTCGTAGCGCCCGTCGTCGAGCGGCCGCGCCGTGATGTTCACCTCGACCTCGCCCACATGAGTGAACTTGACCGCGTTGCTGAGCAGGTTTACGAGGATCTGGCGCAGGCGCGTCACGTCGCCGACCAGCGTATGCGGCACCTGCGGGCCAATCAGGTAGGCCAGGTCGAGCCCTTTCTCGGCCGCCCGCGGGGCTACCAGATCGAGCGCACTCTCGACGCAGTCGCGCAGGTCGAAGGGCTGCTGTTCGAGCTCAAGCCGGCCCGACTCAATCTTCGAGAAGTCGAGGATATCATTGATGATCCCGAGCAAGGCATCGCCGCTGGTGCGGATCGTCTCCGCGTACTCGCGCTGCTCGGCCGTGAGCTCCGTATCCAGCAGCAGGCCCGTCATCCCGATCACAGCGTTCATAGGGGTGCGGATCTCGTGGCTCATATTGGCTAGAAACTCCGCTTTGGCCCGCGCCGCCTCCTCGGCGGCCTCCTTGGCCCGCACCAACTCCTGCTCGTAGCGCTTCTGGTCGGTGATGCTGCGAAAATAGACCGCAAGGCCATCGGGCGTGGGATAGTCGCGCACCTCGAACCAGGTTGCCAGCGGCGCGCTGTATGCCTCGAAATGCACCGGCACCTGCTCCTGCATGGCCCGCCTGTGGTGAGGCTCAAAGGGGGCGCGGACGGTTTCGTCGGGGAAGACCTCCTGATAGCGGCGGCCAAGCAACTCCGCTGCGGGCAACCCCAGGCAGCGCTCGGCCTCGTGGTTCACGTAGGTGAAGCGCCAGTCATTGTCCAGGGCGAAGAAGGCGTCGGTGATGCTCTCAAGAATGCGCGTAACCTTCTGGTTGGCCTCGCGCAGGGCCGCCTCTACGCGGGCCCGTTCGGCAAGCTCCTGCTGGAGCGCGGCGGTGAGCTGCACATTCTCCAGCACCGGAGCAAGCGCCCAAGCGACGGCCTGGGCCAGCGCGACCTCGTCGATCGTGAACACGCGCGGGGTGATCGCATCCAGCCCGATCGTACCAATCACCTCGTCGCGGATCACGAGGGGCACGAGCATGAGCGCAAGCGTGCCACGCCGGGCGAAGAGCTCCGCCGTAGCACGCGTACGAGGATCGGCGCGCACATCGGGCACCTGGATCGGCGCCCGCCCGGCAAGCGCCAGCTCGGTGAGCGGGTTTCCGACCACCGGGATCACGGCGCCAAGGCCGGAGGGCCGATCGTCGGTCCGGTACTCGGCCACCACGGTCAGAGTCGCCCGATCCTCGGCAAGCAGGGCGAAGGCCGCCTGCGGCACATCCAGCGCCCAGGCCAACTCGGTGCAGACCATCTCCAGCACCTCGATCCGGTCGCGGGCGCTGGCCGCAGCGGTGATCACCCGGTTCAGCAGGAGCGTCTCGCGGAGGGTCTGCTGCAACTCCTGGTAGAGGCGAGCCCGCTCGACGGCAATCGCCGCGTGCTGGCCGATCGCCTGCACGAGCGCCAGATCGTCCTCGCTCAGGCCCGTCGTGCTCTCGACGCTGAGAATGCCCGCCACGCTCTCGCGCACAATCAGTGGCACGCAGATCCCGGCCACCACCGCCGCATCAACCGGCAGATAGTCCGGGTCGCTCGTCACATCCGGCAGGAAGGCAGCGGTACCACTGCGGGCCACCCGGCCGATCACGCCCCGATTGAGTGGCCAGACCGCATCGATCTGCTGGTAGCCTGCCTGATGCTGGAGCTCCAGCCGGTCGCCCTTGCAGACGTACAGGGCCACCCGCTGGTAGTTGCAGGCGCCCGCGCAGATCTCCACGATGGTCCGCAACACATCCTCGGGCTCCAGTGTCGTGGCGAGCGCCTCGCGCACCTTCAGCAGAAGCGCCAGGGTGCGGGCCTGTTGCTGCTGCGCAAGGGCGAGCCGGCGTGCCTCACGCTCGCTGGCCTCGCGGCTGGCGATCGCCTGCTCCAGCAGCGTGATCTGTCGCCGCTGCTCCAACTGCACCATCACCTGGCGAGCTAGCACACGCAGCGCATCGCGCTGGAATGGGCTCAGCTGGCGGGTCTCCCGGTCGATCACGCAGAGGGTCCCAAGAGCATGCCCATCGCCCGTGCGGAGCGGCATACCGGCGTAGAAGCGCACGTAGGGCGGGCCCGTAACGAAGGGATTGTCGGCGAAACGCTCATCGGCGAGCGCATCAGGCACTACGAAGAGTTCGTCGGGCTGGAGGATGGCGTAGCTACAAAAGGCGAGGCCCCGTGGTGTCTCGGCAACATCGAGCCCGTAGTTGGCCTTGAGCCACTGGCGCCGGGCATCGATCAAGCTCACCAGTGCGATCGGGGTGCCACAAATCTCGGCCGCCAGACGAACCAGGTCATCGAACTCGCGCTCAGCCGGGGTGTCGAGCACCTGGTAGCGATCGAGAGCGGCGAGACGCGCCTGATCATCGGCGGGAATCGGTGGGGCGATGGCCATGGCTGCTTCCTTCAGTGGGCTGGGACGAGCGCGGCGCACGCGCGCATGGCCAGTATACCCAGCGCCCCTTACCGCCCCTGGTTCTTGCCGGCTTTGCCCGGCTTCTGGCCGAGGAAGTAGGCCAGCGCGGCGATCACGGCCGCCACGGCGCCCCCGAAGCGCAACAGGTCGCGCTGGCCATCCCAGGTGATCACCTGGCCGAGGAACACCACCCCGAGCACCACGATCACGACACCGATCAGCTTGTCTTTGAGATCGTCCAGGTCGTGGATCACCAGCCAGGCCGGGAGCTTGAGCGTATCATCGATGAACAACTCGTAGAAGCCGACCGCGATCACATAGAGCACGGTGCCCAGCAAGAACAGGTCGGCCAGCTCGATCGCCTTCACCAGCAGATCCTTGGTCGCCGTACTGTCCAGGCGGACGGAGGCCATCAGACCGAAGAGCAGCTGCACCGTACTGGCCGCGCCGAAGAGGATGAGCGCCGTCGCCGCCAGAAACAGGCAGACGACCGGGATGAGCGCCAGGTAGCGGCTGACGGAGAGCAGTGGGGACATGGTACCTTCCTTCGGGCCGAAGCCCCGGCGAACGGGCATGCGGCAGCGATCTGGCGATGAGGCCCACGCACCCGGCGGGCACAGGGCGGCGCCTACAAGCTACCAGCGAGGGCGCGCGGCCGGGCCTGGAGCGAACCCACCATCATCGTTCGTGGAGTGCCCAGGTCGCAGCGTGCTGCATCCGGGAGGCACCGAAAGGGCAACGTGGTTCCATTGTGATGCGCTAGCGTGCCGGTGGTGCCATCAGCGCCGCGATGGATGGAAACCGCCAGTTGGTACGCGCAACCCACGGCGGCATCGCGGCGGCGCTCGGGCGTCTCGCGCCCGGTGGCTCAAGCCGCAGGCGACCGCCCTGCGCAGCCGGCTTGATCAAGCCCCGGCGTGGGCGCGCGGTGCCGCCGGAAAGGCGGCGTTTCCGCGCTACCGGGTCGGCTGCGCGCCTGGTGTACACGAGCGACGCTAACGGGCGAAGCGCGCGATCTCGTATGGACCCACCTCGCGCAACACGCTGTAGGCCATCTCCTCCGCCTGCTGGTCGTACACGTTGACCGCCAGCGTCGGCCGCCTGATCCCGCGCCCCTCGGCCACGGCCCGCCTGGTGGCCTGGGCGAGCAGGTTCGCCAGCACCACCCCGGCAACGAGACCGGCGATGGCGCCGAGCACCAGGCCGGCGATCGCCCAACTGGCCGCCCAGACGAGCAGGCCGGGAGCCATGTCGGGCGTGCCCATGTTGCGTAGCTCGGTGAATCCCATCGCGACGAACCCGAGAAAGCCCAGGGCTGCGGCAAAGGTCAGGGCGCCGCCAAGGGTGGAGCCGATCAACACCCGCAGCTTGAAGCTATCGAGAGTCTCGCCAAGCCCGAGCAGCGAACTCGGGCCCGCGTCGCCGGGACCCACGCTCACTTGATCGAAGCCACGGTCGCGCAGGCTGGCGGCGGCCTGCTCGGCCGCACGGGGATCGGTGAACGTCGCCAGAATCGTCGTCATAGCGGCTCCTGCTCAGGCTGCCCTCAAGAGGAATAGCACGTCCGGCTTGCTGAGGTCGATCGGCGGGGATGCGCGGCGAGGCCGCAATCCCGTCGCCACCCGAATTCCTCGCACTCTATCACGCTTGGTCTGAGATAAAGTATACCTCAGCCCGGGCCAGGGGAACAGGGGACAGGAGCGCCGCAGCGTGCTGCGGCGCTCCAGCACGCTGCGGCGCTCCAGCACCCTGCGGCGCTCCAGCACCCTGCGGCTCGCCAGGAGGCGCGGGCACAGGTGACCAGGCCCATTCAGCACACCGGCTGCGCGACACCGAATTCATGGCAGGGGCAGCGCCCGCGCGACCACGAACTTCAGGTAGCGCCCTTCGGGAAAGCCAGCCGGAACCGGGTGGTCCGCCGGCTGGCCCGCCTCCTGCACCAGCTGGAGCCGGGTGTTCGTGTGGGCGGCGGCCTCGGCGAGGGCGTTCCGAAACTGCTCGGGGCTCACCTGGCTGGTGCAGCTTGCGGAGACGAGGAAGCCGCCGGGCTCCAGGCAGCGGATGGCCAGACTGTTCAGGCGGGCGTAGGCCCGCAGCGCGGCGTGCAGGCTACTCTTCTGGCGCGCAAAGCTCGGCGGATCGAGGATCACGAGCTGAAAGCGCCGGCCCGTCTTGGCGTAGCTGTCGAGGAGCGTGAAGCAGTCGTCGGTCACAAAGCGATGGCGGCCAGAGTCCAGCCCGTTCAGCGCCAGGTTGTCTGCGGCGGCCTCGGCGAGGCCCTTTCCGACATCGGCGCTCACCACCTCGGCGGCACCGCCGCGCAGGGCATAGAGCGAGAAGCCGCCGGTGTAGGCAAAGCAATTGAGCACACTGCGGCCCGCCGCTAACCGCTCCACACTGCGCCGGTTCTCGCGGTGGTCGAGGAAGAGCCCGGTCTTCTGGCCACGGTACAGGTCGGCACGAAAGTAGAGGCCGTGCTCCTGCACCACCAGGTCGGCCGGTGGCGCTTCGCCCCAGAGCGTCCGCAGGCGCGACGGAGGGCCTTCGGCGGAGGGGGCATCGCGCTCCTCAGCGGCGGAGGGGGGCTCGTCGGCGGAGCGCTCGCGCAGACTCACGCCACGCAGCGACGGATCGCAGGCGCGCAGCGACTGCGCCACCAGGGGGACCAGCGCCTGCAGGCTCTCGGCGTAAGTCTGAATGACGGCGTAATCGCCGTAGCGGTCGGTCACCAGGCCGGGCAGGCCATCGCCCTCGCCATAGATCCAGCGATAGGCACTGGTGGGCGGATCGGCGTCACGCAAACTGGCCCGGCCCTCCCAGGCCTCCCAGACGCGCTCCTGGACCCAGGCGGGGCCAGGGGGCCCGTAGCGGCTAAAGAGCCGCACAGCGATCGGGCTGCGGGCATCCCAGAGCCATAGGCCGTCAGGCCGCCACAGCGCACGCGCACCCATTGGCCCGAGGCCAGGCGCCCGGCCTCGCGCACGTGGTTGCGATAGACCCACGGGTGGCCCTGGGCCAGGCGGGCCTTGATCGCCGGGTCGAGGATAATCTCAGGAACCGTCATAGGCCGGGGGGAGCCAGCGAGCGGCGCGCTCACATGTCTCCACGTCTCCTCGTTGGACAGCCCGCGACAAGACTGGGGCGAATGGATTGAGCGGCTCGCGGCGGCAGGGCGCAAGCTCTGCCCCGCGAGCGCTACAGGGTGCTCCCACCGGGCACCCGCTTACTGGCGGGAAAAGCGCTGGGCGCCGTCCGTGGGCGGATGGCCGCATTGCGCCCGATCGTCACCCCGGCGGGGATGTGGGCGCGCGTACCAACGAGGGTCAGGCCCGTGTTGATTCGCTCGGGGGCCTCCTGGTTCGGGGTAGTGGCATCGCCATCGCCAACCACGGCGCCCGCCTCAACCCTGGCGACCTCATCGACGATACAGCGGTCCACCACCGCGTCGGGGCCGATCCAGGCGTCGCCCATGATCACCGAGTCGCGCACAATCGCGCCTTCGGCCACATACACGCCAGGCGAGAGCACCGAGCGCGCCACGGTGCCGAACACGCGGCAGCCATCGCTGAGCAGGCTGTTCTCAACGCGGGCACTGGCACCCACCTCCACCCCGGGCCGATCGGCGCTGGTAGTGTGGATGATCCACTCGGGGTCGTAGAGGTCGAGGGCGGGGGTTTCCGCAAGCAGAGCGAGATTGGCCTCATAGTAGGCCTGCACCGTCCCCACGTCGGCCCAGTAGCCCTGGAAATTGTATGCGTAGGCTCGGGCGCGGCCGATGATCCTGGGGAGTAGGTGACGCCCGAAGTCCTGCTCGCTCCCACCCCGCAGCAGATCGATCAAGAACTGCCGGCGGAAGACGTAGATCCCCATCGAGGCGAGGTTGGAACTTGCGCGGCGGGGTTTCTCCTCAAAACGGTCCACCCGGCCGTCGCCGCCCATCGTCACGATCCCGTAGCGATGCGCGTCGTGGGGACTCACGCTACGGACGGCCATCGTCACGTCGGCGTCACGCTCCTCATGCAGCTGCAACAGCGGCGTGTAGTCCATCTTATAAATATGATCGCCGGCGAGGATCAATACCGAGTCGACGGGCTGATCTTCAAGCAGATCGAGATTGTAGCGTACCGCATCGGCAGTACCGCGCTGCCAGCCACCACCGTCGGGCGTCGGGGAGGGATGCAGGATGCGCAGGCCACCCTGGGCCCGGTCCAGATCCCAGGGCCGGCCAACGCCGAGGTGGGCGTGGAGCGAGCGAGGGCGGTACTGGGTGAGCACGCCCACATTGAAGATCCCGGAGTTCACGCAGTTAGAGAGCGTAAAGTCGATGATACGGTACTTGCCGCCGAAGGGCACCGCCGCTTCGGTACGCTCGGCGGTGAGGACACTCAACGCCGGCGAGTCCCCGCCAGCCAGGATCAGCGCGATGGTACGGAGCATAGCGCACTCCACAACGCACCAGGGCACCATGCAACAGGGGCGGCACGACCGCCCGCGCACCGTTGCAGCGTGCCTGGCACCTTAAATCGTCTCCCCCGACGGGACATCACCGCCCGGAAAATCCTCGGCATCGCGGTCGGCGTTGATCACCACATTGCGACCAATACTGATCCCGGGCGGGATATGGGCCGACTTGCCGACGACAGTCACGCCGGTGTTGAGCTTATCGGGCTGGGCCTTATTGGGCACCGTCAGGTCCTCGCCCACACCGAGGTGCGCGCCGGCGCCAACCACCACCTGCTTATCGACGATCACGCGGTCGAGCACGGCGCCGGGGCCGATCCAGGTGTCGTTCATCACCACGCTCTCGCGCACGATCGCGCCCGGCGAGACGTACACCCCCGGCGAGAGCACCGAGCGCTCCACGGTGCCGCGCACGGTACAGCCGTTGCAGATGATCGACTGAGCTACTCGCGCCTGGGGTCCGATCTTGGCTGGCGGGCGCTCCTCACTGCGGGTCCGAATCACCCAGGCCGGATCGTAGAGGTCAAAGTCGAGCGTCGGGTCGAGCAGCTGCATGCTCGTCTCCCAGTACGACTGGATCGTCCCCACGTCGACCCAGTAGCCGCCGAAGCGATGGGCAAAGACGCGGTCCTCGGCGACCATCGCCGGGATCACATTCTTGCCAAAGTCGATGCGAGGGCGATCCTCGCTGCCCTCGGAGAGGCGACGCACAAGGGCATCGGCGCTGAAGACATAGATACCCATCGAGGCAAGCGTACCCTTATCGCGAGCCTTGGGCTTCTCGGTAAACTCGACGATCTGGTCCTGCTCATTGACGGTCATAATCCCGAAGCGGTCCGTCTCCTCCAGGGGCACCTCCATCACCCCCACCGTCAGGTCGGCGCGGTTGCGCCGGTGGGTCTCGATGATGGTGTTGTAATCCATCTTATAAATATGGTCGCCCGAGAGGATGAGCACCAGGTCTGCGCGGCGCTCCTTGATAAAGCCGAGGTTCTGGTAGATCGCGTCGGAGGTGCCCTTGTACCAACTCTGGTCGTTGCGGCCCTGGTAGGGTTGCAGCAGACGCACACCGCCCCGGGAGCGGTCCAGATCCCATGGCTTACCGATCCCGATATGGTCGTTCAGCGAGTGGGGGCGGTACTGCGTGAGCACCGCCACATCGAAGATCCCCGAGTTGACACAGTTGGAGAGCGGAAAATCGATAATGCGGTACTTTCCGGCGAAGGGCACGGAAGGCTTGGCGCGCTTCTCTGAGAGCACGCTGAGCCGGCTCCCCTCGCCTCCGGCCAGGATCATCGCGACGACGCGCATAGATCTCCCCTCGATGGGCCGGTGCCGCCCGCGCGGCTGGCTTGCTTCTCCCTGGGTGGTCCGATTGTACCGCCATTCCCGGCGCGGCGCAAAGCGAAGGCCCTCTCCCACGAGCGGGAGAGGGCCAGAAGGAACCAACCGACCGATGGTGTCAATCAGCCGCGGCGCAGGCGGCGAGCCTCGGCACGTACAATCGGCGAGTGGGGATCGATCTGCAGGGCGCGGTCCGTGCAGTAGCGCCGCTCAGCACAGTCGCTGATCTGGGCCGCGTAGTAGAGCCAGTCCATCGCGCGATTGGAGTCCTGGTGGAGGGCGCGGGCGAAGATCTCGCTGCAGGCCACCGTAGCGTTGGCGCTGGGGACTGCGGCGCGAGCACCGGCGAGGCCGCGCAGGCCCAGGCCAAGGGTGCTGAGGAGAGTGCCAACCATTCCACTCGTCCACACCCAGGCGCGAACAGTCAGTTGGTCGATCTGCTCCTGCTGCGTCTGCTTGAAGGTGGTCATCGGGGGGGGCTCCTTCCGTTCTCTGGCACTGCGTTGAGCTGTGCCCAGCATAGCGGAGGGAGCGCCGAAGCGCGCCGTGAGGATTACGTACGCGAGTACGTATCTTCTCCGGGGGTACCGCATCTCGTCACGGCAGATCAAACCATTGCCGAATCTAGCTATATGTGAAGCTTCACAGAGCGGCATGCGGAACTCTGCCGTGAATTGGCGAGGCGCTGAAGCTGTATCCCTGTAAGCCGCTTTGCGTTCAGCGGGACGCGGAGCGTGAGTCACTCGATACGAGGCGTGACGAGATCGTAGCGGCGATTGCAGCGGTAGCAGCGGAGCACGGTCAGGTGCCGCACCAACGAGATGGCCGTTGTGCAGACTAAGCGCAAGCAACTCGGCGATTGCGACCTGTAGTGCATTGTGGGCCTGCTGTCCGGTGTGTTCACCGCCGCCGGCACCGGTGTGAAGATGAACAGTACTCTTCTTCACCAGGAGCAGCCCGAAGGAGCGGATCTGGTTCTACGACCTGAAGGTGGTCAACCAGCACGCGCCGAACACCACCGACCGGCGCACCCCTGTGGAGCTACTGGCGATCATCGATGCGCAGGGCCACGAACTGGAGACGGCGCTGGCAGCACTGCACGGCAGCGGCGCCCGCCGCTATCATCGCAAGGGCGGCACCCGGTTTAGAAAGACCGGCCCCGGGAAGCCGCAAAGCCCCCCGCCGCGCAGGCGACGGAAGGCTCTGTGGTGTGCTCTCGTGTGGTGCCAAGGACCAGACTTGAACTGGTGACCCTCGCATTTTCAGTGCGATGCTCTACCAACTGAGCTACCTTGGCAGACTGTGAAGGTTGGCTGGCGGGCCCGGTGGTGGGCGATGACGGGTTCGAACCGCCGACACCCTCGGTGTAAGCGAGGTGCTCTACCACTGAGCTAATCGCCCGAAGCAAGCGGTGGTGCTCAGGAAGGGACTTGAACCCTTACGACCGTGGTTAGGTCACTAGGCCCTCAACCTAGCGCGTCTGCCAATTCCGCCACCTGAGCGTGGTGCGGTAACGAACGAGATTATACCCAGCCATGCCGCCTTTGTCAAACCCCCAGGCTGGCCCGCAGCGCCCGCAGTTCGGTGTCAAGGCGCTGGCAGAGGGCGGCCCGCTCTTCTGAGGGGAGGAAGGAGGCGCCGGCTGCGGTGCGCACGACGGCGCAGAGATCATCGGCGCCGAAGCCAAAGTAGCGGGCGGCGCGGCGATACTCCTCGGTGAGGGTGGTATGGAAGAAGGTCGGATCGTCGGAGTTGAGGGTAACGGGCACGCCAGCGGCGCGCAGCCGGGGGAGCGGATGCTCCTCCCAGGAGCCGACGGCGCCGGTGAGCAGGTTGCTGGTCGGGCAGACATCGAGCACCACCCCGCGCTCGCGCAGCGCGTCGAGCAGCGGCGGATCGTCTACCGCGCGAATGCCGTGGCCGAGGCGCGTAGCGCCAAGGGCCTCCACCGCGCCCCAGACGCTGGCAGGCCCCACGACCTCACCGGCGTGGGCCATCAGGCCGAGGCCGGCCTCACGGGCGGCGGCGAAGTGCGGAGCGAAGGGCTCCGGTGGGTGGCCGATCTCGTTGCCGCCGATCGACCAGCCGACCACGCCGAGCGGGCGGGTCGTACGGGCCACCTCCAGCACCTGCCAGGCAGCCTCGGTACCGTAGCCTCGCCCATAGTCCAGCGCGAGCCGGACGATCACCCCCGTCTCACGTTCGGCACGGCGGAACCCGGCCATACAGCCCTCAATCGCCTCGCGCAAATCGACGCCACGGGTGATGTGCTGCATGGGCGAGATCATCACCTCGGCGTAGCGCACCTGCTGGCCCGCCAGATCCAGGGCCAGCTCGTAGGCCAGGCGCTCGAAGTCCTCACCGCTCACGATCGCGCGGGCGAGCTCCATAAACACGCTCAGGAACTCGCCAAAGTCGCGGTAGCGGAAGAGGGCCGCCACCTCGGCCACATCCCGCGCCGGGATAGGCACGCCGTTACGCCGGGCCAGCTCAAGGAGGGTGCGCGGGGTGACGGTACCCTCCAGGTGGAGGTGCAGCTCCACCTTGGGCATCGCGGCAATGAACTCATCGAGTTCTGGCGTCAGCACGGCTATGCTCCCGTTCGCAAGTGACACCGCACAAGGCCAGGTGGGCCGGAGGTGAAGAAGAGGCAGTCGGGGTATCCGCTCCGGCGGCTGTACCACCGGGGGCCCTACCAACTGCCTGCACTGTGCGACTGTGGGCTACTATTCGATGCCCGAGTGGGGCCGGAATGGGCTGCTATGCCTCCCCGATCCGAGCGCCGTGCTGTGAAGGCTGTTCGTCGCCAGCCCTCACCAGGAGCCTACGCGATCCCCGAGGCCTTCAAGCGCTCGGCGTTATCATAGATAACGAGCGCATCGATGATCTTGTCGAGGTTGCCATCGAGGATGCCAGGGAGATTCGAGAAGTTCTGGCCGATCCGGTGGTCCGTCACCCGGTCCTGGGGGAAGTTGTAGGTACGGATCTTCTCGGCGCGCTCGCCGGTACCTACCTGGGCGAGGCGCGAACTGCTCAGCTCACGGTCCTTCTTCTCCTGCTCGCGGGCGTAGAGCTTGGCCCGCAGCACCGTCATCGCCTTCTCCTTATTCTTGAGCTGCGAGCGACCGTCCTGGCAGGTGACGACGATCTCCTCAGGGGTGCCAGCCCGGTAGACGAGCCGCACGGCTGAGTCGGTGGTGTTCACACCCTGGCCACCGTGGCCGCCGGAGCGAAACACATCGACCCGGATGTCCTCGTTCTTGATCTCGACCGCGGTGGGCTCCACTTCCGGCAGCACGGCCACGGTAGCGGTGGAGGTATGAATGCGGCCGCGCGCTTCGGTGGCCGGCACCCGCTGCACGCGGTGCACGCCACCCTCGTACTTCAGCACGCTGTAGGCGCCCTCGCCGCTGATCTCGAACACCACCTCCTTCAGACCGCCCGGGCCATTCTCCACCGCGTTCTCGACCTCCACCTTCCAGCCTCGTAGCTCGGCGAAGCGGGTATACATGCGGAAGAGATCGGCGGCGAAGAGCGCCGCCTCGTCACCGCCTTCGCCCTGGCGGATCTCGATGATCACATCCTTCGAGTCGTTGGGATCGCGGGGGAGCAGCAGGAGCTTCAGCTCCTGCTCAAGCTGCCCGAGCCGGCCGCGCTGGAGCTCGATCTCCTCCTGGGCCAGCTCGCGCAGCTCGCCATCACTCGTCTCATCAAGCACGGCCTGGGCCTCAGCAAGGGCCCGCTGGGCCTGCTGATAGTCGCGAAAGGCGGCCACGACATCCTCGAGCTCGCGCTGCTCGCGGGCGTACTGCTGGAGGAGGGTGGGATTGCTCACCACCTCCGGGCGGGCCATCAACTCGCCCAGTTCCTCGTAGCGCGTGGCCACACTGGATAGCTTATCGAACATACGGGCGACATTCCTTCGCGCTAGTGGATGGGTATTATAGCATGCCGATCAAGCCGTCTCCAGGCATAGCAAACGGCACGGGGCAGCAGGCCCGTGCCCACCGCTCCCGTGCCGTTGACCGTTTGGAGGGCTAGTAGCCCTTCGCCATCTTCTTGCGCCGGTTCCGCTCGGCGCGGCGGCGTTTCTCCTTGCGCTGCTCGCTCTTGGAGACGAAGTGCATCTTCTCGCGGAACGTCTTGGTGATCCGCTCCGAGACGACGCCTTTATTGAAACGGCGGATAAGCTGCTCGACGGTCTCGCCGTCACGTCGCTCTACTCGCATGGCTCTGCTGACTGATCGCTACGACCACCGCTCGCCGGTGGCGCGGGCCTCGTTGGTGGCGCGGGGCATCGCCGCGGCCCGCCTACGCACACGCTCAGTCGATCTGCTCACCCCCTTTACCTATGGATTTGGTGCGGCCCCGTGCAAGCAGACAGAGCACATTCGCAACACCACCGTTCAGTATAGCCGATGCGTCTGCTTCCTGCAAGCGCGAGTGCCGGGCAGGGTGTGACGTAACGTCTTGCAGCCAGTGGTAGGATGCGGGCAGCTATCGCTGCCTACCGGAGGTGCCAGCATGAGCGGCAAGATCAACGAGCAGTTGT
>SFCB01000203.1 GCA_004367505.1 Chloroflexi bacterium OHK40 | reverse complement strand
CCTGATCCGGCTGCGGCGGGGGGATGCCACAGCCGGATCAGGTGGGCGAGACACGTCGGGGTGGGAGCTAATCGCCGTTGCGGGCGCGGCGACGATAGGGATCGCCAGCCACCACCGGGGCCGCCGTGTCGTCATCACCAGTAACCAGAGGAGACCTGGGGCGCAGCACCGGGAAATCTCCCTGGGGCCACCTCATTCTACGAGTATCTTCCTCGTGTGTCGATGTGTGAAGGCGTTCCGACACCGGTGTCGCTCCGTCCCTCACGCTGCTACTATAGCATTGGTATGCCGTCTCTGCAAGGTGTGCCAACGACGCTTTCAGGCGCCGACATGCGCTTGTGGTTCTCCGACACCTGGTTCACGCTTCTCGCGCTACAGGCGGCTGATCTCGCCACAGGCTAGCAAGCGCTCACGCAACTCGTGACGATTGCAGCTGCCACGGGCGTAGTAGCCGTACCAGGCACACAGGGCAAGGCGCAGCGCCCCGGCGCGCACAATTGCCCGATGGGCTGCGAGAAAGGTCGGGCCACGGCGAGCGGCGAAGCGGGTGCGGCTGCGCCAGAGCTCCACGAGCATGCGCCGGCGAAACTGGCGTGTCGCGGCGCCGCCGACGTGAGTCACCCGGGCCGCCGGTACCTGCCAGATCGCCCAGCCGGCCAGGCGGATGCGCCAGCACCACTCCACCTCCTCGCTGTACATAAAATACGCCGCATCAAACGGCCCAACCTGCTCCAGCACGCTACGGCGCACGAGCATACAGGCGCCCAGGGGATGATCGATCGGAAAGGGCGTATCGCCGCCCTCCTGCGGATAGCGCCCGTGCCACCAGGAACCGTACAGCCGGCCGGGTAGCACCTCACCGGGTGGAAAAAAGTCGAGGGCGGCCATGAGCAGTGTGGGGAAGCGGAAGGCCGCTGGCTGCAGGGTGCCGTCGGGGTTGAGCAGCCGGGGGCCAACCAGCCCGACACGAGGATGGGCTTCCAGGAAGGCCGCCATGGCCTCGATCGCCCCGGGGTGGACGACCGTGTCCGGGTTGAGTAGCAGCACAGCGTGGGCGTCCGGGCCGATGGCCGCGAGGCCAAGGTTGTTCCCACCGGCAAACCCGGCGTTGTGGCCGGCCTCGATCAGCCGCACCTCCGGGAAGGCCTCCCGCACCAGCGCCGGGCTCCCATCGTGGGATCCGTTATCGACAACGATCACCTCAAGCGGGAGCGTGGAGGAGCGCAGCGAGTCGAGGCAGGCGCGCAGGAGCGCCGCAGTGTTGTAGCTGACGATGATCACGGCGATCGTGTGGCTCATGGCGGGCGCGATTGTAGCGCCCCCGGCGCGATGTGGCAAGCGCAGTTGCGCGCCGTCGGCATGCTGTTACAATGATCGCGCCGAAGCTTTCGGCCATTGCCCATGCGCGCGGCTGTCGCCGGGCGCCATCCCTCGCTATGTTAGACTTCGCAATCGAACTGGCCATCCGCGCTGGCGCCGAGCTGCGGGCGCGTCACGAGCGCGAGCGTAGTATCGAGTCCAAGGGCTACGCCGATGTGGTGACCGACGCGGACCGGGCCAGTGAGGCGCTGATCGTGGGCGCTATCCGCGAGCGTTTCCCTGAGCACAGCCTGCTGGCCGAGGAGGGGAGCGTTGGCGCCGCCGCGAGCCCTTATCAGTGGCTGATCGACCCGCTCGACGGCACGCTCAACTACCTGCACGGCATGCCGATCTACGCCGTCTCGCTGGCGCTGCTCTACGAGGGCGAGCTCGTGATCGGTGTGGTGTATGATCCGCCACGGGGCGAGTTGTTCGCGGCTGAGCGCGGCCATGGCGCGCGCTGCAATGGCCGGCCCCTGCGTGTCTCATCTACCCCGACCCTGGCTCAGGCACTGCTGACGACCGGATTTCCCTACGATCGGGCGGCCCGGCCCGACAATAACCTGCGTGAACACAACCGCCTGTTGCTCAAGGCTCAGGATGTGCGCCGGCCCGGTTCAGCCGCGCTGGACCTCTGCTATGTAGCCGCTGGCCGCAGCGACGCCCACTGGGAGCTCGGCCTGAGCCCGTGGGATACTGCCGCGGGCGCGCTGATCGCCCGTGAGGCCGGCGCCACGATCACCGATTGGGAGGGTCAGCCGTGGCGGCCCGGCGGCGCGCGGCTAGTGGCCTCCAATGGCCGGATCCACGCTGAGTTGCTGCGCGAGCTCGCCCTCGCCCGAGCAGACTAAATGGCACAGTACCTGCGCGACTACCTTACCGACGGGTCTGTGCTGAGCGCACGCCGTCCGACGATCAACGAGTTCTTCCTCTCCAGCTATACCCTCAGCATCTACACTGGCTGTGAGATCGGCTGTCCCTACTGCGATAGCTGGGTCTACAGCGATCGGCCGCTGAATGAGACGATCCGGATACCGCTGGATCTGCCGCAGCGCCTCGCCGCTGAGCTCGAGACCGTCGACCGTGGCGACCTGGTCGCCATCACCGCGCTGAGCGATCCCTACCAGCCCGCCGAGCAGACCTACCGGATCACCCGCCAGGCGCTGCAGGTGCTGGCCGAGCGAGGCCAGCCCTGCCTGGTGCTCACCAAGAGCGCCGCAGTGCTGGAGGATCTCTCGCTGCTCCAGCGGATCAACGAGCAGAGCCTGGCGATCGTGATGACCACGCTGCTCACGGTTGACCAGCGGCTTGCCGAGCGCCTGGAGGGCAAGGCGCCCCCTCCCGCGTTGCGCCTGGAGATGCTCGCCGAGCTCCGGCGGGCCGGTGTGCCGGTGGGCGTGGCGATCGTGCCAGTGATGCCCTACGTCAATGATACCGATGGCAGCCTGCGGTCCCTGCTACGGGCCTGTGCCGAGGCTCAGGTGGACTTTGTGATCTGGGACTACCTGCACATCCCCAACGAGCGCCACCGTGCGCGGGTGCACGAGTTGCTGGCCCGCCTTGGAACCTACCCGGCGAGCTACTACCGCGATCTGTACCGAGGCCAGCCGGTGGTGAGCGCCCTCTACCGCCAGGATCGCGACCGCGAGTTGCTCAGCCGCTGTGATGGGCTGGGCCTGGAGGCCCGGGCGCCCCACCGGCTCTATGCCGGGCGGATCGCGCCGCGCAACGAGGCCGCGCTCCTGCTCAAGCACGCGGCCTTTCGCGATCGGGTGCAAGGGCGCGAGCGGGTGGCGGCGCTTCAGCGCGAACTGGCCGAGCAGGTGTATGCGGGCACGCCCGACGAGCGCGCCATGCGGGAGAGCCCGCTCTATCCTGTGGTCCAGGAGATCCTCCGGCGGGAATCAGGGGGAGGGAACAAAGGGTAGGGAACAGGGGAGTGGACCACGGCAGTAGTAAGCTATGCACGGGCCCAGTTGGTCATTCCTCCGCTGCATTGTGTTAGCGTCGCTCGATTCCCGTCGCCACGTTCATTGGGACGGCTCCCTGTCCCCTGTTTCCTCGCGTGCCGTGGCGCTGAAGCGCGCGGCTCCAGGGAGGCGAGGCCCGCCTGCGTGGGCTCCTGCGGCGGTGGGGCCCAGGTCGTGCTAGCTGGTGGGATGGCTCTTCCCTCTGTCCCCTCCGCCCCTCTCCCTACCCTCTGCCCGCTGCCTGGGCCTGGAGGCGGGCGTAGAGCTGCTTGCGCAACTCGGAGAGGCGGGCGCGGTACTCGGGCGCCTCGATTGACTCCGTCCACATGATCAAGGCGTCCTCGCCGTTATCGGTGTAGTAGTGGGGGCGGGTGCCGGCGGGCTGGAAGCCGTACTTCAGATAGAGGTGCTGGGCGGCAGTGTTGCTCACGCGCACCTCGAGCGTCAGCTGGCGGCCGCCGAGCTCGTAGGCGTGGTCGATCAATGCGTTGAGCAGCAACTCTCCGACGCCACGGCCACGGTGGGCGGGGTCCACGGCGATCGTCGTGATGTGGGCATCGTCAACGGTGAGCCAGAGCCCGCCGTAGCCTACGATCGGGGCGGGAGGGGGAGGCTCGGCGGGGCGGGCGCGCAAGGTGCTGAGGAGCTGCGAGAGGAGCCCGTTGCGGCGTGAAGGGGCGGGCGTGCTGTGGGTCGCGCTGCTGGCCGGGGGCGGAGGTGTGGGGCTCGCGCGCGAGACGACGTAGCGACAGCTCTGGGTATTGCGGAGCTCACGGCGGTAGGTGCTGGCCGCCCAGGGCGTTGTGAAACTCTGCGCCTCAATCTGCTGCACCTGGGGGATATCGTCCTCCGTCATCGGCTCGATGTAGTAGTACATCGCGAGGATACCACAGTGGATTGCATCCAGAAGATCGGAAGGCCCCGGGAGGGTGTGGCATCGCATCCTGTGCGCCTGCACGCCGTTGGGTGTCAACGCCGTGTGAGTTCGCGCAGGCGGGCGTCGCGATCTCGGAGCCGCGCGCCTCAGCGCCACGGCACGCGAGGGGCAGGAACTAAGGTTACACCTGCCTCGGGAGCGCTTGAGTGGCGCTCCAGGGTACGGGCGGGGCCCCGTATCCAGGATCTGGCATTCAGGAGCCTACTGGCCCAGAGGGGTCGCCGACTGGACCGTAAAGAGGCTCTGGTAGGCCCCGTCCTTCCCGAAGCCCCCGCCGGTCTGGAAGGTGCCCGTGACCTCCACCAGGCCCCAGACATAACTATTGTTCGGACCGACGGTCAGCGCGGCCGACTGGTCGGGCGGGAAACCCTCCATCCAGATCGGTGTGCCGATCGGCTGAGGGCTGGAGCCATCCTCCTCAGTACTCACTCCCTCGGCGAGCACATAGATGACCGAGTTCCAGAAATAGTAGCCCTGGGTCGTGATCGTCTGGCCGTTGTAGGCCTCGGGGTTGCGCTGCAGCTCGAAGAAGGATACCTTCCCCTCACCGATGGGCCGATCCTCAATCTTCTGCTCAACGCGGCGCACCCGCTCGATCGGCTCGGCACGGGTGACCTGAAGCAGATGCTTGTAAGAGCCATCGGGGCCATAGCTGCCACCGGAGCTGAACTGGCCCTCCACGCGCACAAAGCCGTAGACCGAGTCGCCAGGGCGGTGGAGGCTCTCGGTGACCTCGGCGGGGAAGCCCTCGAGCCAGATCGCCTCGCCGAGGGGCTGGGCGTCCAGACCGTTGTCCAGCGTGCTGACCCCGAGCGCCAGGACGGAGAGCGAAGGGTTACTGGGTCGCCAGAGGTAGGCACCATCGACGGTAATCGTCTTGCCGTTGTATTCCTGGGGGTTGCTCGTCACCTGCTGGACGTAGAGCGAGGAGCCGGGGGTGCTTCCCTGCCCACCACACGTGGCCAGAAGCGGCAGCACGCTGATCAGCAGGACGGCGAGCAGCGTGGCTCGCCACGGTGTCCGAAGCATCTGCAATGCCTCCTACGAGAGTCTGGGTGTCGCGCACACTGGCGCGGTTGGGCCGGCGTCCCGGGCGCGGGGAATAGGCGACGAGCACTGGCGCCTGAGCGGGACGTGCTGCGACGCATTGTCGCATATGGGCGGCCTGGCGGATTATACCAGAAGCCCCGTCCTGCGGCAACTTGGACCAGGGCAGGATTCTTGCAATTCTTGACAGCCCGACTCGTCGTCAGTATTATGAACATACTTATGGACCAGAATCCATAGCTGGCTCTCTTCAGCACAGCGGGGCCACCAGTGGTGAGCCCTGGTTCGTGCACATTAACAGCCGCATAGGAGGCTACTGTGATAGAGCTACTCTGGGCCGTGCTGGCCCTGGTAGTCGGCCTCGCCGCCGGTGCAGGCCTGGGCATGGCCTACATGAAGAATGGCCTGAACTCCCTCGCCCAGCAGAAGGCGGCTGAGGCCCGGCTCATCCTTGAAGAAGCACGGTCCCAGCAGAAAGAGATCTTGCTTCAAGCAAAGGACGAAGCGCTCCGGCTACGCAACGAGGCCGAGGCGGAGTTGCGGGAGTCCCGCCAGGGGCTTCAGAAGCAGGAGGAGCGCCTGCAACGGAAGGAGGAGAATCTCGACCGCAAGCTCGAAGGGCTGGAGCGCCGGGAGCGCCAGCTGCAGGGCCGCGAGCGCCAGATCGAGCTGTTGCACCAGGAGGCCGAGCGGCTGCGTGCCCAGCAGGTGATGGAGTTGGAGCGCGTCTCGCAGCTGGGGCGCGAGGAGGCCCGTGAGATCATCCTGGCCCAGGTGGAGCGTGAGACGCGGGACGACGCGGCGCGCCGGATCCGCGAGATCGAGCAGCAGGCCAGGGAGGAGGCTGAGAAGACTGCCCGCAAAGTGATTGGCCTCGCCGTGCAGCGTTGCGCGAGTGACTATGTTGCCGAGATTACCGTCTCGACCGTGAACCTGCCCAGCGAGGAGTTGAAGGGCCGGATCATCGGCCGTGAGGGCCGCAACATCCGCGCCTTTGAGCAGTTTACCGGCGTCGATATCATCGTCGACGACACCCCAGAGGCGGTGACCCTTTCATGCCACGACCCGGTGCGCCGCGAGGTGGCCCGGGTGGCCCTGATCAAGCTCCTGAAAGATGGACGCATCCATCCGTCGCGGATTGAGGAGGTTGTTCAGAAGACCCAGGTTGAGATCGACCATGTGATGCGCGAGGAGGGTGAGCGGGTTGCCTACGAGGCCAATGTGCAAGGCCTCCACCCCGACCTGATCAAGCTCCTCGGGCGGCTCAAATACCGAACTAGCTACGGCCAGAATGTGTTGCAGCACTCGCTGGAGTGCTCGCTCCTGGCAGCCCATATGGCCGCCGAGCTGGGTGCCAATATTAATGTTGCGAAGACCGCCGCCCTGCTCCACGATATCGGCAAGGCGGTGGACCATGAGGTTCAGGGTCCCCACGCGATGATTGGCGCCGATATCGCTCGGCGCCTCGGCCGTTCGCCCGCGATCGTGCACGCGATCGCGGCCCACCACCACGACGAAGAGCCAACCACCGTCGAGGCGTTTCTCGTCATCGCCGCTGATGCGATCTCCGGCGGCAGGCCCGGAGCCCGCCGCGAGACGCTCGATCTCTACATTAAGCGGCTCGAGGCCCTGGAGACGGTCGCCACCTCGTTTCCCGGTGTGCAGCGCGCCTTTGCGGTGCAGGCCGGTCGCGAGGTGCGGGTGATGGTCCAGCCTGACCAGATCGATGATCTGGCGAGCATCCACCTCGCCCGTGATGTGGCCAAGAAGATCGAGGAGAGCTTGCAGTACCCGGGCCAGATCAAGGTGACGATCATCCGTGAGACCCGGGCCGTTGATTACGCTCGCTAGCCTTACCGGGCGATGGGCGCTCCGCCGGTCCTGCAGCGCCGGTGCCGGCGCCCGTCGCCCGAGCGCGCAGAGCGGCTCCGCAGCATGCGAGCGTCTGTGGTACAATTCGCGGGCTGCCGCTACGTGCCACCACACCGTACGAGAGGAGGGCTGGCTGCGATGAGCCTCGAGACATCTCCCGATACGCAACCAACCGTACCGGCCCCAACCGACCCACAGGAGGACCTCATGACCAACGCCCAGTCGCTGCCGCTCGCCCGCGCCGTCGGTGCAAGCACGCCGCAGAACGCTGAGACCCAGCGGTCGGCCGAGGTGCTGAAGGTCTCGACCCGCTCGCGCCCCTCGGCTGTCGCCGGCGCGATTGCCGGGGTGATCCGCGAGAACGGGATGGCCGAGGTCCAGTCGATCGGCGCAGGCGCGACCAACCAGGCGATCAAGGCTGTGGCGATCGCCCGCAGCTACCTCAACGAAGAGGGGATCGATATCGTCTGCGTGCCCTCCTTTATCGATGTTGCTATCGATGATGAGGAGCGCACGGCCATCCGTCTGCTGATCGAGCGCCGGTAGCCTCCTCAGCGGCAACGCCAGCGCTCTCGCCCGGCTCGGGGTGAGGGCGTTTTCGTCTGCACTGCGTCCCGCTGATGCACGGGATGCAGCCTCGCTACCCACGCTCGTTGCAGGCCGCGAGGGCTGGCCATCCCGCCGCGCCACGAGGCCGCAGCCATACCCCACGGCCCCCCACCCGGGAGAGCTATGGAAGAGATTGTCGCCTTCCTCCAGGGCTACCCCCCCTTTGACGACCTGCCCCCCGCCGCGCTCGCTAGTGTGGCCGATCAGGCCCAGATCGAGTACTTCGCCGCCGGCCACGATATCCTGCGCCACGGTGGCCCGCCCGCCGAGTTCCTCTATGTTGTTCGGAAGGGCAGGGTTGACCTGCTCCGCGAGGAGGCCGGTGAGACGCGCATCTTCGATACCCTGGGCCCCGGCGAGGCCTTCGGCCACCCCTCGCTGATCCGTAGCCAGCCCCCGATCGTGACGGTGCGCGCCCATACCGAGACACTTGCCTACCTGATTCCCGCCGCTACCTTTCAGCGCCTGCGGGCCGAGTACCCCGTCGTGGCCAGCTTCTTCGCCGCCTCCGCCCTTGAGCGACTCGAGTTCGCTCTGCGCCGTCGCGAGGCCGACGCCGACAGCGCGCTCTTCCGTATGCGCCTGCGCGACCTGGTGCGGCGCCCGCTGGTGGCGATGAGCCCCGAGGCTACCGTGTGCGAGGCCGCCATCCGCATGCGCGATGAGGGTGTGAGCTGCCTGCTGGTGGACATGCTACCTTACGGCGTGCTCGATGCCGGTACCGGGATTATCACCGACCGCGACCTGCGCAACCGCGTGATTGCCGCCGGCCGGCCCGATAGCACGCCCCTGCGCGAGGTGATGACAGCCCCCGCCATCACGTTGCCCGCCGATAGCCTCGTCTTCGAGGGCCTGTTGCTCATGCTCGAGCGCCACATCCATCACCTGCCCCTCACCGAGGGCGGTCTGGTGACCGGGATCATTACCAATACCGATATTCTGCGCCAGCAGAGCAATAGCCCGCTCTTCTTGCCGCGCCAGCTGGAGCGGGCCACGTCCCTCGACGATCTGCGCAGCTATACCGACCAGGTTGCCGAAACGGTGGGTGCCCTGCTGGACGCCGGCGCGCGGGTGAGCGATATCGGCCGGGTTGTGGCGGTGGCCCACGATGCCTTGTTGCAGCGCATCCTGCGCGACGCGGAAGCCGAGCTCGGGCCGCCGCCCGCGCCTTACGCCTGGCTGGTGCTGGGGAGCGAAGGCCGCTATGAGCAAACCCTCCGCACCGACCAGGATAACGCGCTCGTCTACGCCGATGAGCACCCGCCCGATGCGCCAGCCTACTTTGAGGCCCTCGCCGCGCGCGTGGTGGAGCAGCTTGTGGCCTGTGGTTTCCCCCGTTGCCCCGGCGATATTATGGCCACCAACCCGAGCTGGCGCCAGCCGCTGGCGGTATGGCAGAGCACCTTCGCCCACTGGATCGATACACCGGACGAGGAGGCGCTGCTGCGCAGCGCGATCTTCTTCGACTTCCGCCAGGCTTATGGAGCGCTGCCCGCCGAGGCGGCCCTGCGGCCGATCGTTGCTCGCGCCCGTGGCAATACGATCTTTCTCGCCCGGCTTGCCCGCGCTGCTCTGCGCAACCCCGCGCCGCTCACCTTGCTACGGGGCGTGGCTCTTGAGCGCCACGGCGACCAGAAGGATCTGCTCGACCTGAAGCTGCGCGGCACCGCCCTGGTGGTCGATCTGGCGCGGCTCTTCGCCCTGGAGGCCGGGCGGACCGAGACGAGCACGGTGGCCCGGCTGCGGGCTGCCTGGCCCGAGGCGAGCCTGAGCGAGGGTGAGGCCGAGGCGCTGGTGAGCGCCTTCGAGCTGATCAGCTTGCTGCGGCTGCGCCACCAGCGCGCCCAACTCGAGCGGGGCGAGCAGCCGACGAACCTGGTGGTTTTTCCTCGCCTCAGCCCCCTTGAGCAGCGGGAGCTCAAGGAGTCGCTTCAGGCGATCGCCCGGGTACAGCGGGGTCTGGCCACGGCCTATCAGACGGGACGGATCGCGTAGCACCGAGCTGGTGCGGGGGCGCTGCGGTGTTGCCGGGGCATGCTCCCAGGGCCGCTGGCACGTGTATCATCCCGCGACCGTGGCGGCCAGGCGGGAGGTAGGCCAGAGATAGATGGGGACATGGTGCGATTCTTTCGTCGCCGGGAGGTTCCGGCCTTCATTCGCGCGTACGAGGCGGGCCCCTGGCCCGACCCGAGGCGCCTCTGGCGCGAGGTGCCATACGTGGTGCTCGACGTGGAGACTACGGGGCTTGACCCGCGACGGGATGTCTTGCTTGCGGTGGGCCTGGTGCCGATCGAGGCCGGGCGCGTGCAGCTCGCTGGCCGCTGGAGCAGCCTCATCCGTCCGCCTGACGAGTTGCTCGTGGGCGCCAGTTCAATCCGGGTGCATGGGCTGACGCGGGCAGAGCTGGCCGAGGCCCCGCCCATTGCTGCGGTGCTTCCCGAGCTATTGGCCCGGCTGGCCGGGCGGGTCCTGGTGGTCCATGTGGCCCAGATCGACGTCGGATTCCTCAACCACGCCCTACGCCAGGGCTATGGAGCGCAGTTGCGGGGGCCCAGGCTGGATACGGCGCGGCTGGCACTCACCCTCCACCAGCACGCTCAGATTCTCGGTGAAGCCAGCCGCGATCTCCCTATGCCCGCCATCCAGCTGCGCGCCCTCGCGGCAAGTTTTGGCCTGCCTGTCTATGCGCAGCACGATGCGCTGAACGACGCGCTGACCACGGCGCAGCTCTTTCTGGCTCAGGCCACCCGGCTCGAACAGCAGGGCGGCCGAACCCTCAAGGCCTTGCTCCGGGCGGGCGGTGTGTAGGTATAATGTCATCCATCCGCTCAATGGTGAGCAGTCAGCGAGGAAGCAATGCCCCAGCCAGCAGAGCCGCCCGGCGTGAACGACCTGGCGGTGGTGGCAGCGACGGTCAACGGCTCGGGCAGCCAGACCGCCAATAACGCCATCATCCGTGCGATCTTCCGCATGGGCATCCCCGTCAACGGCAAGAATCTCTTTCCCTCCAACATTCAGGGTGAGCCCACCTGGTTTACCATCCGTGTGAGCGCCCGGGGCTACAGCGCCCGCCCCACCCGGGTGCCCATCCTGATCGCCTTTAACCCCCGCACCGCCGACAGCGACCTGGCCGAGTTGCCGCCCGGCGGGCTCTGCCTCTACCCCGGCGACGGCCCCTGGCGCCCGGCCCGCGCCGATGTGGTGGCCGTCCCGCTGCCGGTGAAGGAACTGGCCGCCGCCAGCAATGTTGAGCCGCGCATGCGCGACTACGTGGCCAACATGGTCTATGTCGGGGCGCTGGCCGCGCTGATCGGCATCGAGCTGGGCGAGCTGCGGGCCGCTCTGGCCCACCACTTTCAGGGAAAGGCCCGCCCGGTAGAACAGAACATGGCTGTTGTGCAGGCGGCCCACGACTGGTTCGCCGCGCAGGGTGTCGCCTCGCCCTTCCGGCTTCGGCGGATGGATGCGAACGCGGGCATGATCCTGATCGACGGCAATACCGCCGGTGCCCTGGGGGCGATCTTCGGCGGCGTGAGCTTTCTTGCCTGGTACCCGATCACCCCGGCCACCAGCCTGGCCGATGCCCTGGCGAGCTACCTCCCGCGCCTCCGGCGTGGCCCCGACGGCAGCCCCACCTACGCGATCGTCCAGGCCGAGGACGAGATCGCCGCCCTCGGCATGGCCGTTGGCGCCGGCTGGGCGGGCGCCCGGGCGATGACGAGCACCTCTGGCCCCGGAATCTCCCTGATGACCGAGTTTGCCGGCCTGGCCTACTTCGCCGAGATCCCCTGTGTGATCTGGGATGTCCAGCGGGTCGGCCCGAGCACCGGCCTGCCCACGCGCACCGCCCAGGGCGATCTGATCAGCACTTACTTCCTCGGCCACGGCGATACGCGCCACGTGGTGCTGCTCCCCGGCAGCGTGGGCGAGTGCTTTGACTTCGGCGTGAGCGCCTTCGATCTCGCCGAACGCCTGCAAACGCCCGTCTTTGTGCTGAGCGACCTGGATCTCGGCATGAACCTCTGGCGGAGCGCGCCCCTCGCCTATCCCGCCGCGCCGATGGACCGTGGCAAAGTGCTGAGCGCCGAGGAGCTCGAGCGGCTCGGGCGCTTTGTGCGTTTCGCCGACCCTGAGGGCGATGGGATCGGGGCGCGCACCCTGCCTGGCAACCCCCACCCCCTCGCCGCGACCCTCAGCCGTGGGACCGGGCACAACGAGCGCAATGTCTATAGCGAGCGGCCCGAGGACTGGAAGGCGAACATGGACCGCCTTGGTCGCAAGCACGAGACCGCGCGGCGCCTGGTGCCCCAGCCGATCATCGAGTTAGAGGAGGGCGCCAGGGTTGGGATCATCGGCTTCGGCTCCTCCTACGATGCCATACGCGAGGCGCGTGACATCCTGCGGGCGCAAGGGTTGCCCACGAGCTTCATGCGCGTGCGAGCCCTGCCGCTCGGCGAGCCGGCCCGCGACTTCGTGTCGCGGCACCGGATCTGTGTGGTGGTGGAACTGAACCAGGACGGTCAGTTGCGTGATCTGCTGCGCCTTCACTGCCCCGAGCACGCCGCCCGCCTGCTGAGCGTGGCTCATAGCGATGGCCTGCCGCTCACCGCCGACCTGGTGGCCGGGGCCGTTGCGCGCCTGCTCTGAGCCGATCGAGACGAATGCACATCGAGGTGCTACCATGACCACAACACGAGCGCCGCTGAACGCGCTGGGTCTGAGCCGGGCCGACTACAAGGGTGCCGCTTCCACGTTGTGCGCCGGCTGTGGCCACGACTCGGTAGCCAGCCAGATCGTCGCGGCGGCCTTTGAGCTGGCCCTGCCGCCCCACCGGGTGATCCGCATGAGCGGAATCGGCTGCTCCAGCAAGTCGGCGGCGTACTTTCTGGGCCGCTCCCATGGCTTCAACTCGCTCCACGGGCGCATGCCAGCCGTAACGACCGGCGCCCACGTGGCCAACCCTACGCTCATCCCCATCGCCGTGAGCGGCGACGGCGATACCGGCAGCATCGGCCTTGGCGGCTTCAAGCACCTCTTGCGCCGCAATGTGCCGATGGTCTACATTATTGAGAACAATGGGGTCTATGGGCTCACCAAGGGCCAGTTCTCGGCCACGGCCGACCGGGGGGCCAGCCTCAAGTACGCGGGCGTGAACCAGTTGCCACCGATTGATCTCTGCGCCGAAGCGCTGATCGTGGGCTGTGGCTTTGTGGCGCGCTCCTTTGCCGGTGACGCCCGCCAGGTGCGCGAGCTGATCAAGGCTGCCTTCTGCTTTCACGGCACCGCCGTGATCGACGTGATCAGCCCGTGCGTCACCTTTAACAACCACGACGAGTCGACGAAGAGCTACAGCTACGGGAAGGCCCACGAGGAGCCCCTCCACGACCTGACCTTCATCCCGCACTACGAAGAGTTGGCCGTCGCGATCGAGCCAGGCGAGGTGCGCGACGTGCGCCTGCACGATGGGCCGGTGATCCGCCTGCGCAAGATCGGCGCCGACTATGATCCTACCGATCGTATGGCGGCGCTGACGCTGCTTGAGCGGGCCCGCGCCGCGAACGAGTTCGTGACCGGGCTGCTCTTTGTCGATGAGCACCGCCCGACTCTGGCTGAGACGCTCGGGCTCGGCGCCACGCCGCTGGCCGAGCTGCCCGCCGAGTTGCTCCGCCCCTCACCCGAGGCCCTGGCGGCCGTGAACCGCGAGTTTATGTAGCGAAAGGAGCCCCACGTGAAGATCGCGATCGAGTTCTGCCTCAAGTGAAACTACACCTCCCGTGCCGCCAGTATGGCGGAGGCGCTGATCACCGCCTTCCGTGGGCAGAGCCCACAGCCGATCACCGAGGTTCGGCTGATCCCCTCTGAAGGCGGGCGTTTTGAGGTGCGTATCGACGATGAGCTTGTCTACTCGAAGCTCGCCACGCGCCAGCACACGACGAATGAGCACGTGATCGAGCTGGTTCGGGCGCGGCTGGGCCAGTAGGGCAGCGCGCCACTCAGGCGCCCGCCATGGGTTGCTGATCGTGTCTGGTGCCGATTACGCCGCGCTCCACGCGCCACACGAGGCGCTGTTACGCGCCGCGCTGGAGGCGGCGAGCCCTTCAGGCGCCCGAGTCGCGCTGGACCTCGCCTGCGGCCCGGGCGCCAAAACGCCGTGGCTGGCGGCGCTGGCTGCGCCTGGCGCGCTGGTGCTGGGGCTCGACCGTGATCGCGGCGCGCTGCGGGCGGCGCTACCGGGCTGCTGGGCCGTGGCCGACGCCCACGCCCTGCCGCTGCGAGCGGGCTCGGTTGACCTGGCCTGGTGTGTGGCGGCCCTGGGGCTCTTTGCCGATCAGGAGCTGGCACTGGCCGAGCTGCGCCGGGTGTTGCGCCCGGGAGGCACTCTGGTGGTGGCGGTGGCCGGTGAGCGCTGGGTGCGCCTGCGGCCGCCGCCGGAGGAGCGAGCAGCGCCAGGGTTGCCCTGGCCGCCACCACCAGCCGATGGACTGGGTGAGGAACTGGGTGCCGCGCTGGCCCGCGCGGGGTTGCGCTCCGTGGGCCTGGCTGCCTACCTGCTGGAGCCGGCGGGCATGGCCCCGCGCGATGCGCTGCTGCCGCTCGTTGAGGTCGTCGGCGCCGAACCGTGCGAGCCCGAGCCTCTGCCGGTGCTGCTGGTGGCCGCCGGGCGGGCGTAGGCGGAGGCTGGAGGGATGCCACGTGCCGTGGCGCGGGCTCCGGAGGCCGTTGGTGGTGGGCTGGCGGGTAAGGATGGGACGCCGCACCCCTGCTGGGGGTCAAGGGGCTTGTGCTTATAAGCAATGCCGATGTATACTGGCGCACAAGCGGTAGCAGCGTGAGGGGCAGCCATGGCACTCAAGCAGAGCAGCGACGCGGCGCAGAGTATTGTCTGGTACGAGAATCTGGGGTTCGACATCGGCGCGCGGGTGATGATCACCGATGCGGCGGAGCGCGCTGTGGCAGGTGCCAGCGCGGGCAGCGTGGTTGGCTTCGACGCGAGTGGCCCACGCCCGGGGGAGAGCTTTATTCGCGTGCTCGTGCAGCCCGACACCGTTCCCCCGACGATCGTCGCCCTGCCACCGGCGGCGCTGGCTCCGGAAGCCGGCAGCGAGATCGATGGGCTGGCGCGCACGATCCTCACCGGCCTGGAGAGCGCCCTCAACGCCGAAGGGTTTGCCCGCTTGCTCGCCTGGCTCTCCGGCCCCGAAGGCCAGGCCCTGGCCGCCGACCCGACGATCCGCCGCCAGCGGGTGCGGGCGGGCGGGCTCTCTCTGCCCGGCCTGGTCTTCCCCGAGCTCGTGGCCCTGGCCCGGCAGCGGCGCTCCTGATCATCGGCGGGCCTGGCAGCGTGCCCTCACCGCCCGCGCTCGATGGAACTACGCTTCTCTGCCATACGCTCGTGCAGCCGTTCGGAAGATCCTTACCGGTTGCTGGGAGCGCGGGCGTCTCGCCCGCCCCGGGTGGATGCAGGCGGGAAACCTGCGTTCCCAGGCCGCATCGGGAAACAACCATCCGGCGTGGACGACGAACTACACGCCGGCGACACCGCGCTGATGGCGTTTCCGTCTGGTGCGGGCAAGCCCGAGGGCAGGCCGGGGCGCTGCTGCCGGTGCGGCTGCCAACCTTGAGCGGCACCTGGCCCTATAGGTGGGCAGCTCCCGGCAGGTGCTCCACCAGATCGCCCGGGCGCACCTCGCCCTCGGCCAGCACACGAGCATAGAGCCGGCTCCAGCCGGGGTGGAGCTTCTGCGACATACGTTTGAAGGCACCGTCGGCGAATGAAGCTGCGATGTTGCTGCACGGTGCCGCGTAGCCGGTAATGGCGAGCTCAACCCACTCACCGACGCGCAGCAGGTCGCCGGGCTGCAGGGCACTCCAGTCGAGCCCGCTGACGGTGAGATTCTCGCCGGTGCTACCCGGAGCGATCGGGTGGCCCTCGGCGCGCAGGGCCTCGATCCGCTCGCGGGCGAAGAGCGATACTGCCCGCTCTGGCCCACCGTGGAAACGCCGGTCGCGCTGTTTGTCGCCTGCTACGCCGTCGGCGGTGATCCGGGCGACGGGGACGGGGTATTTGGGGACGCCGCCAAGCGGGTTCACGTTCACCTGCTCGACACGGCCGAGGGTTGCTGGTTCAGGCATGGGGTTCCTCTGCGCTTACTGGGCGTTACTCATACCGAGGACGCGGTCGATCTCCTCGATGGCGGCGAGGACCTGGGGGTCGCTCTCGAGGCTGAAGCGCCACCACTCGGCCTCGACGTAGCGGTCGGGGATCACGCCTTGCCCCTCGATCAGCGTTCCGTCGGGTAAGCGGTAAGCTACCGTAGCGATGAGCAGGCGCGAGCCGTCGTCGAACGTATAACTGTAGAGATTCTCGGTGTTGCCCGCGCTGGGCATGCCCACCACGAGCGCCCGACCGAGCACCTGCATGCCAGCGGCGAACATCTCGGCGGCGCTCGCCGACTCGGGGCCGGTGAGCACAACGATGGGCACGCCGCTGAGGGCCGCAATAGTCTGCCCTGTCGGGATCTGCTGGTCCTCGTCGATGCTGCGGCCGATCGTGCGACCGATGCTGCCACCATCCTGGAACAGGGCGATCGTGTTGCGCATCAGATGGACGTAGCCGCCGGAGTTCGAGCGCACGTCGAGCACGAGACCTTTGAGTGGCCCTTCATCGAGCAGGCTTTCCACTGCTGTGCGCACCTTGCCGTCGAGCTCTTCGACATAAAAGCTTGGGATCTCAACGAAGCCGATCCCCTCGCCGATACGCCGGGAGCGCACGGTGGTGAAGGCATCGAGGGGAATGGGCTCGCGCACCACCTCGACCTCACGAGGAGGCTGGTTGCCGGTCTGCACGGTCAGGCGCACGATGGTGCCCGGCTCGCCGCGCACCATCCCGATCGGCCCGGCGGGGCCAAACGCGCTCGTATCGGTGAAGGGGATGCCGTTCACTGCCAGGATCACGTCTCGTGGCAGGATTCCGGCGCGCTCGGCGGGGCCGCCCGGTGCCAGGCTCACCACCAGGCCGCCCTCGGCGACGTCGCGGATCTGGGCGCCGATGCCGCCGTAGCGCGTCTCACCCTCGTACTCGGCCTCCTGCTCAGCAACCTCCTGCGGCGACTCGAAGCGCGAGTGGTCGTCGCCGAGCCGCGCGATCAGCTCACGCATCAGGCCGTAGAACTCCTCCGGGGTCGCTGCGGCGGCCACGCGTGGCGCGAACTCCGCCCGGGCAGCCTCCCAGTCGATGCCACCGTAGTCTTCATACACATACGTGTCGCGCACGATCGTCCAGACTCGCTCGAAGATCTCCAGCCGCTGGGCCTCAGCCACGGGCGCGAGCGTAGGT
>SFCB01000085.1 GCA_004367505.1 Chloroflexi bacterium OHK40 | reverse complement strand
CCGCCACCGCCGCCCCCGCCACCGCGGGTGGCAAAGCCAAGGGAGCGAGGACTCGTATCATCACTCGGAAACATTGTTGGGTTTTCCTTTCTTGCCAGAGCGGCGGTGTCACGGAGCAAGGCTGGCCCAATGCCTGCCAGGGCGAGGCTCATGCATGCTCTGGGGCATCTGCCGGCAACGCCGTGGCGCTGCCCTCCGGCTCAGCGCGGAGGTTTCGAGCGAACGCCTCGATAGCCGCCCGGTCCTCCGCGTGGAGCTGCTCGATCTTCAAGGCCCGCTCCAGGGCCCGTCGCTTCAGGGCCAGATCCCAGCACAATGGGTCATGGCACAGGTAGGCCCCACGGCCATTGCGCCGCCCTCCCACGTCCACCGCGACGCGCCCGTCAGCGTTGCGCACCAGGCGCACCAGGCCGCGCTTGGGCTCACTGCGCCGGCAGGCGACGCAGGTGCGCTGAGGGATATGTTTCTGGCGGGGGGGCGGTGCCATCGGTATTTAGGCGTCCGTATCGTCTGAAGCGGTGCTCTCCAGGAGGATATAGGACGCAATCAGCTTATCGTGATGGTAGATATACAGCTTCTGGGATGTTGCCCGGAGCTGCACCGTCTCGCCGATGAGATCGTTGCCAAGCGGGCCGTAGTGGCCATTCTGGTAAACGACCGTCCCATCGGCGCGGACCTTGCGGCTCTCCACTTTGGCGGAGGCAAGTTCGGCCTCCGTCTGGAGTTGCTCAGCCTCGGCGTAGCCACGCGCTTCGGCGGCGGCGCGCTCCTCCTCCAGCAGGGCCGTCGCGCTCTTGATATCAATCCGCCAGCCGGAGAGCTTGGCGGCGAGGCGTACATTCTGGCCCTCCTTCCCGATCGCCAGAGAGAGCTGCTTATCGGGCACAATCACGAGGGCGGCATGGTCGTCCTCGTTCAGGTGCACCTCCACCACCTGGGCGGGCGACAGCGCGTTGGCGATGAACTCCCGTGGGTCGCTCGACCACTGGACCACATCGATCTTCTCGCCGTTCAGCTCGTTGACGATATTCTGGATCCGGATACCGCGCATCCCCACGCAGGAGCCGACCGGGTCGATCCCCTCCTGGCGGGCGGCCACGGCCACCTTGGTGCGCAGGCCCGGCTCGCGCGCGATCGACTTGATCTCGACAGTGCCGTTGTAGATCTCGGGCACCTCCATCTCGAAGAGCCGCATGATCAGGTTCTTATGGGTGCGCGACGCGATCAAGCGGGGCCCCCGATCTTCCTTGCGGATCTCCAGCAGATAGACCTTCAGGCGCTGGCCGTGGTAGTAGCGGTCATTGTCAACCTGCTCCTTCGGCGGGAGAATCGCCTCGGCCTTGCCCATCTCGAGGATCACGTTGCCCTTAGCCATGCGCTGCACGGTGGCGGTGATCAGCTCGCCCTCACGATCCATGTACTCGCCATAGATGTGCTCGCGCTCAACCTCTTTGATCCCCTGCAGCACCACCTGCTTGGCCGTCTGCGCGGCGATCCGGCCGAAGTCATTCGGGGTGCTCTCGACCATCACCATCTCACCGAGCTGGGCGCCGGGCTTGTGCTTCTGGGCATCGACGATGTCGATCTCGAAGCGGTCGTCCAGCACATCATCGACGACTTGCTTCTCAGCGTAAACCCGGGCCGCACCCGTCTGCGGGTCGAGGCGAACCGTCACCTCCATCGGCGGCGGGTTGTTGCCCAGGGTGCGCTTATAGGCGGTAATCAGGGCCTTTTCCATCACGTCGATGATGGCCTCTTTGGGGATGCCGCGCTCTGCGGCGATCTGGGAAATGGCTGTGTAGAAATCGCTTTTCATACCTCACTCGCCTACAACAAGAAAAGTGGGGGCTACCCACTTTCCAAAGCGTCCGGCATACCGTGTTTCCGGTGTGACTGTGGCTTGCGCTCAGCTCTGTAGCGGCGCTGCCACATGCACCAGGAAGCGTGATCACCGACGGTTCATCGCAGGTATCCCTTAGATGGCTCGAGGGCGCGCCGGCCGAACAGTACGCAACATCAACCGGCCCACTGGGGCCGCACCGGCGCTAACGGGCCATTCGTCGCCAATAGTATAGCATCTCCGATTCGGCTTGGCAAATCGGGCACCTGGAGGGCCGTAGCACTGCATCGCGCGGCTATGGGGAGGCGAAGCCCGCCTCCCCAGGGGGCTTGGGCGGGGGGGAGGGAGGCTCGCAGAGCGTCGCTTTCTGGCGGCCTGCCTGCGCGGGCGTGAGTCCGCGCGCCGGGGTGTCGTATCGCGGTAAAGGCAATCGCGACGATCTGGTTAGCGTGACCCACGCGCACCGGGGTATCGTTCCCGCGCAAGCGGGAACCCAATCCTCCGCTTGCGCGGGGGCAAGTCTTGTGCGGGCGGCAGCGCAGCGCGGTGCGGTGCCAGCCCTCCGCTTGCGCGGGGGCAAGTCACGGTGGCGCGCGGTGCGTGGGCCCTCTGCCACAGCTGATCCGCGCAGCATGGCACGCCACATCTCGAGCGTGGGGTGTGACGGAATCCTCACCATTTTGGTATGGACGTGGTGGATCCTTTTCGCTATACTGTGGAATAGGAATGGTACTGGTGGCCCGGACGCCAGCCGATAGTGTAGCTGAAAGGATCGCCGCTATGGTCACGGTCGCGTTGATCGTCCTGGTTGCAGTGCTGGGGGTGGCTGTGATCACGGCGCTGCCGCAGGTCCGCAAGGCTCCGGCCCCCGTTCGCATCGATAACCCTCTGCGCCGGCCGCGCCAGCGCCGCTAAGCGCTCTCGGGCGCCGCCCCTCCTCCGCCCCTGCTGACTATTCTTCATTTGTCCGCGATCTGTCACCGCTTGTCCGGGCGCAGTGCCGCGCCTCTGCTGGCCCATCCCTCAGACTGCTCTCATCACGCCCTCATTTTTCGCTCCGGAGAACCCAACGTATACTTGACGTGCGGCGGCGGAACTCCAGCCGCCGTTCTGTCGTCTTCTGGCTAGTTGCTGGACGCAGCACGGCTCGCGATTTGCCGTGCCACGCCTACGGGCCAGGGCTCCTCCCGCCATCCAGAGACCTGGCGGCCGACCGCCGCATGCCGATCCCCCGAGGAGTGCCGGCTATGCACGCATCGTTTCGCCGCGCCCCCGCGCTGCTGCCGCTGCTGATCATCCTCTCGCTTGCGCTTGCGGGTGGGATGGTTGCGGCGGCCCCCAGTGCCCAGGGCGCGATCGCGCTCACGGCCCGCCCCGCCTTTGAGAATGTCTTTCGCCCCGGTAGCTGGCTGCCGGTAATCGTTGAGCTCGAAAACGCGGGCGTGGATCGCACGGTGGAGGTGCGAGTCGGGACGCGGGAAGGGGCCCAGTACGCCGCCAAGGTTGAGTTGCCCCACGGCGGGCGTAAGTCGCTGACGCTCTATGCCTATCTGACGCCCGCCTCACGTCGGCTAACGGTGCGGCTACTTGATAATGGCGAGGAGTTGGCGACCGAGCCGATCGCCCTGCCGCCAGCCAACCCGCGGGCGCACTATGTGGGCGTGCTTGCCGGTGAGGGCGCCGCCGTGCGGCTGCCCGCGCGGCTCGACGATGGGACACCGCTCGTCGCCGTCTCCCTTCGCCCGTCCGAGCTCCCCGGCCAGTCGCTGGGCCTGAGCATGTTCAACGCGGTCTTGCTGGAGGATGTGGCGACGGCGGAGCTCAGTGCGCCCCAGATGGCTGCACTGCGCGAATGGGTGCTCCGGGGTGGCCAGTTGATCCTTGGGGGTGGCACCGGGCTGGCGCGTACGCTCGCAGGTCTGCCCGCCGAGATCGTACCAGCCGATGCGCGCGAGGTGACAACCCTCCCCGCCGCGTCGCTGTTGGGTCCCGAAACTTCTGGAGCCGCCGACATCCCCTACGCAACCCTCGTCCCACGGCAGATTCCTGGCGCGCCGGCCCCCTACCTCGTGCCGCTCGCGGCGCTCGGGGGTGCCAGCGCATCGGCTTTCGAGCAGAGCTTCGGACGCGGCAGTGTGACGATGCTCGCCTTCCCTATGGCTCACCCGGCCCTCGTGGGGTGGGAGCAAGCTCCAACCCTCTGGGGCCAGGTTCTGAAGCGCAGCACCGAACTGCCCGCCGGCTTCGCGCCCGAGCAGCTTTCTATGGATGGCTTTATCGAGGGCAACCTCGCCGCGAGCCTCACGAGCCTGCCCGCCCTGGAGTTCCCCCCGCTCGGGCTGTTGATGGGTCTGGTGCTTGCCTATATCGTGCTGGTGGGCCCGGTGACGTACCTGGTGCTCCGCAGGCTGGATCGGCAGGCCCTGGGGTGGGTAGTGGTGCCCGGGATCACGGCGCTTTTTGCGGGCCTCACCTACGGGCTGGGCTATGCCCAGCGCGGTGGTGATGTCGTCTTTAACCAGGTGACGCTGGTAGAGCCGCTGGATGGTACCGATCAGGCTCGCGTACGCTCGTTTGTCGGCGTCTTTTCGCCGGAGCGGCGCAGCTACACCCTTGAGGTCAGCGCGATAGACAGCGGTGATCCACTCGTGCGGCCGATCTCGGTCCAGGGCCCGTGGGATGTCGCCGGGAGCGGGGCGGGTGGGGTCTTCCTCCAGGAGTCTCCGGCGGGTGCCCAGGCCAGTGACTTTGAGGTGCCCCAATGGTCGCTTCGGGCCATCACGGCCGATACACTCGCGCCATTCCCTGCCATCAGCGCCGCTGTACGCCTCGATGGCGAGCGGCTAACCGCTGAGGTGACCAACCCCGGGCCACTCACCCTGCGTGAGGTGGCGGTCGTGCAGGCCGATCGGGTGGCGCGCCTCGGCGATATCGCCCCCGGTGAGACAAAGGGCGGCGAGTTGCGGCGCCGGCAGCCCGGCCAGCCCGGCGGCTTCGCTGGGAGTGTGCCCGTGAGCTATCTGATCTTCGGCGAAGAGATGGACGCCCAGAGCCGCAACGGTGGCCAGCCGCTTCCACTGGAGCTTCAGCAGCGTATCCGGCTCCTCGATGCCCTCTTCAACTACGGGCCCTCAACGCGCGGAGGCCACCCGCTTGTGCTGGCCTGGGCCGATAGCGCCGGGGTGCAGGTGCGCCCTGCCGGGGTGCGGGCCGAGGAGCAGCACACGACGATGATCACCCTGACGCCGCGCGTGGAACTGGCGGACGATGGCTTCACCCTCGGCCAGGGATGGTTCGCTCCGCGATTCACGAGCGGCCAGACCAGCGTCTGTTTCGGTGGGATGGGGACGGGGGTCACTCTCGGCCAGGAACCCTCGGTGATGGATCTGGTGCTCCCGCGCGATCTCTACGGGGTACGGCCGAGTGAGTTGACGCTGCGCGCCAGTTCGGATGGGCCCTGGTCGAACGAGATCGTCGTTGAGTTGTACGACTGGGTGAGCGGCGTGTGGGAGGCCCAGCCGGCGGTGGATCGCGCCCAGGCCGTGAGCGAACCAGCCCGCTTTCTTAGCTCCCATGGTGCGCTCCGGGTGCGCCTGATCGGCCCGCCTCACGGGAGCTTTGGGTGTATCTACCTCGATGCCAGCTTGAAGGGAGCCCGCTCGTGACGCCCGCTATCGAGACCATCAGCCTCACGCGTCGCTATGGTCGCATGGTTGCCCTGGACAATCTGAGCCTGACGGTAGCTCAGGGCAGCATCTATGGCTTTATCGGGCCGAATGGCGCTGGCAAGACCACGACACTGCGACTGCTGGCGGGCCTGCTCGAGCCCACCAGCGGTGAAGTGCGCCTGATGGGCCAGCGCCTGCGGCCAGGCGGCGCCCAGCGCCTGGTGGGCTACATGCCCGACTTCTTTGGCGTCTACGACGACCTGCGCGTGTGGGAGTACCTCGACTTCTTCGCGCGCTGCTACGGGCTTGCGGGGCCACAGCGGCGGCGGGCCGTCGATGAGCTGCTCGCCCTGGTTGACCTCAGCCACAAGCGGAATGCCTATGTGCAGACGCTCTCACGCGGGATGCAGCAGCGGCTCTGCCTGGCCCACGCGCTGGTGCACGACCCACCAGTGCTGTTGCTAGATGAGCCGGCCAGTGGCCTGGATCCACGGGCGCGTGTGGAGTTGCGCGAGCTTCTACGGACGTTGCGCGACATGGGCAAGACGGTGCTGCTCAGTTCGCATATTCTGAGTGAGCTGGCCGAGGTGTGTACCGAGATCGGGATCATTGAGAGCGGGAAGATGGTGGTGAGCGGGCCGGTGGAGGCGGTGCGGCGCCAGCTGCAGGGGGGCTCGCGGCTGCGGGTGCGGGTGCTACGAGGCCTGGAGGCGGCCGAGGCAGCCCTGCGCCAGCTTGTGGCGGAGCCGGCGGCCGGGCTACCCCGGCTGGGCAGCGTGCGACATGACCCGAGCGATGAGCGGGCACTGCTGCTCGAGTTCGACGAGGCCGACGAAGATGGCCAGGCGGCGCTGCTGGCCCACCTGGTCGGCCTGGGAGTCGCGGTGAGTGAGTTCCGCGTGCAGGCCGAGAATCTCGAAGAGCTGTTCCTCCGGCTGACAACCGTGGAGTAAGATCGCATCCTGTGTGACAGGGTGCCCGACGTCGGGTTGCGGAGGGCCCGCAGTGTCACCCCGTCGATGCACCGCATCAAGTCGGATGTGATACCTAAGTTTGGCCCCAATTGACGGCAATACGCGAGGGGCGCAGGAGCGCCTCCAAGCTACGAGCAATGCCGCGTACCAGGGGCGCGTGCTGGTT
>SFCB01000122.1 GCA_004367505.1 Chloroflexi bacterium OHK40 | reverse complement strand
GGAGATCTACCCCGGCGAGAGCGTGGGCGTCGTGGGCGAATCGGGCTCGGGCAAATCTACGGTGCTGCGCCTGCTGAATCTGGAGGAACCGGCCGACGCGGGCGATTACCGCCTGGCAGTGCCGGAGGGGCAGGGGCGTAACCTCTTTACGCTCGACCGCTTCCACCGGCGCGAGGTGCAGGTGCGCCGGATCGGTATCGTCTACCAGCAGCCCCACCTGGGCCTGCGTATGGGCGCCACCAGCGGTGGCAATGTGGCCGAGCGGCTGATCATGGCCGGCGAGCGGCGCTTTGCCAGCCTGCGCGGGGCCGCCCGCGAGTCACTCGCCGCCTCCGAATTCCCCGCCGATCGAGTGGACGACCCGCCGGCGCGGCTCTCGGGCGGCATGCAGCAGCGCGTCCAGCTAGCTAAAGCCGTAGCCCTGCGTCCAGCCCTGCTGCTGCTTGATGAGCCCACCACCGGCCTCGACGTCTCCATCCAGGCCCTTGTGCTCGACACGCTGCTGCACCTGCGGCGCGAGCGACAGATCGCCACGCTGATCGTCTCCCACGACCTCGGGGTGGTCCGCACCCTGGCCGACCGGGTACTGGTGATGCGCGGCGGCCAGGTGGTAGAGCGAGGTCTCACCGATCAGGTGCTGGAAGACCCGCAGCACCCCTATACCCAGCAACTCGTCCACGCCAAACTGTGAGGACCATGGAACTGCTTAATGTCCAATCGCTCAGGAAGACCTTCCACATCCACGCGATCGGGCGCGCGGTGCCCGCCTTCCAGGGTGTTAGCTTCACGCTCTACCCGGGTGAGTTGCTACTGGTGCGCGGCCCGAATGGGGCGGGCAAGTCGTCGCTGTTGCGCTGCCTCTACCGCACCTACCGGCCCGACGGGGGCTCGGCCCGCTACCAGTCGGCCCGGGGCGAGGTGGACCTGGCCCGCGCCGCGGATGTGGACATCGCCCTGCTGCGGCGCAGCGAGCTTGGCCACGTGACGCAGTTCCTGCGGCCACGGCCACGGGTCAGCGCGCTGGACCTGGTGGCCGAGCCGCTGCTGCTGGCGGGTTCACCCCTGGAGGAGGCTCGTGGCACCGCCGCCGAGTGGCTCGGCGAGCTGGGGCTCAAGCCAGCGATCTGGGGCGCCTACCCGAGCACCTTCTCTGGCGGTGAGCAACAGAAGATCAATCTGGCCCGGGCGCTGATCGCGCCCAGGCGCCTGCTGCTGCTCGACGAGCCCACCGCCGCGCTCGATCCATTGGCACGGGCGGCCCTGCGCTCCAGGATCGCCGGGCTGAAGGATCGGGGCGTTGCTATGGTCGGGATCTTCCACCACGCCGAGGATATTGCCGGCCTCGTCGACCGGGAGATCCACCTGGCCGCCGCATGAGACGAGCGCACGGGTACCTGTGGATCGCCGGGGCACCTATAGAGCACCGATGGCGGACCAATGGGGCCACTACGGTGAATGATGATGCTACTGATAACGAATGTGCGGATTGTGCTGCCGGACGCGGTGCTGGAACGTGGCTGGATCCGGCTGGAGGGCCGGCGGATTGCGGAGGTCGCCGAGGGCGACCCGCCTTTCCCCGGCGGGCGAGCGGTGGATGGACGCGGGCTCACCGCCATTCCCGGCATTATCGACCTCCACGGCGATATGCTTGAGCGCGAGGTAGAGCCCCGGCCCGGCGCCGAATTTCCCCTCGATATGGCGCTCTTTGAGCTCGACAAGCGCCTGGCCGCCGCTGGCGTCACCACGGCCTATGCGGCGCTCTCCTTCTGGGACAACGAGGGGCGCGAGGTCTCGCGCAAGCAGGAGCTCGTGCGCCGCATGGTCGAGACCATCCACGCCATGCGCGACCATCTGCTCGTTGAGCACCGGGTGCACGCCCGCTTCGAGGTGAGCACGCCGAGCGTGGTGCCCCTGCTGGCCGCCTTGCTCGCTGCCGGCAAGGTCGAGTTGCTCTCCCTGATGGACCATACCCCTGGCCAGGGCCAGTACCGCGACATCGAGCACTACATCGGCTTCATGAGCAAGTGGCGGCGGATCGACCCGGAGCACGTCGAGGTGGAGCTGCGCGAGCGGATGGAGCGCGCTGGCACGCTGGAGCAGCGCTGGGCGCTCGCCCGCGATATCGTCGCGTTGGCCGCCGATCGCGGCCTGCCGATCGCCTCCCACGACGACGACACGGCGGCCAAGGTGGACCTGGTGGCCAGCCTGGGCGCGGGCCTCGCCGAGTTCCCGGTGACGCTTGAGGCCGCTACGGAGGCCCGGCGCCGGGGAATGTACGTGGCGATGGGCGCGCCCAATGCCCTGCGCGGCGGCTCCCACTCCGGCAATCTCAGCGCCCGCGAGGCGGTTGCGGCCGGGGTCGTGGACTGCCTCGCCGCCGATTACCACCCGGGAACGCTCGTGCAGGCCGCCTTCGGGCTGGCCCGCGACGGCGTCGCCAGTCTGCCGGCCGCCGTCGCCCTCGTCACCTCGGGCCCCGCCGCCGCCCTGGGCCTGGCCGATGCCGGGCATATCACCACCGGCGCAAGGGCCGACCTGGCGCTGGTGGAGGATGGTCCCCGCCCACGGGTCCGCGCGACCATCCGTGGCGGCACACCGATCTACTGGGACAGCGCGATGTGGGGGCGCGATGCCTAATATCAAACCTGTATGATCGTGAACCGGTTGTGCTACGATGGGGATTGCGGCCTCATCACGCCTCCCCGCCGATACGCACATGCAAGCCGTCTCGCTAACCCCGCGCCTGGAGAAGCAGCAACCCGATGCACAGAATCGACCACATCCCCGCGAGCCTGGGCCAGTACCACAGCCAGCCCCTCGGCGAGCGTCCCAGCATCCACCCTACAGCAGTGCTGATCGACTGCCGTGTGGGCGCCTGGACCGAGATCGGCCCGCACACGCACATGGCCGAGACGAGTTTCGGCGACTACAGTTACTGCGCCGGCGACAACCAGATCATCTACGCCGAGGTAGGCAAGTTCTGCTCGATCGCCTCCCACGTGCGGATCAACCCCGGCAACCATCCGATGCACCGGGTGACCCAGCACCACATGACGTACCGGCGAGCCCGCTACGGCTTCGCCGATCGCGACGACGCCGACTTCTTCGCCTGGCGCCGGGCGCACCGCTGCGTGGTTGGCCACGATACCTGGCTTGGCCACGGGGCGATCATCTTACCGGGAGTGACGATCGGGATCGGAGCAGTAGTGGGTGCCGGAGCCGTGGTGACAAAGGACGTTGCGCCCTATACGATCGTCGCCGGGGTACCGGCGCGGCCGATCGGGCAGCGCTTCCCCCCGGAACTGGCCGCCCGCCTGCTGCGGATCGCCTGGTGGGAGTGGGACCGGGCCACGCTCGAAGAACGCTTCGCCCACTTCAACGATGTCGAGCGCTTCGTCGAGCTCTATGACGTGTAGCGTAGCAGGGGCCAGCCGACGAGTGCAGCGCCCCTCGGGCGATCGTCGCTCGCCGGCTGCCAGTATCAGGAATCAGGTTCGCTCAGGGTAGCGCGCAGCTACTCAACGTCACGCTCGCGCGCTGGATAGTACCGCTCGCGGGTGGCCCCTCGCCCTCTTCCACCCACTGCTCGAGGGCCACGAAGGCGGCACGAGCACAGGGCAGAAGCGGCCGCAGGGCGTCGCCAAAGGCCGGAACGAAGCCATCCACGTGCTGGCCGCTCTCCACCAGGTAGTAGCGGTGGAGACGGCTGCGATGGCGCTCGGCGATAAGCGCGACGTAGGGATCAGCATTGGTGGCCGGCGTGATGAGCGTGTCCAGGCTGCCCTGCACCGTGATCAGCGGGCGCTTGATCCGGCCCGTAAGCGAGACACGCTCCACGGCCTCCTTGACCTCCTCGGGCCGGCTGGCATAGTCGTAGTCCGCGTCGCAGTTGGGAGTTCCCGAGGCGCAGAAGGGCACCCCGGCCAGCAGATCGCCGTCGTAGGTCGGGTCGAACTCCTCACGGTAGATCCGCTGCGTGAGATCCCAGTACACCTGGTAGTGTAGCGGCCAGAGGAACTCGGAGCCGGGAGCCAGGCCAGCGGCGAGCAAGGCCTGGCGGGCCGCCTCTTTTTGCTCGGGTGTGCTGGCGGCGCTGGCGTAGATCGGGTACTGGCGGAGGGTAGTGGGGAGGTAGGTAAAGAGGTTCGGCCCATCGCGGGTGAAGAGGGTGCCCTCCCAATCGACGCCGCCGTCGTAAAGCCCGGGATCGCGCTCGATCGCGTAGCGCACCTGGTAGCCGCCGTTGGAGATCCCGAAGAGGTAGACATTCGTCGGGGGCTTCCCGTAGCGCTGGCGCACGACCTTGCGGGCAGCCTTCGTCAACTCGCGCACCCGCTCGTGCCACTCGGCCACCGCGTCGCCGGGCTCCTCACCGTCCAGGTAGAAGAAGCTCGCGGTGGTAGGGGTGATGATATTGACGTTGCCCTTGTCGGTGGAGGCGTAGGCGTACCCCCGGGCCAGCACCCAGTCGGCGATGATGAAGTCGCTGGAGTACTGGCGGCGGTTGCCGGGGGGCGGCGCGATCACTAGGCCGCCGTTCCAGTTGTCGGGCAGGCGGATCACGAACTGGGCGTCGTGGTTCCAGCCGTTGTAGTCGTTGGGCAGGTAGGGCGCGGGCGGCGGCGTGTCGGGGAAGTAGCCGTCGATCTGAATGCCGGGCACCCCGGTGGGGTTCTGGGTGCCGGCGGCGTTCAGCAGGTTCCAGTCAGCCTGCACGCTGAAGCCGTTCGGCACCGTGTAGGCGGTGGTCAGGTCGGGCAGGCAGGCGGCTTTCTGCATCTCGGCGCCAGGCACGGTCAGCCTGTCGAGGTTGGCGCAGCCCGTCGCTGTGGCGGGGGTCGGTGCGCTGATCAGCATCGTGGCGAGCAGGGCCGCGAGCAGCAGGAGCGACAGGCTCCGTCGTCTCACCATCATTGGTCAGATCTCCTCGCTTTACTCCGGTCGGGTGCGAACCACATGGGCGGGCCGGTGTCGCGATCAGGAAGAGCGCTGGCGCACACACCGTGGGGCGCGGCGCCACCGGGTTACGCCTCTCTAAGGTGGGCATGGAAGGCCGCGTTGAAGGCCTCCGGATGCTCCAGGTAGGGCGTGTGGCCACAATCGGCGAGCATCAGTTCGCGCACCCGTCCGCCATTGGCGGCGTAGCGCTCGAGCACCGCGCGGATCTGGCTGACCATCGGCTGCGGCGGGTGCACATCGTCGCCGGGCCACCCGGGGACGTAGCCGAGCTTGCCGAGGGTGCCGAGGTTCAGGAAGGCGTTGTCGGAGACGATCTGGTCATCGGCGCCGTGCACCCAGAGGATCGGCGGCTTGCTGGCGGCGCCCACCAGCCGCTCAACGCTGTCGCCAACGTATTTGGGCGAGAGGGCATTGATCGGCCCGAGCACACCCGGAGCGATCCCCGGCCAGTGCTCCGAGGTGACGAAGTCGCCCGGGTAGTGGTCGGGGCCTACCCGCTCGCTCAGCAGGCCGGAGAGCAACTCCTCTTCCCGGGCCGGGCGGAACGGCGGCTTCCAGTAGAAGCTGTTCATCACCACGCGCGGCGCCGACTGGGGATTGTCCTCGCTGCGGTCGCCGGCCGCCATACGCCGGGCAAACTCGGCGTTCACCTGGCCGCCCCCGGAGCCCGCGAAGTCGGGGGCGCAGGGGGTGCCGTGGATGTCTTTCGTGCCGCCGTAACCGTAGGGTGAGCCCGGCGCGGCGAGGCAAACCGTGCGCAACCGCTCGCCGGCGGTGCCGATCATGCTGTAGAGGATCGCGCCGCCGAGGGAGTGGCCGGCAGCGTGGAAGCGCTCGATCCCGAGCGTGTCCATTAGCGCGAGCAGATCTTCCACGAAGTCGGCCAGGCCGCGCGTTGCATCAACCGGCTTGAACTCGCCAAAGCCGTAGCCGCGCAGGTCGGGAGCGATGGCCCGGAACCCCGCCGGGAGGGCAAGCATCGTCTCCTCCCAGTAGGTGGCGGAGGAGGCATTCCCGTGGACAAACAGCACCGGCTCACCGTCGCCCGGGCCGCTACTCAGGACGTGCATCCGCAGGCGGGGCGTCTCGACCATCTGTGAGCTGATTCCGGGTAAGGTGGGGATCGTGTTCACGTGGAGCTCCTGTGGGCTTCAATCGCGCCGCCACGCCGATCCGCGCCGCTCGTGCAACGGTGGCGGCTGGCACGCGAGCTACGGGGAGACATAGGCGCGGATCAGCGCCTGCTTGTCGATCTTGCCGGCGCCAGTCCTGGGCAACTCGGCGGCGATTATCAGCTGCTTCGGCAGTTTGTAGCGCGCCAGGCGCGCGGCGGCAAAGGTGAGCAGGTCGGCAGGGTCGAGGCGCTGGCCAGTGCGGGGCACCACCACCGCCCAGCCCACTTCGCCCCAGGTGGGATCGGGCGCGGGGATGAGCGCCGCCTCGGCCACGGCGGGGTGAGCGCAGAGCACGCTCTCAACCTCGGCGGGGTAGATGTTCTCGCCGCCGGAGATGATCACCTCCTTCGAGCGGCCCACGATCGTGTAGCAGCCGTCTGCATCGCGCATGGCCAGATCGCCGGTGTGTAGCCAGCCATCGACGATCGCGCGGGCGGTTTCCTCGGGGCGGCCCCAATACCCGGCGCAGACGTGGGGGCCGCGCACGTGAAGCTCACCCACTTCGCCAGGCCCCAGCTCGCGCCCATCGGGGCCGGCCACCCGCACATCCACGAACATCAGGGGGTAGCCCACGGCGCCGGGCTTGCGCCGCACCTCGGCGGGAGGGAGCCAGAAGGTATTTGGGCCGGCCTCGGTGAGCCCGTAGCCCGTCTTGAAATCGACACCGCGCCGCCAGAACTCCTCGAAGATCGGCATCGGGCACGGCGCGCCACCGCTAATCACGAGCTTGAGCCGGCTGAAGTCGGCCTCCGGCCAGCGCGGGTGCTGCTGAAGGGCGGCGAACATCGTCGGCACGCCGAAGAAGAGCGTCACCATACCACTGCCCACCAGGTCGAACACCTGGCCCGCATCAAACCCCCGGCAGACCACCGAGGCGCCGCCGGCGAGCACGAGCGGGGCGGTGAAGACGTTGAGGCCGCCGGTGTGGAAGAGTGGCGCGTTGAGAATGGCCACATCATCGGCATCGAGCCCCCAGCTGGCGACGGTGTTGATCGCGTTCCAGGCGATGTTGGCGTGGGTGAGCACGGCACCCTTGGGTATGCCAGTGGTGCCACCGGTGTAGCAGATCACCCAGGGTGCATCGGGGCCGAGCTCCACCGGTGCCACCCGCTCGGAGCAGGAGTCACGGTCGGCGAACAGCGGATCGCCCGCATCGGCGCGGGCGGCCCCGTCGAGGGCCACCCAGTGGCGAACCGATACGGCCCGGGCGCGGAAGGCGGCGACCGTACCAGCGAACGCGGGGCCGTAGACGAGCAACGCGGGTGCCCCATCGGCGACGATGGCCGCGAGCTCAGGCGGAGTGAGCCGCCAGTTGAGGGGCTGAAAGATCGCCCCGAGCTTGCCGCAGGCGAACCAGAGGTCGAGGAGCTCAACGCAGTTATGCGCGAGGGCAGCCACCCGGTCGCCCCGGCCAATGCCGAGGTGCCGCAGCAGCGCCGCCGTACGAGTGGCGGCGGCGTCCCACGCGCGGTAACTGATCGGGCGCATCCCGTCGGCGGCATCGTAGAGCGCAATACGCTCTGGCGAGAGCCGCGCGCGGCGGCCGAGCCAGTCTCCGAGGTACATATCCACCATTGGCGTATAGGTCGTCGGGCTCAGGGTTGGCGCAGTGTAGCAGGGGGCGGTTGCGTACCGGTTACAAATCGGTCACAGGAGGTACGAGCGGAAGGCCGAGGCGGATCTGCGCGGCGAGAGCGGCTGTCTCCGGGGCGGGCTCAACATCAAGGTCGTGGCGCAGGGCGGCCGCACAGCGCTCATAGGCCCGCAGGGCGAGGGGGCGCTGGCCATCCATGGCCAGGGCGCGCATCAGCAGCCGGCACGCCGGCTCGTGGCAAGGGTCGTGGGCGAGGAGGCGCCGGCAGAGATCGGCGGCGTCGGCGGGGCGGTTCAGGGCAAGGTAGTGCTGGGCGAGGCGTTCGGCGCCGCGCAGGTAGAGCGTGTGGAGCCGATCACGCTCGGCGACGGCCCAATCGTCGTAGCGGGCCTCGGGCAGGTAGTCGCCACGATAGAGGGCCAGGGCCTGCTCCAGGGCACCGGCGCCGGAACGGGCATCCGTGGCGATGAGCCGCAGGCCGCGCTCGCAGGCCTCGGTGAAGGCGGCGCTATCGAGCCAGAGATCGGCCTCGGGGCGCAGGCGGTAAGCGGCGCCATCACGGGCGATGAAGGCGGAGGGCATCTCGACCGGGCGGTCGGGTTCGAGCGCGCGGGAGAGGGCGCTGAGGGCCACCTTGAAATCCCGGGCGGAGGCACGGGGCGGCAGGCAAGGCCAGAGGAGTTCACAGATCTCGTCGCGCTGCATCCAGCGGCCGCGCCGCGCCAGCAGGAGCAGGAAGAGCTGGCGGGCCTTGTCGCGCTGCCACTCGCGGGACCCAAGCTCCCGGGCCCCCCGCGCAACCCGCAGGCCACCGAGGGTCCAGACGCGTAGCTGGAAGCCCGGGTGCAGCCGGGCATCGCCGAGGCCGAGCGCATTCAGAAGCCGCCCGGCATACTCAGCATGCCGGGGCCTGGCGCGGGCCGCGATCAGCAGGGGCACGGCCCGTCGTGGGTCGGGCGGACCGAGCATCGTCGGCGTGGTGAAGAGGAAGTCATAGCCGCGTGTGGCGGAGCAGGCGAGCACATCGTCGAGGCAGGCCGTAGCGGCGTCAGGCTGGCGCTGGTCGGCGTGGGCGAGCGCAAGCCAGAGGCCAGCGGCGGTGGCTCCGAAGGCGTCACCGCAGCCGCGAAAGCTGGTGAGCGCCTCGGTCAGCTGCGGCGCGGCGACGTCGGGCTGGCCCGCCAGGAGCTGCGCGGCGCCAAGGGCGAGGTCGATCATCGTCGCCACCCACCGGTCGCCGGCCCACAGGGCTACCGCGCGGCCCTCGCTGGCGGCGTCGGCGGCGGCCTGGAGCTCGCCGGCACAGGCGTAGGCGCGGGTGAGGCCCCACAGCGCCTCCGCGCGGAGCCGGCGGGCGGCCAGCCGGTCACCAAGCGTGATCGCCTGGCGGTACGCGGCAATAGCCGTGTCGCGCGCGACGGTGGCCCCGGCGGCGGTGCTGACCGCGCCGATCTGGCGGGCATGGCCGAGGCGGATGTGGGCCACCGCCGTGATGAAGGGCGAGCCCAGGCGTTCGCCGATGGCAAGGCCCGCTTCGGCGCAGGCGGTGGCCCGTTCGACCTCGCCACGGAAACTGTAGATGAGCGAGAGCAGGAGCGTCGTCTCGCGGTGGCCACGGGGCGGGGGGAGTTTGCCCACGGCGGCGGCCCGGGCCTCAGCGGCGGCCCACTGCTCCAGGATGGCGAGCGCTTCTTCCAGCCGCCCGGTGCGCAGCTTGACGCGAACGCTGAGCAGATCTTCGGCGACGTCTTCATCGCGCAGGAGGCGCGCCTGGTCGCGCAGGGCCTCGGCCTCGGCGGGCTTCCCCATGTTGAGCGAATTCTCGGCCAGGAGCTCGAGCAGACGAGCGCGAGCCGCCCGGTTGTCGCTGTCGTCACACAGGCGCAGGGCTTCCTGGAGCAGGCCCTCGGCCTGGGCTGGCTGGACCTGGTCGAGGAAGACGAGGGCCTGACCGCGAAGCGCCCGGCTTACCTCGGCCCAGTCGCCCACCGCGCGGGCGACGGCCTCGGCCTGGGCGTAGCGGGCGCGGGCCTCATCGAAGCGCGAACGGAGGCGGTCGAGGTCGCCCAGGTAGGCCAGCAGGCGCGGGCGCTCGGCCAGGAGTTCGGACGGCAGCGCCCCTACCCAACCGGCGAGCGTATCGAGCCGGCCCGTGCGCAGGGCAGTCTCCCCGGCCCGCGCCACAGCGTCGGCCGCTGCGGCGTGCTCGCCCGCAGCAAGCCAGTGATAGATCGCCTCCTCGTCATCGCCGCGCGCGGCGCAGTGGGCGGCGGCCCGCCGGTGCAGATCGACGGCCCTCGCCCCGGCCTGCTGGCGCAGCACATCGTGGAAAACGGAGTGGTAGCGGTAGTGGCCGTCGCCCAGTTCGACCACAAAGAGGTCCAGGTGGCGCAAGCGGGCCAGCAGCGCGGCGCTATCATCGGCACCACGGACGGCATCGCAGAGGTCCGGAGGAAGCTCGCGCAGCACGGCGGTATCGGCCAGGAAGGCAGCCAGGTCCGGAGGCAGCCGGCCGAGCACATCGCTGGCGAGCTCATCGAAGAGGGCGGTGAGTGATCCGGAGCTACCTGTGAGCAACCCGGCCACACCACGACCGGTGCCATCGCGGAGCCCCTGCCCGACCAGTTGGAGCGCAATCGGCCAGCCCTCCGTCCGGAGGGCAAGCAACTCCAGTTCAGCGGGAGTGAGAGCAACGCCATAGACCTCACCGAAGAGCGCGGCGGTCTCTTCGGTGGTAAAGGCGAGCGCGGCGCGGGAGAGCTCGAGGGCTTCACCACGGACGCGCCAGCGGGCCAGCATGCCGGGCGGTAGCGGATGGCGCGTCGCGAGAACGAGGTGCAGGTCGGGCGGGGCGTAGGCTGCCAGGCGCTCGACGATGGCACAGATCTCGGGCGCCATGAGCGCCAGGTGTACGTCATCCAGCACCAGCAGGGTGGGACCTGCCAGGGCCGCGCCGAGGCTGGCGAGGAGCGTATCGAGGCTGGCCGCCCAGCCGTCAGAGGCATCAGCCGCGACCATGGCTACCGGCGCGCCGGAGAGCGCCGGCAGAGCGGCGGCACAGGCGCCGGCCAGGTAAGCCAGGAACGTCTGCGGGTCGGCATCGCCATCGCCGACGGTGTACCAGCAGAGCGGGCAGCTGAGCTCGGCCAGCGCGGCCAGCGTCGTCGTCTTGCCGTAGCCGGTACCAGCCTGCACAATCGTCAGGCGGTAGTCGAGCGCCTCGGCCAGGCGCGCCTCCAGAGACGGCCGGCGCAGGATGCGACGGTTGAGGCGGGGCGGCGCAAGTTTGGCGGGCAGCAGCGGCGTGCGGCGAGCCATCGCGGTTCCCCTACGGCGCTGGAGGGAGGTCTGCGCGCTATTATACCCCGCAGCGTGGGCACCCATCTCGCCACCTGGTCAGTTCCGCCGCGCGCCAGTGATGGTACACTATCCGCGCCGCTACGTGAGGAGCAGGCCCGATGCCCTATTTCGAGCCGCTTGTGCTGGAGCGCAGAGAGCTTGGCACCCTGACTCTGCTCACCCTCCACGCCCCGGAACTGGCCCGTACAGCCAGGCCGGGGCAGGCAGTGTTGCTGCGCTGCGCCCCGCCCGGCAGCGACGACCCGGCCCTGCGCCGGGCGCTCTTCCCCGCCGGGGCGGGCGCAGAAGGGACGGTGGAACTGCTGATCACGCCCGAGGAGCGGGGTCTGGCCTGGCTGGCATCACAGCCGGCCGGCGCCCGGCTCGACCTGTACGGTCCCGTGGGCACCGGATTCACTCTCGACAGGCGCGCGCGCAACCTGCTACTCTCCGGCGCCGGGCCGGCCCTGCCTGCACTCATCGGGCTGGCCCGGGCGGCCACAGCCCACGGGGCAGCCGTGGTGCTCCTGGCGGCTGCCACCTCCGCCGCCCTGCTACCGCCGCCCTACCTGCTGCCGCCCGACGTCGAGTACCAGACCAGCGGCGAAGGCGAGGCAGCCCTGGCCGACCTGCTCGGCAGTGGGCAGCGCGCCCCGCTGCCGGCACTCGCCGGTTCACCTGTGGCCTGGGCCGACCAGATCTGCCTGGCCCTCAGCGAGCCGCTGGTAACGCCTGTTGCCGAGGCTGTGCGAGCCGGCAAGCTGCGCTGGGAACGGGGCTTCGCCCTGGCTGCCCTCGCCGGTCCCATGCCCTGCGGCGTCGGCACGTGCCAGGCCTGCCTGGTCGAAACACGCGACGGCGTGCGGGCGCGCTGCAAGGACGGCCCGATCTTCGACCTGCGCGATCTTCGGCGGTAGGGCGAGGCGTGAACAGCCGGGCCAAACCAGGAGTACTCGGCCTGGGAGCCCACTCAAGCTGTCTGAACCCTCGCGCAGGCCACCGAGCCAACCTTCTGCCGATGGGCGCGGCGTGGGCCCCCGGCTAAGCCTGCCACCCGGCACACAAGAGGAGGCCCCATGCCGCTCCAGATCACACCGCGCACCTGGCTGGCCCTCGTCGCGCTCGGACCGGCGATCTTCGTGGCCATCCAGGCACTGCCACTGCTGCGCAGCCTCTTCCTCTTGCTGCTCGTCTCCACACTGCTTGCCCTGCTGATCGCCCCCCTTGCCGACCGCCTGGAGCGGCGTGGGGTTACACGCGGGCTCACCACCACCGTCACACTGGTGGCGCTGATCGTGACACTGCTGGGGCTGCTGCTGATGCTGGTGCCGGTATTGATCGATAGCCTGCGCCGGCTCGCGAGCAGCTTCGACACACTGCGCCCGCAGCTCTCCGCGGCCCTCGGCGCCGCCTCCGGTTCAGCCGAGGTGGCAGCGGTCGGCAACAACGTGCTACGGCAGATCCCGGGTGCGATCAGCTGGGCGGCGGGCGAGCTCGGAGCCACGATCGGGCGGGCCGGCGCCCTTGGCTTCGCCGCCTTCGTTGCCTTCGCGGTCGTACTCGCCCTGGTGGGCAATCGCCAGACGGCCCCGGCGCTGCTGGAACTGCTGGTGCCCGACCGCTATCGAGCCCGGGTCGCCAGCCTCACTCATGCCGCGAGCGAGGGGCTCTCGCGCTGGCTGATCGCCCAGTTGGCGATCTGTGTCTACTACATAGTGACCTACAGCGCCACCCTGCTCATCCTCGACGTACCCTTCGCCTTGCAGATCGGGGTGGTCTCAGGCTTGCTGGAGTTTATCCCTTATCTGGGCGGCCTCGTGGGCCTGGTGCTCTCAACCGTGGCGGCGGCAACGGTCGGGCCAACCACCGTCCTGCTGGTCGTACTGATCGAAGCCGTAATCGGCGCGGTCTGCGTCTACTTCGTGGCTCCCTACGCTTTTTCCCGAGCGGTGGATGTGCCTCCGGCGCTGATCTTGCTCGGGCTGTTCGTGGGCGGCCTCGTGGGCGGCTTCTTCGCGGCCCTGCTCACCGTACCGCTGCTGAGCATCGCCATGGTGCTCTACCGGGAACTGCGACCACGGGAACCGGCGCCCGAGGTAGTCACGACGGCCCCCGAGCCGGCGGGGGATTAGCCGGCGCGGGCACGCTCTCGGAGGGTGTCGATCGGCGCAAGGACGCCGGATTCGTCCTCGTAATGCCAGTGCTCCCAGCCGTTGCATGCCGGCAGCTCACCCACGTGAGCACCCACCCGGTGGATGGAGCCACGGGTGCCGTCGGCAGCGCGCAGCGTGCCGTCGGCCAGCACAGTGGCCACCAGATCACGGCGGCCACGGAAGTAGAGCGGCTGGCCGGGACGCAAAAACCCACGCTCAAGCAGCGCGGCGAAGGGCAAACGCGGCACGCTGCGCCGCGTGGGGATGCTGCCGAGGGCCTCGGCGTCGGCGGGAGCTGCGGGAATCGCCGCGATCCGGGCGCGGGCCGCCGCCACATAGGCCGCCTCGCGCTCGACACCGATATAGTGGCGGCCCAGCCGTCTGGCCACGGCGCCGGTCGTGCCGGTGCCGAAGAAGGGGTCCAGCACAATATCGCCAGGGTTGCTACTCGCCAGAATCACGCGGTAAAGCAGCGCCTCAGGCTTCTGAGTGCTGTGGAGCTTGACACCATTCACCCGCAAACGCTCGGCGCCGCCGCAGATCGGCAGGTGCCAATCACTGCGCATCTGCTTGCCATCATTGAGGTTCTTCAGCGCGTGATAGTTAAAAGTGTAACGCTTCTGCTCACGGCTCTTCCTGGCCCAGATCAGCGTCTCGTGCGCGTTGGTGAACCGCACGCCACGGAAGTTAGGCATCGGATTCGTGCGCACCCAGACCACCTCGTTCAGCGTCCAGAAGCCCATGTTCTGCATGATGGCGCCAACACGGTGGACATTATGGTAAGAGCCAATCACCCAGATCGTGCCGGTCTCTTTAAGCACGCGCCGGCAGGCAGCGAGCCACTCGCGGGTGAAGTGGTCGTAGCTGGCGAAGTCATCAAACTGGTCCCAGGGATCATCCACCCCATCGACGAGGGACTGATCGGGCCGGCGGAGCTCCTGGCGCAGTTGCAGATTGTAGGGCGGGTCGGCGAAGATCAGATCCACCGAGCGCTCGGGGAAGTTCGCGAGCACCTCGCGACAATCGCCCTCATAGATGTGGTCGATCAGCATGGGAATGCGGCCATCAACTCGTCAGGCGCGCCCGGGCAGCACAGCCGGGCCGGCGGTCCACCGGAATCAGCGCAGGTCGCCCTGGATCTCACGATAGCTGGCGGTATACCAGCGGGCGACGGTGCGGTAGCGGTCTTCGGTGCCGAAGAGCAGCAAACTCGCCGCGCTGGCGGGGTCATCGAAGCCCATCCCGCCGAGCGACTCGTCGGCCACAAAGCGGTAGAGCGGCTGGTAGAGCGTGATGCTGGGGACCAGTTCCACCCAGCGCTGCTGAAAGGCGGCGTAGTCGGCGCTACGGGCGGCCAGTTCGCCCTCCTCGCGGGCAGCAGCGAGTAAACTATCGATCTCGGCATCGGCAAGGCCGGCATAGTTCAGGCCCGCCTCGGCGCGAGAGGAGTGCCAGAGAGCGAAGGGGTCCGGGTCAGGCCCGAGGCGAGCCCAGCTATGGATGGCCATCTCAAAACTGCGGCTGCGCAGCCGATCGAGCAAGGCCGCGCCGTCGAGCTCCGTCACGCGCACCTCCACGCCGAGCTCCGCCCACTGGCGGGCCACCTCATCGGCGGCGGCGCGACGCATCGGGTCGCCGTCGACCAGCAGCTCGAAGCTGAGGGCACGGCCATCGCGCTGGCGCAGACCACCAGGGCCGGGCTCGTAGCCCAACTCGCTCAGGATACGCTCAGCGGCGGCCCGATCGGGCTCGTACCAGCGCACAGCGGGGCTGAAGGCCCACCAGCCAGGGAGGATAGGGGTATCGAGCGGCACGGCACTCCCGGCCAGGGCCGTCTCGATCAGGGCGTCCTTGCTGAGCCCGTGAGCGAGGGCCTGGCGCAGCGGGAGCTGATCGAGGGGCGGTCGCCGCAGATTGAAGCTCAGAGTGGCATACTCATCGAGCGGCACAACGGCCGCGCGATGGTTGGCGGGTGGATCGATCGGCGCCAGCGATGGCGTCAGGCGCCGGCCAAACGCGGTTACATCGCCCCTGGCGAGGGCGGCCTCGGCAGCCTCGGCGGAGGCGAAGAAGTGCAACTCGAGCGTATCGAGGTAGGGCCGGCCGGCGAAGTACCGCTCGTTGGCGGCGAGGACGGCTCGATCCTCGCGCAGCTCGACGAGGCGGTAGGGGCCGGTGCCGACAAGGCTCCGGGCAAAAGGCGTGGCTGGCCAGCGGTCTGGCGGGGTACCGGCGAGCAGGTGGGCCGGAAGGATCGGCACGCGGGCGGCGCTGAGAAAGGGCGCGTAGGGCGCGGTGAGCGTCACGCGTACGGTATAGTCGTCCAGGCGGTCCACCAGGGCATCCTCCCAGACGGCGGCGAGGGCCTGGTCGCCGGGCTGCTCGGCCACCTGCAGGCTACGCAGGGTAAAGACCACATCGTCGGCGCTGAGGGGGCGGCCATCGTGCCAGGTGATATCGCGGCGCAGCGAGAAGATATAGGTCGTTCCACTCTCGTCGATCTCATAGGAGGCGGCGAGGGCGGGCTCGATCAGGCCGTCGGCGCCAACGCGGAGGAGCCCATCGAAGAGCAGGGCGATCAACTCCCGGCCCGCCGGGTCGGCGATAGGATCATTCAGCAGAGGGATGGGCAGCTGCGGGGCGCCGGTAAGGGCCTCCACATACGCGCCGCCAGCCAGGGGGCTCGCAACCGAGGCGGTACGGAGCGCAAGCCGACCGAGCAACAGCGCGACGAGCAGCGTGCTGAGGACGGCGATGACGATCTGCCAGCGGATGCGTCGGGCCATGGAGTGGGGGGGTCAGCGGCCGAACGTGCCGACCGCGCTGATCGTGAAGGGGCAAGCGCGCCGGGGCCAGCCTGCGGCGCGCTCAGGCAGCACGACTACCATAGGGCTCAGGGTCGGCTGGCGCAGCCCCGGCGATGTGGACAACGACGCCGCATCGGGGCGCCGCCGAAGGCTCGGACGCCCTTCCGACTGGGGCCACACAACTACGAGAAGATCGGCAGGCTGGTGATCAGCGAGAGAATCAGGAACGTGACGCTCAGCGCAATCGTCGCCTGGTGCAACGTCTTCTCGACACCACGGCGAGTGCGGTAGATCGAACTGGTGTCGCGGTTGGCCATACCGGGTGTGCGAGCCTGCAACACCACCAGGCCGGTCAACACGGCGCTGATCACAATCAGGGCGATATAGAGGGCGATTTCCACCTAAGTTCTCCTCCGGGCCTGCGCTGGCCACTGGCGCTCACACACATTGGCCGGGTCTGCGCCGATCAACGCAGTGGCGCAGCGCCACCATATGCCTGGGGCCAGTTCAAGCCTGGCCGACACCGACCTTGCCAGAACCGCTACAGTATACCATAGCTGCCGCCGGCGCCCGCAGGAAGCCGCGCAGGCGGGCGGCGCCGACCGGTAGCCCCGCGCTTCCGCGCCACGGCACGCGGGCGTGCAGGAGCATCCGGCACACCCCTGAAGCCCCCCGTCAGACGGGGAGGCAGGCAGCGCTGTGCTATACTGAAGTATGGCAACGCAGCCCTGACGGACCGGGGCCGCAACCCACCGCTCGCCCGGCCAGGCTAGGCGGGCTGCGCGATCATCTGGTACCGGCGGACGGCACCCACCGCCCGCGGAGGAAGTACGAACCCATGGCACCTGAGCAGCGCGGTGCACAGGCGGGCCTCGGCCCGGCAAACCAGAGCGACAAGCCCGGCCACGAGTGCGGGGTCTTTGGCATTGTCGCCCCCAACGCCGATGTCGCTCGCCTGACGTTCTTCGGCCTGTACGCTCTCCAGCACCGGGGCCAGGAGAGCGCCGGGATCGCTGTCTCCAACGGCCGGGGCATTCGCCACCACAAGGAGATGGGGCTGGTGGCCCAGGTCTTCAACGAGGAGAAGCTGCGCCCCCTCACGGGCCATCTGGCGATTGGCCACACCCGCTACTCAACCACCGGCTCCTCGCGGATCGAGAACGCCCAGCCCTTCGTGGTAGAGAGCGCGCTCGGTCCCCTCGCCGTCGGCCATAACGGCAACCTCACCAATGCCGCCGCCCTGCGCCGCGAGTTGCTCACGCGCGGCGTAGGGCTCACCAGCAGCAGCGACTCGGAGGTAATCACCCAGATGCTCGCCGGTGGTGAGGGCCGCACCTGGGAGGAGAAACTCCGCGTCTTCATGGTGCGTGCCCAGGGCGCCTATTGTCTTACGGTCCTCACCCGCGAGGCCCTCTTCGCCGTGCGCGACCCGCTGGGTCTCCACCCGCTCTGCCTGGGCCGGATCGGCGCGGACGGCTGGGTAGTGGCCTCGGAGAGCTGCGCCCTCGGCACGATCGGCGCCGAGTTCGTACGCGAGGTGGAGCCGGGCGAGATCCTCGCCATCACCGAGGACGGCCCGCGCACCGTGGCCCGGATGCCCGCCCCGCGCCCCGCCGAGTGCCTCTTCGAGTATATCTACTTCGCCCGCCCGGACAGCACGCTCCATGGCACTGCCCTGCACGCCGTGCGGGTGGCCCAGGGCCGCGAGCTGGCCCGCGAGGCTCCCGCCCCGGCTGATGTGGTGATCTCCGTGCCCGACAGCGCGACCCCCGCCGCGATCGGCTACGCTCAGGAGTCGGGCATTCCCTACTCCGAGGGCCTGATCAAGAACCGCTATATCGGTCGCACCTTCATCCAGCCCGACGACCAGCTGCGCAAGGTTGGTATCTCGCTCAAGTTCAACGCCCTCAGCGACAATCTCGCCGGCAAGCGCGTGGTGCTCGTAGACGATAGCATCGTGCGCGGGAACACTAGCGGCCCGATCGTGCGCCTGCTCCGCGAGGCCGGCGCACGCGAGGTGCACGTGCGCGTCTCTTCGCCGCCCATCCGCCACCCCTGCTTCCTGGGCGTGGATATGGCCACCTACCCCGAGCTGATCGCCCACCGCCTGAGTATCCCCGAGATCTGTGCCCACCTCGGTGCCGATAGCCTGGCCTACCTGAGCCTCGAGGGCCTCATTCGCTCCACCCGCCGCGACCCGGCCGCCTTCTGCCGTGGCTGTTTCACCGGGGAGTACCCCGTTAGCATCGAACTGGTGGACAAAGAGGTCTTTGAGCTGCGGTAAGCCCCCGGGTTCAAAACGGCTGGACAGTCTGTTGACACGCACGGCATGCGGTTGTGGCGGCCCTGGCCCCTGGAGCCACTTCTCTGTACCCTTGCTTACGGCCTGTTATCGAGTCGGCCCCTTCAACGGACCAGGGACCTACAGCCCCGCACGGCGCCGTGGGTCCGTTGGGGTGCGGCTCGAATGGTCACGCTGGTTTGAAGCATGGGGCATGGGTACGTACAGCGCCCCGAATCCAGGGGTGCCGTCGTCCACGGCGCAAACGTCGGCAAGCGTGGCGACCATGCTGAACCCAGAGTTGAACACAATCGCTCCGGCAGAGCATAGATGATGATGAAGCTGTTTTCCAGCATTACAACGGCATTCCCAGCCTATGGTGCACCCTTGACACCTAAGTTTGGCCCCAATTGACGGCAATACGCGAGGGGCGCAGGAGCGCCTCCAAGCTACGAGCAATGCCGCGTACCAGGGGCGCGTGCTGGTT
>SFCB01000138.1 GCA_004367505.1 Chloroflexi bacterium OHK40 | reverse complement strand
GGGATGGGCCGCCCGGCGGGGATGGGCCGCCCGGCGGGGATGGGCCGCCCGGCGGGGATGGGTTCGCCCCGTCGGAGGTGCGACGTCGGCCGACGCCCCTGCGTGTCAGCCAGGGTCCAGCCTGGATCGCCGGTGCCCCGATCGCAATGCTGATCAGCACCAGCAGCAGCGCCGTCTCGCTGACGATCGTCGCTCCGGTCTGCAGCGCGATGGCGCCGGGTTCGGGAGCAAGACCCTACCGCGACCGATCGCCAGGATGTGCGCCCCTTACGGGGGTGTCAGGTCGGCGAGCTCTTTCCCGGCAAGCTCGTCGGAGTGAACCTCAATCCATTCGATCGCCTGTTCCCCCATCCGTGTGCTCGCCGCACCGGTGAGCTCCGGGTAGAACAGCACGCCACCGAGGATCGCGCCCAGTTCGCGCGCCTCTTCGTCCGTCAGATCCAGGACCGCCGACGGCTCGTCGCCCGTGCCGCTCTCGTAGCAGAGCATCTGCCGCCGCCCACTGTGATGTACGACGATGACAATCTCGTCGCCCGACCGCGTCTGGATCGTGAATTTGCGCCCGACACCGGGTAGGTCGACCTCTTCGACATGCATGGCATTCCCTCCGGTCATGTGGTTCGATGCGCGGCATGGGAGCAGATAGCGCTGGCGGAGAGTCGCAGGCTGCCGCGCCGGATCAGGCGCTGCCCGGAGGCAGGTCCAGCCGCGCCGGGGGGCTAGCCGCTCAGGATCATCTAGTGCCAGGGCCAGGCTCGGCTCCGCTGGCGCGGGCGCCGCCAGGCTCATGAGTGCCAGACTGACTGGCTCCTGATGCCACAGAAGCGCGCCAAGCGCGCCAGTGGTACAATCTATGACCTGAACGCTTTCCCGTGCCATCGAACTCTATGGTACCCCACTCAGCCCCTTGAAAGCGCAGCGCCATGACTGCTGACCGTGCCTTCGGCGCATGGCTTCGCCAGCTGCGCCTCGACCGCGATCTGACCCAGGAGAGGCTTGCCGAGTTGGCCGGCTACGCGGCGGAGACGCTGCGCTCTTTCGAGAGTGGTCGCAGGCGGCCCTCGCGGGCGAGTGCCGAGCGACTCGCCGTGGTGCTCGGCCTCATGCCTGAGGAGCGCGAGCGCTTTGTCGACCTTGCGCGCCAGGGTGGTAGCGTGGCACCGCCACCCAGCCTTCCCCCGGCTGTGCCCGAGTCGCCAGCGCTTCACCGCTTCGCCGGAGGGGGGGCGCCAGCCACCGACGCGATCATTGGCCGGGGCCGCGAGCTCCAACGGCTGCAGCAGTGGCTTCAGGACGAACGCCATCCCCTGGTCACTATTCTCGGCCCCGGTGGCGTGGGCAAGACGCGCCTCGCGCTCCAGAGCGCCACCATCCTCCAGCAGGCCTTTCCCGATGGGGCCATCTTCGTCTCGCTAGCGCCGTTTGCCGAGGCGCCGCAGGCCCTCTCGGCGATCGCCGACGCCGTGCGTTGTGGCCCCGCACCCGACGAACCTGTGGCCGACGCACTACTCACGGCGCTCGCCGGTCGGCGGCTGCTGCTGGTACTGGACAATCTGGAGCATCTGCTCGTGCCGGCTCAGGCCGCTGCGCTGCTCGATGTCGTGCTCCAGCTCCTGCGTGAAGCTCCAGACGTCCAGATCCTGGCCACCTCGCGCGAGCGGCTGCGCCTTCAGGCCGAGCGGGTGCTGGAGCTTGGCGGGCTGGCGCTGCCGGTCGACGAAAGTTCGCGCGCGATTGACCGTTCCGATGCGGTGCTCCTCTTCGTCGAGCGGGCCACCCGCATCGTGCCTTCGTTCGCGCTCACGGCGGCCAACCGGACGGCGGTGGCACAGATCTGCCACCGGCTGGAGGGCATGCCGCTGGCGATCGAGCTGGCGGCGGCCCAGATCGCGTTTTTACCGCCCACGCTGCTGCTCCCGCGTCTCGATCAGGCGCTCGCGCTGCTCGAAAGCGATGCCCATGAGCTTCCGGCGCGGCAACGCACCATGCGCGCCACGATCGACTGGAGCTACACACTGCTCGATGCCGACGAGCGTATCCTGTTTGAGCGGCTCGCCGTGTTCGCCGGCGGTTTCACCCTGGAGGCGGCCGAAGCTGTCGGTGGTGTGGCGCCGATCAGCACCGGCCACGGTGTGCGGCTGCTTGGTCGGCTCGTACATCGCTCGCTCGTCCTCCGCGACGAGCAGCCCGATGGGACGCTTCGTTACTGGCTGCTGGAGCCGGTGCGCCAGTACGCCCTGGAGCGGCTGCACACGGATGCAGCCGAGGCACAGGCCGCGCAGCGTCGTCATGCCATGCACTATGTTACCCTTGCCCGCGCCGCAGCGCCGCTGCTGCGCACGGCGGCCCAGGTTCTCACCGTGGAACGCCTGGAGCGGGAATATGCCAACCTTAGCGCGGCGATGGCCTGGCTGATCGATCACGGCGAGGCGGCCACGGCTGCCAGCTCTGGGCGTGACCTGTGGCTCTTCCTGTGGATGCGGGGCCACTTCCACGACGGCCAGCGGTGGATGATCGCGGCGCTGGATCAACTCCCCGCCGCGCCGTCGCAAGGCCGCGCCGATGCCTTACTCGCGCTATGTGTGCTCGCCTATGGCCAGGCTGATTACGCGCGGGCCACAGCGCTGGCCGAAACGGCTCTCGCGGAGTACGAGGCGATCGGCGACGCTTCGGGCACCGCTGAAAGCCTGTCCATGGTCGGCATGGGCGCTGCCGGCCTCCGGCAGTTTGAGCGGGCAGAGCCCTTTCTGGAGCGGGCCGTGCCTGCGCAGTTGGCGGCGGGCAACCGCTGGGCGGCAGCAATGACCCTGACCTTCTGGGCGCCAATCGCACTCAATCAGGGTGCGTTGCGGCGGGCCGCCGCGCTGGCTGAGCAGGCGCGCTCCCTGGCGCGCGAGCTTGGTGAGCGCATCGTCGAGTACTCGGCTGCCTACAATCTGGCGCTGGTGGCACTGGCTGAGGGCGACCCAACAACGGCGGCGGAGCGGTTCGCTTCTGCCCTCGCTCTGGCGGTGGAGCTCGACGATCGCGGCAATATCGTGGCCTGCCTCAAGGGCCTTGGTGGCGTGGCGGTGACGCAGGGCCGCGCAGAGCGAGCGGCGCGCTTGTGGGGCGCCGCCGAGTCCCTCAGCGCGGCCGTCGAGGTTGCGCACTATAGCTACAGCCTTGACCACGCGCTCTACGAGCAGCTGCTGGCGCGTGCCCGGGCGGGGCTTGACCCGATGGCCTGGGAGGCCTCCTGGGCCGCCGGGCGCGCGCTCGCCCAGGCCGATGTGGTGGCCGAAGCCCTTGCCGATCCGGTGACGGGCCGGTCGGCTATTTACGAGCCCGCGCCGGATGGCTCTGCCCTTCCGCCAGCCCCTATCATGACGGTCCTGGCGCTTCCGATGACCGTTCGCCGCGCGCGTCTCCTGACGCACCTGCGGCAGCGGGAGGCTCGCCTCACGCTAGTGGTAGCGCCGCCGGGCTCTGGCAAGAGCGTGCTGTTGGCCCAGTGGCTGAGGGAAGCACATAGCGCGAACCCCCTGGACGCGGCGCGCTCGCGGGCGCACTCATTTCAGGGCGCCTGGCTCGCGCTTGATGAGCAGCACACCGATCCGGCCTGCTTCCTGGAGGCGCTCGCTGCGGCGCTAGCCGAAGCGTCCCCGGCCCTTGGGCTGCAGGTGGCGTCGCTGCTCCACGATCCTCTGCTACCTCTACCCGGGCGTGGCGCGAGACAGACCAGCGGCCCGCATACGTCCGGGGATGCCGTTCTGCTCGTGCTCGACAATTACCAGGTGCTCACCAGTGCCACGCACCATGACCTGCTCATCACCCTGGTGGAGCGGGGGCCCGCGACGCTGCGCTTGGCGCTCGCCAGCCGGAGTGATCCGCCGCTACCCCTGGCGCGCTGGCGAGCAGCAGGCCTATTGTTGGAGGTGCGCGCCAGCGATCTGCGCTTCGATGCCGCCGAGGTGACACCTAAGTTTGGCCCCAATTGACGGCAATACGCGAGGGGCGCAGGAGCGCCTCCAAGCTACGAGCAATGCCGCGTACCAGGGGCGCGTGCTGGTT
>SFCB01000100.1 GCA_004367505.1 Chloroflexi bacterium OHK40 | reverse complement strand
GGCCTGCTGCACACCATCGGCTACTTCGATCAGTTGCTGACAGATCATCCGCCAGAACAGTAAGCGCTCATGTGAATCGGCTATCGGGTTCACATATTGAGAGCATGGTCACTCACAACCCGTAGTCTTCTTCCCGGCGTTCATTGGCCGCCTCGTGCTATCAAAATCGAAACGCTCCCATGCTTCTCGAGTCCCCACACATCGCGATCATCGGCCTTGGCTATGTTGGATTGCCATTGGCGGTGGAGTTTGGTAAACAGTTCGACACGCTCGGCTTTGACATCAACCCCCGACGCATCGAAGAGCTGCAGGCCGGCCATGATCGCACGCTGGAGACGACTGCTGCCGAGCTGGCCCGGGCCACGCGCCTGCGCTACACGCTCGACCCTGTTGCGCTGAACGCATGCAACGTCTTTATCGTCACCGTGCCCACCCCTGTAGACGGGGACAAGCGACCGGACTTCACCCCTTTGATCAAAGCCAGCCAGACCGTAGGCCGGGCGCTCAAACATGGCGACATCGTCGTTTACGAATCCACCGTGTACCCCGGCGCCACTGAAGAAATCTGCGTGCCCGAACTCGAGCGGGCCAGCGGACTGAAGTTCAACGTCGGCTTTACAGTGGGCTACAGTCCCGAGCGGATCAACCCCGGCGACAAGCACCGCCGACTCACCAGCATCCCCAAGGTCACCTCCGGCTCGACGCCGGAGGCGGCAGACTTTGTGGATGCGCTTTACCGCCGCATCATTACTGCCGGCACACACAGGGCCAGCAGCCTCAAAGTGGCTGAGGCGTCCAAGGTCATCGAAAACACGCAGCGTGATGCCAACATCGCCCTGGTCAACGAATTCGCGCTGATCTTCCACCGCCTGGGCATCGACACCCAGGAGGTTTTGGCCGCCGCAAGCACCAAATGGAACTTTCTTCCCTTCAAGCCGGGGCTGGTGGGCGGCCACTGCATTGGGGTGGATCCCTACTACCTCATTCAGAAGGCCCAGTCCGCAGGCTACTACCCCGACATCCTGCTGGCCTGCCGACGTATCAACGATGCCATGGGACACCATGTCGCAGCCGAGGTGGTCAAGCTGCTGATCAAGCAAGGCCACGCCGTAGCGAGAGCTCGCGCACTGGTGCTGGGCTTCACCTTCAAAGAGAATTGTCCCGACCTGCGGAACACCCGCGTCATCGACCTGGTGCGCGAGCTGCAGGCCTACGGAATCGAGGTGGACATCCATGACCCCCTAGCGGACATTGCCGAGGCGCAGCACGAATACGGCGTCAACCTTCTGCGCGCTTTGCCCCGACCCGGCCCGTACGATGCTCTGGTGGTGGCGGTGGCGCACGATGAGTTCAAACAATTGGGTATCGAGGGGCTGCGTCGCCTGTCCACCGGGCGGGCAGTGGTGTATGACATCAAAGGGCTGTTTGCAAGGGATGAGGTGGATGGAAGGCTGTAGACGACGCAGCAGACGGCGGGGAGCCCCTTCTCCTGGCGTCGCACATGAACTTTCTGCCAGGTAAGAACCAGTCCGTAGGGGTTCGCTCATCCATTGATTACTTATGTGTGGCATAGCTGGCATCTTTGCGTACCACTACGCGGCCCCGCTTGTGGACCGGGCAGATCTGCGCGCCATGCGCGACCACATGGTTGCGCGCGGACCGGATGGTGCGGGTGAATGGTTTTCGGATGACGGCCGTGTCGCCTTCGGCCATCGCCGCTTGGCCATCATCGACCTCAGCGACGGCGGCGCGCAACCCATGTCCAGCGCCGACGGCCAGCTCATCATCAGTTTCAATGGCGAGATCTACAACCATCGCCAACTCCGGCGTGAGCTTCAAGCCAAAGGCCGTGACTTCCGTACCGAATCCGACACCGAAGTCCTACTGCACCTCTACGCCGAGAAAGGCGTCGACATGCTGGCCGATCTGCGCGGCATGTTCGCTTTTGCCCTCTGGGATGCCCGCAAGCAAGCCCTGCTGCTAGCCCGCGACCCCTATGGCATCAAGCCGCTGTATGTTGCAGACGACGGCTGGACGCTGCGCCTGGCGTCCCAGGTCAAGGCACTGTTGGCCAACCCCAAGGTGTCGCGCACGCCGGAGCCCGCCGGGCAGGTGGGCTTCTACCTAATGGGTAGCGTACCCGAGCCCTATACGCTGTACCAGGAAATCCGCAGTGTCCCGTCCGGCAGCTATCAGTGGGTCGATGCCATCGGCCCCCGCGCCCCGGTTCAGTATTTCTCGTTAGCAAAGGTCTGGTCCGACGCCTCACGCGCTGCGCCGGTCGGCGCTGACGAACTGCAGGGTCTCGTTCGCACCGCGCTGCTCGATTCGGTTCGCGATCATCTCGTAGCCGACGTGCCGGTGGGCGCTTTCCTGTCCGCTGGTATCGATTCGGGGGCCCTGGTCGGGTTGATGCGCGACGCCGGCCAGCACGACATCCAGACCGTGACCCTGGGTTTCGAGGAGTTTCGTGGCACCCCGCAGGATGAAGCGCCACTCGCTGGCAAGGTCGCTCGGCATTACGGTGTGCGCCACACCACGTACGTGGTCACCGAGGCCGACTTCCGGCACGAGCTGCCGCGCATCCTGGAAGGGATGGACCAGCCCAGCATCGACGGGGTCAACACCTGGTTTGTCAGCAAGGCCGCACACCAGGCCGGCCTGAAAGTCGCCATTTCCGGTGTGGGCGGTGATGAGCTCTTTGGAGGCTACCCGTCGTTTCGCGACATCCCACGGTGGATGCGCTGGATGTGGTTGCCCAGCCGTGTACCCGGTCTTGGTGCCTTGATGGAACAGGTGCAGGCGGCCTTTGCGCCCCTGTATCCGGCGCTCAATCCCAAAGCCGTTGGCATGGTGCGTTATGGCGGCACCTGTGCCGGAGCCTACCTGTTGCGCCGTGGTCTGTTTCTTCCGAGCGAATTGCCGAGCCTCGTGGGCGAGGAGGTGGCCCGGGAGGGCCTGCGTCGTCTTCAGCCGCTGCGCCACATCGCCGCAGCGCTGCACCCGCCTCCCCGCACCTCCTACGCCCAGGTCGCTGCTCTGGAGGCTGCGCTGTATATGCGCAACCAACTTTTGCGGGACACCGACTGGGCCAGCATGGCCCACTCGCTGGAGGTGCGTACGCCCATGGTCGACGCTACGCTGCTGCGCCAGGTGGCGGGACCATTGGCCACGGCTCAAGCCGGGAATCACAAGCGCCTGTTGGCCAATTGCCCCAAAACGCCCTTGCCGGAGGAGGTGATCAACCGTGCAAAGAGCGGCTTTTCCACCCCTGTCGGGCTATGGCAACAGCGCGTAGATAGCATGCAAGCATGGCGTCAGATCGATGCGTTGTCGGGGAATGGGTGTCCTTGGGCGCGGCGGTGGTCTCACGCGATTGCAACGTCGGCAGGCGCTCGAGCATGACCATCCGGATCCTCGCCCTCGTCACTGACGCCTATGGCGCCGGCGGCGGCATTGCGCAGTACAACCGCGACCTCTTTCGTGCGCTCGATCGCTGCTCCGATGCGGTCGGCGAGGTCGTCGTGCTGACCCGCAACTGCTTCGCGCCCTTGGATGACATGCCCGTCAACGTTCGGCAGTTGCCCGCGCGCCCCAGTCGCGTAGGCTTTGCCATAGGTGCGATCATCACAGCATTGAGAAGAGGGCCGTTCGACGTCGTCTTTTGCGGTCATCTTTACATGGCACCGCTGGCCGCGATCGTCGCGAGACTGGTTGGTGCTTCGCTCTGGCTACAGGTCCACGGCATCGAGGCTTGGCAGCGGCCCTCACGTCTGCAGCGCTGGTCGGCAGAACGCGCGCAGCTTGTCACCGCCGTCAGCCGCCACACCCGTCGGCTGTACCTTTCTTGGGCGAACTGCTCCCCGGAAACCGTCAAGGTATTACCCAACACCGTCGACGAACGCTTCTCACCCGGGCCCAAGCCACAGAAATTACTCGACCGCTATCAATTACACGGCAGGAAAGTGCTGCTCACCGTCTCGCGCCTCGCTGCATCCGAGCGCTACAAGGGCCACGACCGCGTCATCCGGGCCGTGGCCGAACTGCGCGACGTCCATCCTGACATCGTCTACGTCGTGGCCGGCGACGGCGACGACCGCCCGAGGCTGGAGCAGCTCGCCCGCGAACTCGGCCTGGCCGACCAGGTGCGCTTCATCGGCTACGTTTCCGATGCCGAACTACCCGACCTCTACCGCGCCGCGGACGTCTTCGTCATGCCGAGCACGGGGGAGGGATTCGGCATTGTCTTTCTTCAGGCGCTGGCCAGCGG
>SFCB01000133.1 GCA_004367505.1 Chloroflexi bacterium OHK40 | reverse complement strand
CTCGATGGCCCCCCACCGCAGCCCCTGGCCGACCTGCACAGCCACGCCGCCTGCGTACGGGTGACGGTGGGCCGGCTTTCCCAGGAGGAGAGCCTGACGATGATCCGCGCTCAGCTGGGTGTCAGTGAGGTGCGCGACGAACTCCGCCAGCACGTCGAGCGGGCTACGGAGGGGCAACCGCTGTTTATCAAGGAGTACCTGCGCGTCCTGCGCCAGCACAACCTGATCCGGATCGAGGACGACACGGCCAGCCTCGTGCGCAGCCTGGTGACGGTCCAGGTCTCCAATTCGGCGCAGGGCATCATCCAGGCCCGGGTCGACCGGCTCGACCTGGCGACCCGCCTGACACTGAAGGTGGCGGCGGTGCTCGGGCGGAGCTTCCCGCTGCGGCTCTTGAATACCATCCACCCGGCCCGGCCCTTGCCTGCGGCACTCCGCGAGCAGCTTGACACCCTGGTGGCGCTGCAGATCATCGACCTGGAGCTGGCCGATCCGGAGCCGGTCTACCGCTTCAAATACGGGATCACCCACGAGGTGGCCTACACCAGCCTGCTCTTCGGCCAGCGGCGGCAACTGCACGGCGCTGTGGCAACCTGGTACGAGTGGGCCTACGCCGAGGAGCTCGCGGCGGGGACGGCGGCCATGGCGGTGTACGATGTGCTGATCGACCATCTCGGGCGCGCCGAGGAATGGGAGCGCCAGGCTACCTATTGCCGGATGGCCGCCGAGCGGGCCGCCCGGCAGCTTTCGGCCAGTACAGCCTTGCGCTACATCGAGCAGGCCCTGGTCTTCACGCGGGAGCGTGAGGCGCGCATTGCCATGCTCCTGTTGCGCGTCGCGCTCAACGATCGGGTCGGCAACTATCAGACTCAGGAGCAGGATCTGGAGGAGCTCGCCCTGCTCGCGGCCCGTGGCGCCCGAGCGCTGCCGTTGCGCTACGCCGACTACTTCCGGCTGCGGCTGCTGCTAGCCCAGGGGCTGGCCGAGCCTGCGCTCGCTGAAGGGGAGCTGCTCGGCCGGCGCTTGCGGCGCCTGGAGCGCCAGCTTGAGGGGCCTGAGCGGGCTGAGCTCACCTTGCTCCAGTCCGCCGTAAAGGAGACGATCGCCGCCGTCCGGGCCGCCCTTGGCCAGCGGGCCCACGCCCGGATGGCGCTGCGGCGTGCCCTGGCGCTCTGCTGGTCGCCCACTGCCGAGGGGCTGGACCGGAGCCGGGCGCCCCTGTTGGAGCCCCAGATCCTGGCCTCACGCTGCCTTGAGGGCCTGGGCAACCTCGACCTGAGCGAAGGCCGTCTCGAGCCCGCGCGCACGTGTTACCAGCAGGCGCTGGAGCTTGCCCGCGCCGTGGGCGATTGGTGCGGCGAATCGCGCGCCCGTGAGCGACTCGGCCGGGTGCAACTGGCCGAGGGGGACCTGCAAGGCGCCCTGGCCACCGCCCGCGCCGTGCTCACCACAAGCAATGCCGTGGGCGACCGCCGGGGCCAGGCGCTGGCGCTCCGGCAGATCGCCGCGATCAGCGCCGCTCGTGGCGACTATGTGGCGGCCGAGCGTGATGCCCACTACGCGCTGGCGATCTCCGCTGGCGCGCGGGCCCGGGCCCAGGAGGCCGAGATCTGGGACGAACTGGCCGTCTACGCCGAGGCCCAGGGCCTGCACGAGGAGGCCGCCGCGGCCCGGAATGAAGCCAGGCGGCTTCGCTCCGCCGCCAGGCTTCAACTGGCCACCTCCGCGCCCCAGCTCGCGGCTCAGGGGATGCTCTGAGCGGTGATGGCCTCAGACGGGTTGGCAAGCTGACCGTCGGCGGGGAGACACGGAGTCACCTGCCACCACGGGTGACCAGCGATCTCCAGCACGGCACAAGCGGGGCGCCAGTATGGTCGCCCCGCTCGCCCATCGGGCTCGGATGCCACTACCGTGGCCGTCGCCTGCGTGAAGCCGCTACGCTCATCCCGCTGTTCGCCGACCGAAGGCCGCGCTGGCGATCAGGCCGCGCCGATCGCGGCAGCAACGGCGTCGATGCTGCGCTGCTCGTCGGCATTGACTTCTTTCGCGCCGAGGCCGAGGAAGCCACCCTCTTTCACTGCCTGGGCCGCAGCGTAGGCCGCACCGAGCACCAGCTTGCGGTAGCTCTCCAGCTCGCCCGCGCTCACGCGGCCAACCACAGCCGAGGCCCGCCGGAGCGCCCCACTGGCGTCGCCAATATCGCCAGCCGAGATACTGGCGGCGCCGTCGGCGAAAAGGGCCGCGACCAGGCTGGTGGGCGCCGCATGCGCCGCCGCCTCGTCCACCGCCGCCACCGCCGCCGCGAGCTCACGTTCGGCATCCTTGGCGCGCGAGGGCGACGCGCCGATCACCTGGGCGGCAGCCACGAGCGGCGCCGCCTGCGCCAGGTGCCACTCCTCCGCGTTCAGCTGGGCCTTGAGCGCCCGCACCTCGTCGGCGGCCTTGAAAGCCTCGCGGATCACCGTAGCGCTCTCGTCCTTCGAGCGCTCGTAGCTGCGGCTCGCCGAGCGGATCTCCTTCACCAGGCCGTTGGTGTCGAGGCCCCCCCGACGCACCTGGCTGTTGAGGAAGCCAAGCACGATCGGCCCGGCCATCGCCATCACCGGCGCGATGTCGATGCCGGTGTGCTCCTTGACCAGCGATGAGACCACCCGCCCGTCGTCGCCAAGCAGCCGCTTCACGAGGTCAGCCCCGCTCTCGCTGTTCAGCCCGTCGAGGAAGCCACTCAGGTTGCCCAACACGCCCGTGTCGGCCTCGTCGACGGCCTTCATGAGCGCCACCTGGCCCTCGGGAGTCGCGGCGGCACGGGACATCCCGGTCGCGATCAGCGGCATCACCAGCGCGGTGCCCTGCTCGATCTGCTGCGGGCTCAGGCCCACCCTGGAGCCGGCCAGTTGCAACATCTCGGGGGTGATCATCGCCTTGATCGGTTCGAGGAGTTTCGTCATGCCTGGTTCGACCTTTCTTGTGATTGCAGGGGCCACGGTGTGCCACACATCGAAACCGGCGTTCTCGTTCGGTACCTCGTCGCCGCATTAGCGTCGTATGAACGGGCCGAGGAGGGTGAGGACGCCGCCGACAATGGCCGTGATACCGAGCACGAAGGGCAGCACGACGGCACCGGCCACGGGCTCGGACAGCAGCATCAGGCTCAGGATGATCGTGAGCGCCCCCAGGATGCCGATGCCCCAGCCACCCCCGCGCAGAGCCTGGACGATGCGCACGATGCCGCCGATCAGGCCGGTGACGCCCAGCACGATGATGAAGACGACCGGTACCAGCACGGTGCTGAGGAGCGGCTGGCCCAGCACGGCGAGGCCAGCCCAGATGCCGATTCCGCCGCTGATCGCCTTCCAGAGCCACTGGCTGCGATCCCGGAACAGGCTGAGCAGATCCATGACCCCGCCGACGAACCAGGCCGCGCCGATGTAGATGACGAGCGCGAGGGTGCTCGCCAGCGGCTGGGTGATGAGGAGCGCGCCGAGCACGATATAAATCACCCCGAGGATCATCACGAGCCAGGTCGGAAGCGGGCCACGGTCCGAGAGTGGGGGCGCAGCCGTTGCCGTCGTCATCGCGATCCTCCCTCCCGCACAAACGAACGACCCGCCGGTCAGCCGGGGAGCGCGTGCGGGACTGTTGGGACGAAGTCTGTGCCCGCAGTATACGCTGGCGCCAGCGCCTCCACACTCCCCAAGCAGTGAGCCGTACCTGTCCTTGTGGCCAGGTAAACGCGCGGCACAGGCCAGGTTGCACAGGAGGGCATCGTGTCTGCACGGACGCGCAACGGTCAAGCCGCTACGAACCGTGTCTTACAACCTTCTTTGTGCCGTGGCGCGGAAGCGCGCGGCGATGGCGAAGCCCGCCGACGCGGGCTCCCAAGCGTCGCCGGTGGCGGCGGTTGTTCAGCGTACGCCGCGCGGGTGACGCCCACCCCCGCTTGCGCGGGGGCGGGCTGGCCTGCACGATGGCACGCCACCCCCCTTGACAGATACGAATGTATGTTCTACAGTACGCCCGAGGGGTTCGCGAATGACGGGCTCGGCATCCGCTGCGCAGCCCTGGCGATGCGAAAGGTGGGGAAATGCTGGCGCGGGGCGAAGCCTTATGGAGCAACCAATGGACTGGAAACTCGAGCTCGTGCTTCTCCCCGTGACAGACGTGGACCGGGCCAGGACCTTCTACGCGGAGCAGCTTGGCTTTCGGCTCGACGTCGACCACCACGCCAGCGAGGCGTTTCGAGTGGTGCAGCTCACACCGCCAGGCTCGGCGTGTTCGATCAGCTTCGGGGTCGGGGTGAGCAGCGCCGCGCCCGGGTCGGTGCAGGGCCTGCACCTGGTGGTGACGGACATCGAAGCGGCCCGGGAGCAGCTGCTTGGCAAGCGGGTGGAGGTGAGCGAGATCTTCCACTTCGCGCAGGGCCAGCGGGCGCCCGGGCCGGACCCTGAGCGCCGTAACTACTACTCGTATTTCTCCCTGAACGATCCGGACGGCAATGGCTGGTTGGTGCAGGAGGTGGGCTACCAGCCGGCGTCAACGGCCGCGAGGCCCACGGAGCACCAGCCGTAGCCGAACGGTGCTACGCCGCTGGCACGGCCACAGCGCCAGGCTCTACCGTAATGCGCCGGGCGAGGGTGCTCGCACCGCCAACCACAAGGGCATCCTCGACGAGGGCCACCAGCGGGTCGGGGATGCGTAGCGCGGTGACAGCGAGGCGCCGCAGGTGGAATCCGGCAAAGGTAGCCGCGATGGCTGCCGCGCCTCCGATGACCCCGCCGATGAGCCAGTTGGCGCCGCCAGATTGCGCGGCCAGGCCTCCGGCGATGGCGCCAAGGAGCACGCGGCCAGCGAGGGCGATGGGGCTGGTGCGGTTCGGCATAAACGGCAACTTGTCGAGCAGCAACTCGCCCACGGCGGCCACCCGCAAGAGCGGCCCGAACCGGGCGGCCAGCGCGAGAGCGCCATTTGCCGCCCCTGCTACAGGGCTCCCGGCGAGAGCACTACTCACGGCCGCGAGCCCGCTTGCACTGCGCAGGCCGGCCAGCGCCCCCACACCCAGGCTGGCGCCGTAGCCGGGCCGAATCGTCTGTTGGTCACGCATCTCAAGTTCTCCGATCACTCAGGCAACCGATACCAGCGCCCAGCCATCAAGGCCCGTGCCAGGAGGTGTGACGAATCCTGTCAGATCGCGTACACGGCGTCGGTTGCGCAGAGGCCAGTGGCCCCTCCGCGCTCCCCGCCAATGCACGGTATCGCGCCGGACGTGCGACTACGTAAGTGTCGTTGCAATCAGGAGCCTATGTCACCTTCAGCCGAGATCCTGATCATCGGCGGCGGCGTGATTGGTAGCGCCATCGCCTACCACCTCGCCCGCGCCAGATGCGATGTACTGGTGGTGGAGCGTGCCGGCATCGCCGAGCGCCCGGCGGCTTCATGGGCGAGCGCCGGCGGTGTGCGCCGCCAGGGGCGGCACCCGGCCGAGGCTGCACTGGCCAGCGCCGCGATCGCCCGCTGGCCCACTCTGGAGGCCGAGCTCGGCGCCGACCTGCACTACCGCCAGGGCGGGCAGTTGCTCCTTGCCGAGACTGAGGCCGAGGCCGAGCAGCTTGGCGCCTTTGTCGCCGCGCAGCGCGCCATGGGCTTCGGCGACGTGCGGCTGGTTGCGGGCGCCGAGTTGCGCGAGCTGGCTCCGGCTCTCGCCCCACACGTGCTGGCCGGCAGCTACAGCCCCGCTGACGGCCAGGCCGATCCCGCCCGTACCACCCGGGCTTTCGCCGCAGCGGCCGAACGTGCCGGTGCGCGCTACTGGACCCACACGGTCTGCCTGGCCCTGCGGCGCGAGAGCGGGGGTGTGGTGGGTGCCATCACCAACCGGGGTCCGGTGACGGCAGCCTGGACGGTGCTCGCCGCTGGCGCCTGGAGCGATGACCTGGCCGTGGGGGTGGGGTTGCGCCTGCCGATCCGGACGGGTGTCTACCAGATGATCCGCTCCACGCCGGCTCGTCCGGGCCTGCTCGCTCCGGTGGTGAGCGCCGTGGGGCGGCGGCTCTCGCTCAAGCAGCTGCCGGACGGCGCGTTCCTGCTCGGGGGCGGGTGGCCCGGCGACGCCACACCGGAGCGGGATGGGTTCACGCTGCGGGAGACGAGCGTGGCGGGTGGCTGGGAAGCGGCAGTAGCGGTGGTGCCGGCCGTGGGCGAGCAACGGATCGCCGAGGCCTGGTGCGGGCTCGAGGCCGAGGCCGCCGACGCGATTCCGTTGATCGGTCCGGCCCCGGGCGTAGAAGGACTCTACCTGGCACTGGGCTTCAGCGGCCACGGTTTTGCGATCGCGCCTGCCGTGGGCGAAGCCGTCGCGGAGGAGCTTCAGGGTCGGGCATCGGCGGCGCTGGCGGCGCTACGGCCCGAGCGAGCAAGTGGGATCTGATCGTCCGGGGCTGTGCTCAGGCCAGACTCAAGCGGGGAAGAGTGCCCGCCACCAGCGCAGCCAGTTGGGGGTGACGGGCTCAGGAGGGGGGGCGGCCACTTCGACGGGCGCGGCGGCAGGGGCCAGGGTCGGCGCGGGGGCGGTACGAGGGAG
>SFCB01000115.1 GCA_004367505.1 Chloroflexi bacterium OHK40 | reverse complement strand
GGACAACGTGGTGATGGGGGTGGAGCTGATTGTGCCGGTGGCGATCGAGGAGGGCCTGCGCTTCGCCATCCGCGAGGGCGGCCGCACCGTCGGCGCCGGCGTTGTCACCAAGATCGAGGACTAACACCATTGCAGAATGCAGAATGCAGATTGTGGCCCGGGCTGGCCACAATCTGCACTCTCCAATCTACAATCTGCAATTAGGAAAAGCAATGGCCGTGGTCAAAGACACGAAGGAACAGCAGGACAATACGATCGTTCGCACCATCCGCGAGACGCGGAGCGAACTGCGGAAGGTTGTCTGGCCGACGCGCGAGGAGACGATTCGCCTGACGATTGTGGTGATTACGATCTCGTTGATTATCGGGCTGATCCTCTTCACCGCCGACGCGCTGTTCCTGTTCCTCTACACCTCTCTGGTCAATCTCGTCTCGTGAGCAGGGGTCTGGACCGACTGTTCTATTGATACAGCGCCTGGCGTCGCGATGGACTCGGCCGGCGACTGACATCTCACCAATTGCAACCTGGTCGAAGGCGAGGCCACTACCGCTATGGAGCCGAGCGTGTCTGAGGAAGAAACAACCAAAACCGAGAAGGCCGATGATCGGCGCTGGTATGTGATTCACACGTACTCGGGCTACGAGAACAAGGTCAAGCAGAATCTGGAGCACCGCATCGACTCCATGGAGATGCACGACCAGATCTTCCGCGTGATCGTGCCGACCGAGGAAGAGATCGAGATCAAGAACGGCCAGCGCCGCACCGTCAACAAGAAGATTTACCCTGGCTATGTGCTGGTGCAGATGCGTCTGACCGACGACTCCTGGTATGTGGTGCGCAATACCCCTGGCGTCACGAGCTTCGTGGGCCACGGCAATAAGCCTACCCCGCTTGAGGACGATGAAGTCAAAACTATCCTCAAGCAGATGGAGGGCGAGGCGCCAAAGGTGCGCGTGAGCTACCAGAAGGGCCAGGCCGTCAAGATTATCGATGGCCCGTTCACCGACTTCGAGGGCATCGTCGATGCGATCGACCACGAGCGCGGGCGCGTGCGCGTGCTGGTGTCGTTCTTCGGGCGTGAGGCTCCGGTTGAGCTCGACTTCCTCCAGGTGACGCGCCTGGTTGACTAGCCGGCGCACCCGCGCTATACTCTGCCGGTCATGGGGGTCGTCCCGCGCGGCCCCCCTACGATGTTCTGGACACCTCGCCCGGCGCGCACACACCAACCGGGGGAGGGAGGAAGCTCCGGCTTCCACTCAGAGGAGAACTACTGTGGCGAAGAAACTCGTCGGCATTGTGAAGCTCCAGCTCCCCGCCGGCAAGGCCACTCCGGCGCCGCCCGTGGGTCCGGCGCTCGGCCAGTACGGCATCAACATCATGGGCTTTGTGAAGGAGTACAACGAGAAGTCGGCCTCCCAGGCTGGCAGTATCGTTCCAGTCGAGATTACGATCTTCAGCGATCGCTCCTTCACCGTGCGCCTGCTCACCCCGCCTGCCGCCGACCTGCTGCGAAAGGCTGCTGGAGCCCAGAAGGGTTCGGGCACCCCCAATCGTACTTCGGCCGGGCAGATTACTCGCGCCCAGCTCCGGCAGATCGCCCAGCAGAAGATGCCCGATATGAACGCCCTGGATATTGAGGGCGCCGAGAAGATCATCGCTGGTACCGCCCGCAGTATGGGCATCAAGATCGTCGAGTAAGGGCGCCGCCCGTGGGAGGTCACGCACTCCGTGCGTGCCGTCTGCACCACAAGGAGAACCATTCCTATGCCAAAGCACGGCAAGAAGTATCTGGCCGCAGCCGCCAAAGTCGATCAGAATCGGCTCTACACGCCTGATGAGGCGATCGTCCTGGTGAGGGAGACGTCGTACGTCAACTTTGACCCAACCGTCGAAGTACATCTGCGACTCGGGATCGACCCGCGCCACGCCGACCAGAACATCCGCACGACGGTTGCCCTGCCCCACGGCACCGGTAAGAGTGTACGGGTGCTCGTCTTCGCCCAGGGCGAGGCGGTGCAGGCATCCCTCGACGCTGGCGCCGACTTCGCGGGGAGCGATGAGCTGATCGCCCGTATCGACAAGGAGAACTTCTTCGACTTCGATGTGGCGATCGCTACCCCCGATATGATGGGCAAGGTTGGCCGGATCGGCCGCAAGCTCGGCCCGCGCGGCCTGATGCCGAACCCCAAGAGTGGCACGATCGTGCCCGCTGAGGATCTGCCCCGCACCATCCGCGAGGTGCGCGGCGGTCGCGTGGAGTTCCGCAATGATAAGACGGGCATCCTCCACGTGGCGATCGGGAAGCTGAGCTTCCCGCCTGAGCAGATCCGCGAGAACTTCAACGCGCTGATGGATGCTGTCAAGGCTGCCAAGCCCAGCGGGGCCAAGGGTACCTTCATCCGCAGCGTGACGCTCACGAGCACCATGGGCCCCGGCGTCCCGGTGAACCCAACCCTGGCGTAGCGCCCCCCGGGTGCGATCGGGCAAATCCGAATCGGTGGTACAATCTGCCTGATCGCGTATGGTGCGCCGTGGCGCGCCTCGCTCATACAACCGCATATCTACCCTAGACAGCTCGGTGGGCTTCCGCCCCTAATGGCCATCTGGCCGCCAGCCGAGGTAGACCTGAGATCGACGGCTCCGGCGTCAGCCCGCTGTCAATCCACGTGGGTGCTCACACGCCCCGTGATCGGTCGCCGTGTCTAGGATGCGGCGGCCGTTTTGTGTCTTGCCGGCAACCCTTCAGCACGCTGGCTGCCACCATCGTCTGTGGTGGCCGGATGCCCGGAACGAACCACTGATATCATGTCCGGTTTGATACCGTGCATCGGTGGGGAGGCGCGGAGGGACCGCAGGCCCCTTCGCAACCCACCGTCGTTCACCAGATCAAACAGGGTTTGCTATGAACCCTTCGTGGCACTGAGAGGGGGTGAGTACCAATGCCAACCCAGCGCAAGATCGACCTCGTTGAGGAGCTGAGCGAGAAGATGGGCCGATCGCAGCTGGCCGTTGTGGCCGACTATCGCGGTTTCACGGTGGCCGAGCTGACGGCCCTCCGCGCCAAGCTGCGTGAGAGCGGCGCCGAGATCGTGGTGGCCAAGAATACGCTGCTGCGCCTCGCCGCCCGCAATACCGGCCGCGAGCCACTCGAGGAATTCCTTGAGGGGCCAACCGCGATCACCTTCGCCTACGATGATGTAGCAAAGGTCGCCAAGGTCATTCTCGACGCCAGCAAGGCTACGCCCAAGGCCCTGACGATCAAGGGCGGTGTGCTCGGCAATACGCAGCTCAAGGCCGATGGCCTGGACGCGGTGACGAAGCTGCCCAGCCGTGAGCAGGCCCTGGCCCAGATTGTCGGTGGTGTCGCCGCGCCGGTGGCCGGCGTGGTCGGCGTGATCAACGCGGCGATCGCGAATGTGGTGTATGTGCTGCAGGCCCGGATCGACCAGCTGCAGCCCGCAGGCGAGAACGCCGCGTAGGGCCGCAGCGCGTCGCGCCCCTGCGTGGCGCCCGGTCTGGCTTGTGTCGTACGAATAGCTAGCGTCAGGACGCAGCCTGTTGCGTCCCTATGAGGAGTGAAACTCACCATGGCAAGCGATAAGGTCAACAGCATTATCGAGTCGATCGAGGGCCTCAACGTGCTCGAGCTGGTCGAGCTGAAGAAGACGATGGAGGAGAAGTGGGGCGTTACCGCCGCGGCTCCGGTGGCCTTCGGCGGCTTCGCCGCCCCCGGTGCCCCGGCCGCCGCTGATGGCGCGGGCGCCGCCCCGGCTGCCGCCGAGGAGAAGACGGAGTTCGACGTCATCCTCCAGGAAGTCGGCGCCAATAAGATCCAGGTGATCAAGGTGGTCCGCGAGCTGACGAACCTCGGCCTCAAGGAGGCCAAGGATCTGGTCGAGGCTGCCCCCAAGCCGGTCAAGGAGGCCATCTCCAAGGAGGAGGCCGAGGCTGCGAAGGCCAAGCTCGCCGAGGCCGGCGCTACCGCCATCGTCAAGTAGGCCACCCGTCCACACCCGTGTCGGGATGCCACCTGCCCCAACGCCCCGGGAAGCCTGGTTGCTCGGGGCGTTGGCGTTGGCGCCGCCCGCGCGGATGCGCTACCATGCAGCACGATGGACGCGCTGCATCACACCCCACCGGCCTTCGCCGCCCTCGCCGCCTGCCCCGCCCTGCACGCCGCTGTGGCGGACGATCTGCACCGGCAGGCGACGTATCTCTCGGCCTGCCTGGCCGCTTACCAGCCGCGCTCTCAGCTCCTCGCCACACTTGCCCAGGCCCTGCGTGACCCGCACGGGGGCCTGGTGTGTGTTGAGGCGCCTCCTGGCAGCGGCGCCTCAACCCTGCTCGCCGCCCTGGCTGTGCGCCAGCCGGTTGCGCTCTGGTTTGCGGGCGCGGCCCCCACTGCCGCCCCGGCCCTCTACGCCCAACTCGTCGCCCTGCATCGCCCCCGCCTGCCACTCCTCGACCCTACGGCGACGACCGACCCGGCCGCCTTCGAGGCGCTGCTCGCGGAACTGGCCGCCAGCCGGAGCGGCCATGAGCCCATCGCCCTGCTGATCGATGAGCTTACCCCGCCGGGCGAGCCGCTGCGCCCTGGACCGCCGCCCCTCCCCTCGGAGCTTCCCCGCGGTGTCACCCTGTTGCTCAGCGCGACGCCCGGCGCGCCGCTGCCGTATACGCCGGCGCTCCAGCTGCGCCTCCCTAACGATGACCCTGAGCTCACAGCCGCTCAGCACGCCCTGCTCGCCCGCCTCGGTTGCTCGGCCCCGTGGGCCGATCGCCTCGTTGCCGCGAGCGGGGGGAACTTTCTTTACCTGCGGCTGGGGCTGGCCCACCTCCGCGCAGGTGGGGCGGACCACACCGCCCTCCCCGCAGGCCTCGAGGGCCTGCTCAACAGCTGGTGGGCCGGGCTCACGGCTCCCGAGCGGCGCCTTGCCGCACTCCTCGCCGCCGCAGGGGAACCCTTTCCGCTGGCGCTCGCCACTGAGCTCCTCGGCGCCGACCCGGCGCCCACACTCGCCAGCTGGGCACGGCTCGCGCTGATCGAGTATGGCCCGCCGGGCGATCGGACCGTCGCCCTGACCCATCGGGCCCTGGCAGCCTTGATTGCGCGCGCCGGTGCCACCGAGCTCGGCACCGCCCACGCCGACCTGGCGACCCTGGCGAGCGCGCGGGCCGACGGCGTACCGGGATCACAGCGCGCCGTGACGACCAACCCGGCCGTTCGCTACCTGGAGCGGCAAGGCGCCCGCCACGCAGCGCTGGCGCCTCGACCCGTACGCGACGTTGTCCTGACTGCCCTCACCGGCCCCACACCAATGCGTGCCCGGCAGCGCCGAAACGACGTTGCGGGCGCGCTGGAGGCAGCCGCCTGGGAGCTGCGCGTCGCAGTGGCGGATGGCCCACCCCTCCGCCTCGTGCGTGCCGCTGCTCTGGTTGGAGTGCTTGCCACCCGGGCCCGAAGCCTCGGTGCCGACATGGTGGGCACTGCGCTGCTCGGCGGACTGGAGCAGGGGAGCCGCGAGGCAACCCTCCGGGCCGTGCTCGGAGTGGTCGAGCGCCTGGCCGACGGGCACGCCAAGGCCGCGCTCCTGCGTCACCTCGGCGAGATCTGCTACGGCGCACGCATGCGCTCCGCCGCCATGCGGCTCCTCTCGCGAGCGCTGGACCTGGAAGCCAGTCCCACCTCACGCGCCTGGCGCGACACCCGTGAGGGCCTGCTCACCGTGCTGGCTGAGCACGCCATCGCGCTCGGCGCGGTAGACACCGCGCTGGCCATTGCCGAGCGCATCGAGCACCTCGAACGCCGGGCCATGATCGAGACGCAGGTGGTACGTCAGCTGCTGGCAACCGGCGCGCACGACCAGGCCCAGCGCGTTGCACGGGGCATCCTTCACGAGAGCATGGGCGCCTGGGCCCGGGCCGAGGTGGCAGTAGAACTCCAGCGCGCCGGCGATCCACGCGGGGCCATGATGCTCGACGAGCTCACGCTGGAGACAGTCGTCGCGTGGGCCCAGATCGAGCTTGCCTGCGACGATGCCACCCACGACGAGGCGGCGGCCAGGCGGCGGATCGAGGCGCTACCCACCCCGGGCCAGCGCGACCGGGGCCTGGCCCGCCTGGCGCGGGTTCTCGCCACCGCCGGGAACGACGGGGCGGCCCTCGCCGCCGCTGAGGCGATCGGCGCCGTGGAGGTACGCGTGGCCGCGCTGATCGACCTGCGCCTGGGGCTTGAGGGCCTCGTGGCCATGCTTGCCCTGGAACGGGCCACCAACGACATCGGCGCCCTCACCGGGGAGGATCGGGCGCCCCTGGTGTCCGCCCTGGCCGCAGCGCTAGCCGCCCTCGGCCGGCGCGACCAGGCCCTGGCACTCGCGGCCGGACTGCCCGAGGGCGAGGAGCGCGACCGGGCAACAGCGCGTGTAGCGGTGGCACTGGCCCAGCGCGGCGACCACGCCCAGGCGCACGAACTGATCGCCACCCTCGACGACGAGGACGAGCAGGCGTGGGCCTACGACGAGTTCGCCAGCCTGCTCGCCGCTGCTGGTCGCTGGGACGAAGCAGCGGCCCTGCTCACCCGGATCGAAGCCGATGACCAGCGCGCCCGGACCGCCGCCGATCTGGCGATCGCGCGGGCCCAGGCCGGCGAGGCTGTGCCAGCCCTGGCGATGGCGCTGGCGATCGACTCAGCAACGGAGCGCGCCCGCGCTCTCACCCTGCTCGCGCCCGCCCTGGTGACTGGCGGCGGGGAGGCCGAAGCGCTGGCGGTGGGCCGACACCCGGAGATCCTGACCAGCGCCGAGCAGCGCGGGCGCTACCTCGCGAGCGTTGCCGCAGCGCTGGCCGAGCACGGCCGCACCGACGTTGCCGGGCGGCTCGTGGCTGAGATCCGCCGACCGGCCGACCGCGCGCGGGCCGGTGCGGCACTGGCCCGCGCGCTGGCTCAGCGAAGCCCGGAGCTTGCCTGCGCTGTACTCGGCGCCACCCTGCGCACTGCGGCGGTGGGGCGAGAGGAGATCTTCCGCGCCCTTGAGCTTGCCGCCCCTGCCCTCGCCGCCCTCGGCGGGGCTGAGCTCCTCGGCGAGGTGGCTGCCGCCATTGTTGACGCCGACCACTGGTAGGGCCGCGAGCGCAAGAACCAGAATCGTCGCACTGTCAGCGGGCGCGGTACGGACACGCGCCCGCCATCCGTAGACGCTTCAACCATTCGAACCATGCGCCAGCAGCGCTTGCACTGCTGCGAGCTCGTACGTGCAGCCGAGACGCCGAAAGAGCGCCTCAGCCAGCTGGAGCTGCTCCACACGCTCCTGCCCCGTGGCGTGACGGCCCATCTGGAAACGCGCCCGCGCCTCGTCGTAGGGCATGCCCAGGCGCCGGGCACGGTCGGCCGCGCGCTGCCAGCACCGGCGGGCCGCCTTGTGGCGGCCCGCGCACTGATGCCGCAATCCATCCCAGAGGAGTGCCGCCGGCGCGGCCACCGGAAAGATCAACGCCAGCCGCTTAAGGCCTGCACAGGATCGACGAACCGCCACGTCCAGCGCCCGACGGTCCACCTCGTTATGGGCGTAGCCCGCCTCGAGAAGCCCGAGGAAGACCTCGGCGATAGCGCTGTAGCCGCCGAGCGCATAAATCGTGGCGGGGGGCACCGCGCCTACGAGTCCTGCGGCGGCATGCGCGAGCATCCACGCCAGGTCGTAGGCGCCACGGCGCAACGCAGCTCGCCCCATGAGCGCGTAGGCCCACACCTCCTCGGCTCGCGCGCCACCCAGGTTCTCGGCGAGCAGCGCCTCGGCCTCGGCAAGGAGCAACTCGGCCCGCCCGTCCTCGCCCAGGCAGAGCAGATTCTCGGCGGCTCCCACCAGGCCCCAGGTACGCACCTGCACATCCCCCGCGCGCAGACCGTCGGCCTGAAGCTCCTCGCAACCGGCAAGAGCGATGGCATAGGCCCCCTGGCAACAGTAGGCGAGGCAGCGTGCCGCAAGCGCTTCGGAGCGGCGCCGCCGATCGCCGAGGCGCTCGGCGACGGCCACGGCCACCCCGAGCGCGGCAGTGGCCCGCCGCCAGCCACCCCGACCGATGTCGTGAAGGCCCTGGGCTTCGGCCACCCAGCCGAGGGTGGGAAGATGGCCGAGGCGCTGCGCGGCCCGCTGGGCGCGCAGCTGGTAGAGCTGCGCCAATGGCGGTATAGCGCCTGTAGCTACGTGGACCACCGCGTAGGCGCCCGCGAGCTCGGGAGAAGGGCCGGCCTGTTCGGCCAGACCCAGAGCCTGAAACGCCGCCGCGATCGAACTGAGCAACTGGCCATCGTAGTAGGCGAGCTGGGCGAGGAGCGCGTAGGCCCGTGCCGCGTCGGCGCTGCCGCGCGCCACGCCGGGACGACGACGCCGGAGCAAGAGCAGGTGTGAACCCTCGCGCACCAGACCGCCAGCGATCGCCAGGAGCGCCTTCACCGGGTGCCGGGGCACTTGGTAGCCCATGCGCGCAACCGCCCGTTCCAGCTGCTCGCGGCTCTCGATCAGGCGGCCCATCCCGTGGTAGGCCTCACCGAGCTGCCGCTCCCAGCTCGCCTGTTCCCCATTGCCCACCCCGGCCGGCCGTTCGGCAGCGGTGGCGAGGGCATCACCGAAAAAGACGGCGGCCTCGCGGTAGGCCCCGCCCCGCAGCGCCTGCTCGCCCGCTCGGGCCAGGTAGCGCGCTGCCCGCAGCGGCTCATCGGCCTGGCGCCAGTGGTGGGCCAGCTGCGCCGCAGAGACACCCGCCGCCACGCCGAGGGCCTCGTAGCGCTCGGCAAGCGCCCGGTGCAACCGCCGCCGCTGGGCATAACTCATAAGGTTGTAGGCCACTTCCGCACCCAGCCCGTGCTTGAAGGCGTAGACGAGATCGGGCTCGAAGGCCTCGATAAGCACGAGGCCGGCCTGCTGCAGCGCGAAGAGTTGCTCGACCAGACGCTCACGATCGCGCTCCACCGGGTGGATGGCGGCAAGCGCCGAGAGCGAGAAAAGCGGCCCGATCACACTTGCAACCTTCAACGTTAGCTGCTGCGCCGCCGAGAGTTGGTCGATCCTGCTGGTGATCAGGCCCTGCACCGTCTCCGGCAGGTGAACACCCGCCAGCAGCTGCTCCAGATTGCCAGCGCCGTCGGCCAGGCGGCAGACGCCGTCGGAAACGTGGATCACCCCGGCGTCGCGCAGGGTGAGCAGCAACTCCTCGGCGACAAAGGGATTGCCCCGCGCGCGCGGGGCAATCAGCTCCCAGACTTGCGGAGGCAGGCTCGCCACGCCGAGGCGCCGGGTGAGCAAGGCCAGCAACTCCGCAGCGTCCATGCCCCGCAGGGGCAGCCGCATGGTGTCGAGCTGATAGGCCAGGCGCTGGTAGATCGCCGGCGGGGGATCCATGGGGCGCGTGGCCATGATCAGGAGCAGGCCAGGCACCTGCTCGCTCACCGCCTGGATCAGCGCCCAGGAGCTCGCATCCAGCCACTGGGCATCGTCGAACATGAGCACCAGCGGCGCGCCTGCCCACTGGAGCAACCGGACGAGCAGTCCACGAGTGTTGTCGGCGCGTACCTGGCCGACCATCTGGCCGGTGAGGGGGGTATCGGGCAGATCGAGGGGCAGCACCGCCGCCAGCAGTGGCGCCAGCTCGGCCGCGCCGAGCTCGGCGAGGGCAGCGTGAAGACCAAGGGCAGTACCGACGGGCTCGGGGCCCCTGGCAGCCAGATCGCCCAGTAACTCGGCGAAGATCGGCCGCCAGGCGTGGTAGGGTGCCATCTCCACCGGGCTGCCCCCACCAGCAAGCACGCGCAGGCCAGCGGCGCGAGCGCGCTCCCGTACAGCGGCAAGCAGCGCCGATTTGCCGATCCCCGCCTCACCCTCAATGATGATCGCGCCGCCCCGCGCTTCCCGCGCGAAGAGTTCCAGCCGCGCACCGATGATCTGCTGGTCACGCTCGCGACCGAGGATCGTGGCCGAAGAGCTTCCGGTTGCCTGCGGCTGCCGTGCCGCCAGGGGCCGGTAGATCGGTACCGGCTCGGCAACACCCTTGAGCACCATTGGCGGGAGGGCCTCGAAGGCCAGCCGGGTCCGCGCGCCACGGTAGGTAGCCGCATCACAGAGCACCGGCGGCGCGCCCGGGAGCGCGCCAGCCGCGGCCACCTGCATCAGGCGGGCCGAGCGATTCACGATCGCGCCCATCATCGTGTACTCGCGACGCGTCTCGGCGCCGACAGCTCCACAGAGCGCGCGCCCGGTCGTCACGCCGATCGCGCAGCCAAAGCCGAGGCCCGCAAGCGCATCGTGGATGGCCAGGGCCGCCCGCACGCCACGCTCCGGATCATCCTCGTGGGCAAAGGGCGGCAAACCCAGCGCCGCCACCAGGGTCGGGCCTTTGGCATCGGTTCCCAGTCGGGCCACACTCCCCTGGTAGCGGTAGAGCGCCGTCTGCAACGCGTGCATCAACGCCTGGGCCTGCCGCAGTGGCGTGCCGTCCCACAGGTCGGGCAGGTTGATGAAGAGCACCGTCACCCGCCGCTGCTCGGCGAGCCAGGCCGTCTGGCCGGCATCGATCCGGGCCAGAATCGCCTTGGGGATATAGGAGCGTAACGCATCGGCCATGGCCGGCACCAGTGGCGGCGGATCGAGCCGACGCATGGGGAGGTAGTCGGTCAGGCCCACCAGACGCACCGCGCCGGAGGGCAGCGGCTGGCCGGCACAGGCATGCGCGACGAGCGACCACGCAGCAGCGGCGATCACCACCTCCCCGGGGTTCGCCTCACTCTCGGCACGGCTGGCGCCGAGCAGCGCCTCGCCGGTAACGAGCAACTCCCAGCGGCCAAAAATCCCCCCCACATGCATGGTCGTCACGTCGCCGGCGCCCACGCCCACCCGCACCTTCAGCGCCGGAGGCGGAGCCACACCGTCGACCGAGCCCCAGGCCTCCGGAGCCATCATCATCTGTACCGCGAGGGCGCACTGGACGGCCCGCTGGGCCAGGTGTTGGAGCGACTCCTCGCCGTACCACAGGGCGAGCAGGCCGTCGCCCGCGAACTTGACCACGTCGCCCCCGTGGCTCATGACGACGCCCACCAGGTGCCCAAAGTACAGATCGAGGATGCTGGTGAGCTCCTCGGCGCCAGCCGGACTGTTCTGGGTGAGATGCTCGGTGAGGGCGGTAAAACCGGATAGATCGGCGTACAGTACTGCCGCCGGAAAGCGCTCGGACGCCGGCGCCAACGTCGCCCCGAGGTCGGCATGCATGCGGCGCAGAATCAACGCCGGCACGTAGCAGGCCAGATCCTCAAGCGGTGTCGTCGTGGTCATAGCAGCCCTGTGCGCAGTTGGGAGGCGCCCAGAGACGATAACCGGGGGCGCTTGCCCCCGGCATGCAGCGCCTGCGCGCTGTGTGGCTCGTAGTGATCAGCTGTGGCGTAGAGCATACTTCAAAGTGGCCCGGTGTGCAAGTGTATCGCCCCGGGTGCCGTCACCCGTATCGTGATGGTTTCCCAACTTTTCTCACCCCAAGGTTGTGATATTAGGCTTGACCCTAATCAGACGTTAGAGTATACTAACACCCGCCCGGGCCGGGTTGTGCATCCCATCACACGGAACCACACGTGACGAAAGGACTCCACTCATGCGCGTCCAGCGCAATATGATCCTGGCAGCTACCCTCGCGTTCATCCTGGCAGCCTGCGGAAGCCAACCCGCCGCCCAGCCAACCAGCGCGCCCGCCGAGCCCACCGCTGCGAGTCAGCCAGCCGGCGACCAGAAGCTCGTGGTCTACTCCGGGCGCAGCGAGAGTCTCGTCGCCCCGCTCTTCGAGCAGTTCACCGCCACGACGGGCATCCAGGTGGAGGCCCGCTACGGCGACACGGCCGAGCTTGCGGCCACCATTCTCGAAGAGGGCGCCAACAGCCCGGCCGACCTCTTCTTCGCCCAGGATGCTGGGGCTCTCGGTGCCTTAAGCGCGGCGGGACTACTCGCCCAGCTACCCCAGGCCACCCTCGACGCCGTTGAGCCCCGCTTCCGATCCTCACAGGACAACTGGGTCGGCATCAGTGGCCGCGCCCGCGTGGTTGTCTACAACACCGAGCAACTGCAGGAGAGCGATCTCCCCACCTCGATCACCGGATTCGTGGCCCCGGAGTGGAAAGGCCGGATGGGCTGGGCACCTACGAATGGCTCATTCCAGGCCTTCGTCACCGCGATGCGCCAGCAACTCGGCGAGGAGGCCACTCGGGAGTGGATCGAGGGGATGCTCGCCAATGAGACGAAGACCTATGAGCGCAATACGGCGATCGTGCAGGCCGTAGCCGCCGGCGAGATCGCGGTCGGCTTCGTGAATCATTACTATCTCTACCAGCTCCAGAAGGAATCGGGTGATAGCTTGCCCGTTGCAAACTACTACCCCGGGCAGGGCGATGTGGGCGCGCTGGTGAATATCGCTGGCGTTGGCGTGCTCACCAGCGCCGCCAATCCCCAGGCCGCCCAGGAGCTCATCGACTACCTGCTCTCCGCCGAGGGCCAGACTTACTTCGCAGAGCAGACCTTCGAGTATCCCCTTGCGGCTGGCGTACCCGCCGATCCGCGCCTGCGGCCCCTGGACGAGATCGAGACTCCCGCGCTGGATCTGAACACGCTCAGCGATCTGCAGGGTACCCTGAAGCTGCTCCAGGATGTAGGCGCACTCTAACGATCCCGTCGCCTTGAAACGAGCACCCGGACGATGGCTACACTAGACCGCGCGCTCACCCTTAGCCCGGCCCGCCCTCAACCACGTCGGCGCCGTCCGTGGCCTTTGCTGGGGCTCGGCGCGCTTGTCGTGGCCATCGTCGTTCTGCCGCTCGGGTACCTGCTGCTCCGTTCGCTTGAGGCTGGCCCCGATGCCTGGGCCGCGCTGCTGCGCCCCCGCACCATTACCGTGCTCGCCGGCAGTGCGGCCCTGGCCCTCAGCACAGCCGCGCTTGCGACCCTGGTCGCCCTCCCTGTGGCCTGGCTCACGGTTGCCACTGATCTGCCCCTGCGGCGCTTCTGGGCGGTTGTGACGCTTCTGCCACTCGCCATCCCGACGTATATCAGCGGCTTCGCTATGGTCGCCGCCTTCGGACCACGCGGGTTGCTCCAGCGGCTCCTCGCGCCACTCGGTGTGGAGCGGCTACCCGAGATCTACGGCTTTGGCGGCGCGTTGTTCACCCTCACACTCTGCTGCTACCCCTACGTCCTGCTGACGGTGCGCGGCGCGCTGCGCCGCTGCGATCCTGCGATGGAAGAGGCCGCCCGCAGCATGGGTGACACCCCGTTAACGGCTTTCTTCCGTGTGCTGCTGCCGCAACTTCGCCCGGCCATCGCCGTGGGGGCGCTCCTCGTGGCGCTCTACAGCCTCAGCGACTTCGGAGCCGTATCGCTCCTGCAGTTCGACTCCTTCACCCGCGCGATCTACATGCAGTACCGCGGCTCCTTCGACCGCAGTGGCGCGGCGCTGCTGGCGTTGCTGCTCGTGCTGCTGACACTGGCCCTGCTCGCGCTCGAACACGTGCTGCGCGGGCGCCCAAGCATGAGCCGCACAACCTGTGCTGTGCCACGCCCGCGCCGCCTGATCGCGCTTGGCTGGTGGCGCTGGCCAGCCACGCTCTACTGCGCCGCGCTGAGCATCCTCGGCGCCGGTGTGCCCCTGGGTGTGCTCGTCTACTGGCTGGTGCGCGGCCTCGCCAACGGCCAGGAACTCGTCTCGCTCTGGCGCGCGGCCGGTCATTCGTTGCTCGCGGCGGCCCTCGCGGCCGCCCTCGCCGTGGCCAGCGCGCTGCCAGTGGCGCTCCTGGCCGTCCGCTACCCCGGCCGCCTCAGCCGGCTGATTGAGCGCGGCGCCTACCTCGGCTACGCCTTGCCTGGCATTGTTGTAGCGCTCGCGCTTGTCTTCTTCGGCGCCAACTTCGCCCCGGCCCTGTACCAGACATTGCCGATGCTTCTGGTAGGCTACACCGTGCGCTTTCTGCCCCAGGCTGCCGGTAGCGTGCGTACCTCCTTGCAGCAGCTCAACCCGCGTGTAGAGGAGGCGGCCCGCTCCCTCGGTCGAGGCCCGCTCGCCGTGCTCGGCACCATCACCACGCCACTCCTGGCGCCGGGGATCCTCGCCGGCGCCGCCCTGGTCTTCCTCACAACGATCAAGGAACTCCCCACAACCCTGCTGCTTAGCCCGAGCGGCTTCCCAACGCTGGCCACGCTGGTCTGGGGCTCCGCCGCCGAGGCGATGTTTGCACGGGCCGCTGCCCCTGCCCTCCTCCTCCTGCTTCTCTCCGCCATGGCGATGGCGCTGGTGGTGGCTCAGGAGCGTACCGCCGCTAGCTAATGGGGGTGCCTGCGCCCCACCAGCGCCCCTCGCCGGGATCGCCAGCCGCCACTATGTCCCCACCACTCCCTGGCACAGTACCGCCAGCCCTCGTGCTTGAGGGCCTCACCAAAGCCTACGGCACCCACCCGGCTGTGGTCGATGCAGCGCTGACGATCACTACCGGCCAGTTCGTTGCCCTGCTCGGCCCTAGCGGCTGTGGCAAGACGACCCTGCTGCGCCTGGTGGCGGGATTTGAGCATCCAGACGCCGGCACGATCACGATCGCCGGGCGCACGGTGCTCTCGCCGTGGAGCCCGGGCCTACCCCCCGAGCAGCGCAATGTCGGGATGGTCTTTCAGGATTACGCCCTCTTCCCCCATCTGAACGTCGAGCAGAACGTGGCCTACGGCCTGGGCCGGAGCCCTGCTCGTGCCGCGCGCGTGGCCGAACTGCTCGCTCTCGTTGGCCTCGACGGCATGGGCCGGCGTTTACCCCACCAGCTCTCCGGCGGGCAGCAGCAGCGCGTGGCCCTGGCACGCGCGCTCGCGCCACGCCCCGCGCTGCTGCTGCTCGATGAGCCCTTCTCCAACCTCGACGCCGGTCTGCGCCAGGTGGTCCGCGATGAGGTGCGCCGCATCCTCCGCCACGAGCAGGCAACGGTGCTCTTCGTCACCCACGATCAGGAGGAGGCGTTGCGCCTGTCCGATCTGGTCGCCGTGATGCTGGACGGCCGGGTGGTGCAGGTGGCCCGCCCCCGCGAGATCTACGAGCGCCCGGCTAGCCGGGCTGTGGCTGCGTTTGTTGGCGCCGCCAATTTCCTCCCCGCAGTTGCCGAGGGGACAACCGCCACCTGCGCGCTGGGCCAACTCCCCCTGGCACGCCCGGCCAGCGGCCCGGTCGAGCTGCTGGTGCGGCCCGAGATGCTCGAGCTGGCCGCAGACCCCGCCGGTACTCATACAGTAGCCGCCTGCAGCTACACCGGCGCCGATCTATTGGTCGATTTGCGCCTCGCTGGCGGGCCTCTCGTACGCGCCCGCACCCCAAACTGGCTCGACGTCGCCCCGGGTGACCGGGTGGCGGTGCACGTTCGCGGCCCGCTGATGAGCTACCCCTTCGCGCCGTAACGTACTGGTACGGTTCTTGCTGTCCGTCCTGACGATGGACACTCACGCACCACCTACCGGAACGGCGCCCCGGCGCCTGCTCCAGTCCACGGCCCTCGCCACACTGGTGGTGCTCCTCGTGCTGCTCGGCTTCGCCCTGCTGCTCAGCCTGCGCAACGTACTGGCAAGTGTCTTCCTCGGGCTGCTGCTTGCCACCGCCCTCCGGCCGCTCATGAGCCGCCTCCAGGAGGGCCACGTGCCCCGCTTTGTGGCCGCGAGCGTGGCCATGCTGCTCCTGGTTGGCAGCATAGTCGGGCTGATCGTGCTCATCCTCCCCCTTGCCACCAGCCAGATCGGAAGCATCAGCGCCGCCCTTCCCCAGCTCTACGCCGGAGCACGCGAGTGGATGATCGACTCCCCGCCTGCGGCTCTTCCGGCAGATCGGCTACCGCCTGGATCCGGAGCTTTCCTCGGGCGGGCCAGAGTTTGAAGGGCTGTTCGGGCCGGTGCTGGAGAGCCTGCCGACCGCCGGGTATCTCGCGTTTGTTGTCATCGCTACCTTCGTCTTTGCCTACTACTGGTTATTCTATCGCGAGCGCTCGCTTCGGGGCCTGCTCCTGCTCCTACCGATGGAGCAGCGCACCGGGGCAGAGAGCGTCTGGCTCCAGATCGAAGGCCGAATCGGCGGTTACATTCGCGGCCAGCTCCTGCTCGCCCTGATCACCGGGGCACTTTCACTGCTGGCCTACTGGGTCGCCGGTGTGCCCTTCGCGGTTCTGCTGGCCGTGATCGCCGGTGTGCTGGAGCTCGTGCCGTTCATCGGGCCCTTCATCGCCACGGGCCTGGCGGTTGCCGTGGGGCTCAGCGTCTCTACCGAAACCGCCCTCGCGGCCCTGGTGGCCGGGATTATCGTCCAGCAGCTTGAGAACAACGTTCTCGCCCCCCGGATCATGGATGAGGCCGCCGGGGTAAGCCCGGTGGTGACGTTGCTGGCCTTCGGTGGCTTCGCCGCGCTCTTCGGGGCCGCCGGCGCCCTGCTCGCTATTCCGCTGGCAGCGACGTTGCAAGTGCTCTTCGGGGCCTGGCTCGAACGGCGCAGCTCACCCGCCGATCCGGCCGTAGAGGGCCGCGGGAGCGTCGACCGCCTGCGCTACGCGGTACGCGAGATGTCGAGCGATATCGCCGGACACCTGCGGGCCAAGGACGGTGCCGCCAATGCCGAGCTCGATCGTCAGGAGGAGGAACTGGAGCGGATCGTCCGCGACCTCGATACGCTGCTTGCGGGCGAGAACGACTCCGGCGGCCTGACAGACGCCCCCGCGATCACGCTGGGAGCCGCACGATGAGCCCACGTCTGGTGGCCCTCCGCGCGGCGGTCGTCCTGGCGATCGTGCTCCTCGCCCTGGCCCTCTGGCAGATGCGCGAGGCCGCAGCATTGTTCGCGATCGCCGTGGCAGTGGCGGCAGGGCTCGCGCCACTGGTGGATCGGCTCGCCCAGCGGGGCATACCCAGGGCTCGCGCCGCAGCGCTCGTTTTTGGCGGTGGGCTGCTGGCGGCGCTCACCCTCCTGGCCGGTTCTGGCTATCTATTCGCCCTGGACCTGGCCGAGATCGTTGATCGGCTGCCGCTGTGGTACCTGCGCGCCCGCGACTGGCTCGAAGCTCGCGGCGGCTGGCTCGCGCAGCTCGCCCAGAGCCTGCCAGGCAGCACACAGCTCACGGCCTGGCTCATCGGCGGCGAGGCTGCCGCTGGTACGGCGCTGCTCAGCGCCGGCACACAGCTCGTGGCAACACTCGCGCTAACGCTTGGGGCCATTGCGCTCGGCTTCTACTGGCTCCTCGACGAACAGCGAATCACGCGGCTCTGGCTCTCGCTCCTGCCGCTAGAGGCGCGAACCCGCGTCCGGGCGCTCGGCGACGCAGTCTACCGCGAGATCGGCATCTATGTGCGGGGAGTGGTGATCAGCACGTTCCTCACCACCAGCGCTCTGCTGGTGATCTATCAACTCGCCGGCATCCCGGGCTCTACCGTTCTGGCACTCGCGGGCGGATTGGCGCAGGTCGTGCCCCTGCTTGGCGTCCCGCTGGCCCTCCTGCCCGGCGCCACCGTCGCGCTCACTCGTGGCGAAGCCACGGCGGCGATCGTCCTGGCGGCGGCGCTCATCGTGGTGGCGGGCATCCGCCTCGCGCTGCTCCCCCGGCTGCTCCAGGGGGGCATCAGCGTCAACCCTGTGTTGACGATGGTCGCGATCCTGGCGCTGGCCGAGCTCGGCGGCATACCGCTGATCCTCCTCGCCCCACCACTCGCCGCCGCGCTTCAGGCCGCGACCCGGGCTCTGATCAGCACCGGCCGTGGCGAAGCGGCCCGGAGCCGCGCCACCCGCGTGGTGGAACTGGAGGAGCGCCTTGAGGCGATAGCCGCCGCTGGCCCCTCCGACGACCCGCGCTTGCAGAGCCTGCTGGCCCGCGCCCGCATGCTGCTGGCCGACGCGCGTGAAGTGAGCTAGAGCACGAATCGAGCACCAGAAAGCGGAGAACCGCTACACGCCGATCCAGTCCGAGCTTTCCAGGCTGGCCCGGACTGCGTGACTTCTGTTGGCGAAATGCGAGACAGCTTTCCCGTGCGATGCCGCGAGCGGCGTAAGGTCGGGGCGGCCCTGTCCCCTGTGGCCCCTCCCCGTACCCTTGCGTGAGAGCGCGGCACCCCACAGAAATGTGGTCCACCCAGCGTTCTAATCACGGACAGACACGCAGCGCGGAGGTTTCCGGCGATCGTCGCCGAAACCTCCGCTTTTCGTCAGTGAAACGGGAGGTGGCGTTCCTCTAAAGAGGAGCACCGTCAGGCTAGACTGGCCTCAGACGAACGACCGGCTAGAGCAGCCGAGAGGAGGCCAGCGATGACCAGCCAGACGATCGCCCTCGTGCCCACACCCCACCCCACCAGCAATGCCGTGCCGAGCGACCCGAGCTTGCTCGACCTGGAGAGCCTCGCCCGCAGGGCCCTCGCCGAGAGCCGCCGCTTTTACCGCCACGAAGACTACGACCCCCGCTACGCCTACGAGCTCTTCCGCCGAGCCCTCGTGGAGGGTGATCAGGCGGCCTGGGGCCAGATCTTCGAGCAGTACACTCCCCTGGTAGAGCACTGGGTGCGCCGCACCGGCGCCTTCACCGTGAGTGGGGAGACGAGCGACTATTTCGTTAGCGCGGCATTCACGCGATTCTGGCGCGCCATACCCCCCACGCGCTTCAGCTCCTTCCCAACCCTGGCCTCGCTGCTCAACTACCTGCGCCGCTGCGCCACCTGTGTCGTGATCGATACTGCCCGCGCGCAGTCGTTCGCCGATGTTCTCCCCGAAGAGAGTGTGAACTGGAACCACCAGCGTCTTGGCCACGCCGACGAAGAGGCTACCGACCGGGTGAGCCGCGAGGAGTTCTGGCGCCTGGTGGACGGGCTGCTCGCCAGCGAGGCCGAGCGTGTCGTGGTGCGCTGCTCCTACCTGCTGGGCATGAAACCCGGCGACATCTTCGGCCAGTGGGGCTCGCTCTTCGGAAGCGTCGAAGAGGTCTACACCCTCAAGCGGGCCATCCTCACGCGGCTGCGCCGCAGCCCCGAGCTGCAAGGTCTCTACTGAACCGTCCGACGCTACACACAGCCCCCGCCAGTCCTGGCGGGGGCCATTGATTCATGAGGGGCAACCGGCGCCGGGGATGCAACCTTGCCCGTCGCCCGGGCAGCCTGCACAGGTGGGCTTCACTTTCCCTGGCCGAGGGCTTCAGCCTCCGGCACTCCCACCAGGCGCCCGGCAGGCATCCGCCAACTCCCCGACCATGCTACAATGCCCCTGCTCGTTCGGGCTGCCGCAGGCACTGCTCTCCTCTGCACCTACATTCGTGTGCTTACCGCCTCCTGGCATCCGCTCATCCTATGACCCGCACCTCCCCCATGATCGAAGCCATCGGCCTGCAGAAGCGCTACGGTGAGATCGTGGCCGTGCGCGGGGTCGATCTGGCGGTTGAGCCAGGCGAGATTGTCGGCTTTCTCGGGCCTAACGGCGCCGGGAAGACGACAACGATCAAGATGCTGATCGGGCTGCTGAAGCCGGGCGCAGGCACGGCCCGCATCGGCGGCTTCGACATCCAGCGCCAGCCGCTCCAGGCTAAAGCGCTGCTCGGCTATGTGCCCGACCAGCCCTACCTCCCCGAGAAACTGACCGCGCGCGAGTACCTCCAGCTGATCGCCGGCCTCTACCGTCTCGATCCCCGGGCGGCCCGCCAGCGCGGCGAGGAGCTGCTCCGCCTTTTCGGCCTCGACGGTCGCGGCGATGAGTTGCTCGGCGGTTACTCCCACGGGATGCGCCAGAAGGCCGCGCTTGCCGGCGCGCTGCTGCATGATCCGCGCGCCTTCTTTCTCGACGAACCTACCGTCGGCCTCGACCCACGCAGCGCTCGCTTGATCAAGGATATCCTGCGCGAGGTTGCCGCTCGTGGCACAGCGGTTTTTATGTCTACCCACATCCTGGAGATCGCCGAGCGCATGTGCGACCGGGTGTTCATCATCAACCAGGGGGCGATTGTGGCGGCCGGCACTCTCGATCAGCTGCGGGCCGGCGGCGATGCCTCGCTTGAGGATATCTTCCTGAGCCTCACCAGCGGTACGGAAGAGGCTGCGGTTGCGGAGGCGCTCGGCTGATGCTCGCCGCAATCGGGGTGCTGCTGCGGGCCCGCCTGCAGATCGTGCGCAACAGCTTCTGGCGCGGGAGTCTGGGGGCCAGGCTTGCCTCGCTTGCCCTGGTGGCCCTCGTCGCTGTCGGCTCGCTGGCGATCTTCAGCTTCACAGGCTTTGTTGTGGAGACCCTTAGCTCCCCGCGCTTTGCCGCGCTGCTGCGTGAGGCCGCCACCCAGAACCCTGGCCTCCCGGCTGATCCTGCCCCGTTCCTGGCGGCTGTGCCCGGCACGGTTCTGCTCGGCGCCCTCACTCTGCTGGTCTTCTCGAGCTTCAGTAGCCTGCTGAGCGCGCTCTACCTCTCGGGCGACCTGGATATGCTCCTGGTGGCGCCGGTGCCGATGCGGGCGGTCTTCGTCGTCAAGTTCTTTACCGGCCTGCTTCCTCAGTACCTCGTGCTCTTCGCCCTGCTCGGCCCGGTGCTCCTGGGCTATGGCCAGGGGCGCGGCTATGGGCCGCTCTACCACCTCTGCGCGACCGTCGCGCTGCTGCTCATGCCGCTTCTGCCCGCCGGCCTGGGCGCCCTCCTGGTGATGGCGGTGGTGCGGGTGCTCCCCGCCCGGCGGGCCCGCGAGATCGTCAGCCTGCTCGGGGGATTCATCGGTATCGCCTTCTACCTTCTCTCCCAGTTCGCCGGGCAGGTTGCGCCACAGTTCGTTACCGCCGACAATCTGGGGGTCCTGCTCGCCACCGATCTGCCGTTGCTCCCCTCGGCATGGGCGGGCCGGGCCCTCGTGGCCGCAGGTGAGGGCAGCATCCTCCCGCTGCTGGCCTATGGCGGCCTCTTCGCCGGCGCCTCGATCGGCGTGTTCGGGGCCTGCCTGCTGCTTGCCGAGCGGCTCTACTACGCCGGGTGGAGCAACATGGCCGCCCAGGGCGGGCGCGTGCGCTCGAAACGCTCCCGCCGCGATGTGCCAAACTCCGGCCAGCCGCCCCTGCCCCTGCGCCTGCTCCCGCCCGAGTCACGAGCCATCCTTGTCAAAGATCTACGCCTGTTCGCCCGCGATCTGCGCAATCTCCAGGCGCTGATCTTCCCCCTCGCTATCGCCGCTATCTGGACCTTCCAGATCCTGCGCGAGTCTGCCGCCCCGGCGCCGCTCGATACTGCTCCAGCCTGGTTCGCACGCCTGAATGATGCTGCTGGCCTCGGGATCGCCTTCTTTATCTGCTTGAGCCTTTCCAGCGCGCTGGCCGGCACCGGGATCAGCCGCGAGGGCCGGGCGTTCTGGCTGCTCAAGCTTGCTCCTGTCAGCCCCTGGCATCTACTGCTCGGTAAGCTCACCCTGGCCTACCTGCCCTTTCCGCTGGTCGGCACGCTCTTTCTGGCTCTCCTCGCCCTGATCCGAGGTACTGGCCCCCTGGCGCTCCTGGAGCAGTGGCTCCTCTTGCTCCTCTGCGGGCTGGGGTGCGCCGCCATCGGCATGGGCCTCGGTGCAGCCTTCCCCCGGCTCGACTGGGAGAATCCCCAGCAGCAGACGACCTGGCAGAGCGGCTGCCTCGGCACGCTGCTCTACCCGCTGTTTCTGGCCGCGATGCTCGCCCTCGTCCTGGGTGGCGGCGCCCTCAGCGCGGTTGTGGGCGGTGTTGCCGGGCTCGGCCTGCGCCTCGCCGGCTGGGCCGTGGCCCTGGCCCTCACCGTAGCTGTGGCCTGGGGCTTTTCGCTGCTTGGTACCCGGGGGCTGGAGCGCATCGAACTCTAGCCACGTCGCACACCTTCCCGGTGTTCGGTTCTTGCTCTAGAGGCTCGTCACCAGCCCGGCGCGCACGGGCGCGGCGTACACGGCCTGGCGCCCGTCGGCCCGCGTGATGATAATGCTGTACGATCCCGGCGGCAGCTCGACGGCGCCGAACCATCCGTCGGCCGAGGCATACACGTCCCGGAGCCATACACCGTCACGGAAGAGCGTCACCTTTGCATCCGGCACTACCTGGCCATCCACGGTGGCGATGCCCTGTATGTGGCCGCCGCTGGGCGCGGTGATCCACGGCCAGTCCGGCGCAACCGCTGGACGGGCGAACACTGTGCCCCGGAGCTGGTCCATGAAGCCCCGGCGTGATTCGTCGTTCACCCCCGCGAAGAGATTGGCATAGGAGAAGAAGGCCACACCAGCGAGTGCCCGCCCCTCGGCATCAGGCGTGAGGGCGCGCTGCGCCTGGCTCAGATTCTGTTCGGGGGTGTTGAGCCAGGCGCCCACGCCGGCCACGATCGCGCGCCGTCCGGGGCGTGTTCGGTCGAAGGCCAGCCAGCCGTCGTACCAGCCCCGCGAGCGTGCAACCCCCTCCTCGAAATAGTGCATCGGCACCGCGAAGTCGAGGATGCCCTCCTCCAGCCACGCCGGCCAATCCTGAAAAACGCGCTCGTAGGCCGCCGAGGCGCCCCAGTTGCCGTCGCTACCCAGCCCGCCCCAGGTGATCGTCGCGGCGCTCACCTGAATGCCCGGCTTTTCGGCCCTGGCGCGGATGAAGAGCCGACGGGCCAACTCTGTCACCCGGTCGCGGCGCCACTGACTCCAGGCCGGGTCGTCGGGCGCGGGCCGGCTCTCTGGCGGACGGCCATAGGCCCGGTTGAAGCGCTCGATGCTCACCTGGTTGTAGCCGTAGTTCCGCCCGCCAAAGCGGATGTAGTCCCAGTGTACGCCGTCGAGAGCCGGGTAGGCCCGTAGCAGGTGCTGCACCACGCCCTCCAGGTAGGTGATCGCGGCGGGGTGACCGAAATCCAGATCACCAACCTGCTGCCCCTCGTAGGTGGCTGTCGTCCAGCGCTCGGCGCCCTGGGCGCGTGGCCCGTGGCTCGTGCAAACATGCTGTGGGTGGCCCCAAAGCCGATCGGCGGTGCGGCAGGTGACGGAGATCACCAGCCAGGCGTCAGGGCCTTCGCATATTTTCCAGTGAGATCACCGCGTTCTGATGCAGAGTAGCGAGAAGGAGGGGAGGTCAGGTAGGATGGCGGCAGCAACCAGCGAGC
>SFCB01000263.1 GCA_004367505.1 Chloroflexi bacterium OHK40 | reverse complement strand
GGGTACCCCTGGCCCCTGTCCTCGAACGCCCTCCCGCTCATAGCCGCTTGCCTGCTCCCGCAGCGCTACCAACTCCCGGCGGATGATCACCTTCTCCGCGTGGGGGCGGTCGAGATTGGGGAGGAAGAGCAAGGCGTCGAGGTAGGCCCGGCGCAGCACGTGGGCGGTGCCGGCGCGGGCGCGCTCGTGGAGTTGGGCGGACTCGGCCGGGAAGAACTCGTGGGTGAGGCGCTGGATCGGCGCGTGCTTGAGCTGAAGGCGCAGGCGATTGCGCTCGATCAGCGCGGCGTGGCTGTAGTCGCCCGCAGCCGAGGCGGCGCCCTCGCGGTGGGTGAGAGTAGCCTCGGGCACATAGCGCAGCTCCCAGCCGGCGGCCACCGCGCGCAGGCAGAGGTCCACGTCCTCGAAGTAGGCGGGATTGAAGCCCTCGTCGAAGAGCCCGATCTGCTCCAGGAGCGCGCGGCGCATGGCGAGGGCCACGCCGGAGAGGAAATCCGGGGTCTGGTCGGGCCGGAGGGCGCCGGCGGGCTGGCCATAGCCGATGTTGCGGCCGTAGCCGAGCGGCATGAGCAGTTCGCCGCCAGCGTGCTGGATGCGCCCGCTGGGGAAGACGGCGGTACAGCCGGCGATGCCGACGTGGGGGTTGGCCTCCAGGGCACCAACGAGCGCGGCCAGCCATCCGGGATGCACCTCCGTGTCCTGGTTGAGGATAAGCAGGGCCTCGGCGTCGCCCTCCAGGGCCAGGCGTAGGCCACGGTTCACGGCGCCGCTGAAGCCGAGGGCCCGCTGCTCTACCACCAGGCGGGCCTGGGGGAACTCGGCGGCCACCAGCTCGGCGCCCCGGTCGCTGGAGCCGTTGTCGACCACGATCACCTCGAAGGCTGGCCCCTCCTGGGTGAAGAGGGCGCCGAGGCAGCGGGCGAGGTAGCGGGCGCCATTGTGGGCCGGAACGATCACGCTGGCTTTCACCGCGGCTCCTCCCCGGGGGCAAGGGTCGCGGCCAGCTCGCGCAGCTCGGCGATCGTGGCGGCCATCGCGGTCTGGGCGTCGTCGATATCGGCGAGGTGGCGGGCTTGCTCCTCTACCCGTTGGGCCACCTGCTCCACGCGCTTCTGCGCCAGGGCGAGAGCCTGGCGTAGCTGGCTGCTGACGGCGTTCACATGCAGCGACAGCTCGGAGTGTCGCCGGTCGTCGCTGGCGGCAAGGGCCTGAATGGCCTGGACCACGGCGGCGTTGAAGGCGTTCTGCTGCTCGACAATACCCTGGACGTACCAGCGCGTCAGGCTATTGGCGAGCTCCTTGGCCTGGCCGATGCCGGGCACGCCCGAGCTCAAGGGGCGCGGCTCGACTTTCCAGAGGCCGTCGAGGGTGGTGATGGCGCTGTTGCGGGCGCTGTCGTCCATCGGTTGGTCCCGTTCGTCATAGTGGGGCGTGCCAGGGGCGCGGGGGGTGCCGTCCCCGGCATTCCCATTCCGGGTCCGCCGGGGGTTCGCGCACCAGCGGCGTACCGGCTCAGCCACTCGCTCCCAGGTGTAATCAGCGGCCAGAGCGCGGGCGCTGGCAGCGGCCTCGGCGCGGCGGGCATCGTCGAGCAGCAGGGCGACGATCGCTTCGGCGGTCGCCTCCACATCCCCGGGCGGCACCACGGCGCCCAGGCCGTGGCGGGCCACCAGCTCGGCGGCGGCGTCGCCGGCGCTCACCAGACTGGCCCGGCCCGCCCACAGGTGATCAAGGAAGCGCGAACGCACGGCGGCGTAGGCGCTCTCCAGCCCGGGCCGGCCCAGGCTCACCAGCAGATCGGCCTCCAACAGGAAGCTGCCGCGCCGCTCGTAGGCCACCCACTCCTCATAGAAATGGACGCTGCTGCCCAGCAGCCCGAGCTCGGCGGCGAGGCCCCGGGCGGTTTCCGGCATGGCCATTGGCGCCGCGCCGCCGGGATGCCGGCCAGCGAGGAACACGAGCCGTGCGGCGGGCACCCGCTCGGCCACGGCCGGCATGGCCCTGATCAGTGTCAGGGGGTCCATCCAGTCCCAAAGCCCACCGGTCCAGAGTAGTAACTTCGTCGCACCGTCCACGCCGGGGAGCAGGCCGCGCAGGGCGGGACCGTTCGGCGCGGGCGGGGTGGCCGGCAGCCCGAAGGATACCACATCTATCAGGCTGCGCAGCAGCGGGTCGGCGTCGGCCAGCGCCGGGGTAACGCGGCCGAGGGCGAGCAAGGCGCCCACATAGAGATCGCGCTGGCGTTCAGTGGCGCAAATGAAGGCATCGCCGGCGCGCAGCTGGGCACGCAGCAGGGCAGCATCTGCGGCGGCCTGAGCGACCCGGCGCTCAGGTGGCTGGGCGCGGAAGAGCTCCAGATTCTCCAGCGGGGTGGGGTCGTAGAGGTCGAGCATCAGGGGGGCGGGAAGATCCGCCAGCTCAGGGTGATGGGCGAGCAGATGCCCGTTGGCGAGCACGGCGTCGGCGGTGGTGGTGAGCGTAGCCAGAGAAGTGTGGCTGCCGAGGGTGAAGGCGGCGCATGCGAAGCCTGAAGAGGTCAGATCGATCGGCGTGGGGGCGGCCAGGGTCACGGCGAGGGCTGGATCGCGGGCGATGGCCCGGGCCAGCTCCCAGGCGCGGATGCCGGGGCCGGCCATCCTGGCGCCGACCGTATCGTGGCTGATGATCAACAGGCGCATAATGCGGCAAGTCTACCACCGTTTGACCGCAGGGAATGCAACGGGCCGTGTCGGTAGGGCCGTATCGGAGGAGGGGACAGGGGAGGCCGTAGGGACGCAGCGCGCTGTGTTCGGGACGGGGCCGGGTCGAGCCGGCGCAGGTCGGCTTTGCGGGGTGATAGCCCACGGCGTGAGCCGCCGGGCGTGTAGGACGCCCGCGCGCCGCGATGCCGCTGCGGTACGCGCGCACCACAAGCTGGTTTCCACCCATCGCTACGCTGATGGCACAACCGTTACGCTAGCGTGATTTCAACGGTTGTACTCGCAGCGCCGTGGCCAGCACTCGGTCGAGCTGAAATGCGGCTCGGGCAGTATAGTTATCAGGGAAGGCGATCTGGCGAATCCGTTCCGTCACAACCTGGGCCGCCGCGTCGGCCACCTCGGCCTCACGCGCCGTCAGCGTACTACGCACGTGCCGGTGCATGCTGGCCGTCACCGGGTCAACGCGCAGAGGAAAACGCCCGCGCAACCCCTCGAAGGCGCCACATCGGCGGGCCGACTGCTGCGCGTCGATTGTACAGTCGGCGCGGGCAAGCCCGATCAGTGCTGCGGCGATCTCTTCAAGAAACATCGAACGGACCGCCCGATCGTAGGCTGTGTGCAGCAGTACACGCGCGCCAGTCTCATCGGCGCAAAGCAGCGCGAGCTGGCCTTGCCGGCGCAGCACCATGATCTGGCCATAGTCGATACCCATCGTCGCTACCGCCGCTGCGGCAGCCTTCAGCAGCTTACCGGCGCGCTCAAGCGCGCCCGCTTCCATGTCGAGCCGGGCCAGGCGTAGCTGTGTTTCCCAAAGGGCGCTGTGGTCGTTCGCGTGCTCTTCCTGGCAGATCCGCTCGAAGGTGCGCCGGGCCTGGTGTGTGTCGCCGAGATCAGCCAGGGCAGCGGCGTGGTCGCTCTCGTAGCGCCGCACGATGGGCGCCCGTTCCAAACGCGCGGCCACTTTCAGCGCCTCCGCAAAGTAGGTTAACGCCATGCGTGGTTCACTATTCTCGCTGTAGGCAGTTCCGAGCTCGTTCAACGCGGCAGCGAGGTAATAGTCGTCCCCCTGCGCACGTGCGCTCGCGATCGCCTCGGTGAGCAACGTCCGGCAGCGCACTAAATTGCCTGGATAGCGAGCCAGGATCGCCTGGAGGTAGCGGGCGGGCGCGATCTCGGCTGCCAGCGCGTGTTGATGGGCCAGCGTAACCCCTTGTTCGAGCAGGTCGATGCATACGCTATCGATCTGCTGCGACGCCAGATAGCCCAGGGTGAGGTACGTCTTCGCCAGGAGCGCGGGAGGAAGCGCAGTACCGTTACCCTCCCGCAGGAAACGCTCGACCCGCCGGCCCTCCTGAATCGCTCCGGCGTTGAGCCAGTAGAAGCGGAGCGCCACCGTGATCCGGGCCGCGATGAAGCCGCCGTCGTGTGCGAGCGACCAGCTAAGGGCGTTACGCAGATCGGGCAGTTGCTCATTGAGCGCGGTGAGCGCCTCCGTGTGTCGCGGCGTATTGAGCTGCCTGCCATAGGCTTCGGCCAGTTCAGCAAGGCTCTGGGCAAAGGCCGCGTGGACCTCCGCCGCCGCTGGGTCGCTCGCCAGGCATGCCGCAGCGTAGGCCCGCAGCGTCTCAAGCAGCCGGTAGCGACCGTCGGGACGCTGCTGAACCAGCTGATGTTCCACCAGGAGATCCAGGTGCTCGACGCCAAGCTTTGCCGCAAGGGTTGCGTCAAAGCTCCCGGCGAAGATACCGAGCCTGCTAAATGAGAGACGCGCAGCCGGGGGAAGGAGCTGCGTGCTCCAGGCGATCGTGGTAGGCAGAGTCTGCTGGTGGGACGGGAGATCGGCGAGCCGGCTTTCGAGGTCACTCATGCGCTGGCTAATCTGCTCCAGGAGCGCAGCAGGGCCGAACCGATCGCTATTGGCGGCCACCAGTTCAATCGCGAGGGGTAGACCATCGAGCCGGTGACACAATCCCGCAATGCTGGCGGCGTTTGCCGTGCTGAGCTGGAAGCCCGGTACAATCGCGGCGGCGCGCTCACAGAAGAGCTGGGCTGCTGGCGCCGCCGCAACCGCAGCGAGCGTCGCCGATCGCGGAAGGCCGAGCGGTTCGACCTTCACGCATTGCTCCGCGCGAATGCGCAACGGCACCCGGCTCGTGGCCAGCACTGTCAGCTTTGGCACCTCGCGGAGGAGCCGGGCCACCGTGGGCGCAGCGGCAAGCAAGTGCTCGAAGTTGTCGAGCACTAAGAGCAGGTGGCGCCGCTGAAGCGCGCTGGTTAGTGCGCCGGTGTCATCGCCGTGCGCGAGCTCCAGGCGGTGAGCGATCGTTACAGGGAGTTCATGCGCGGCAGAGAGCGCGGCCAGCTCTACAAACCAGACCCCATCGGGAAAGTGGCCAGCAACTGCGCTCGCACAGGCTAGCGCCAGGCGTGACTTCCCAACCCCCGGGGGGCCGACCAGGGTCACCAAGCGGCCCGGCGCCTGGAGCAGCGTCTCGACCAGCCGGGCCAGCGCCTGCTCGCGCCCGACCAGGGCGGTTGGGGGCGCTGGGATCCAACCAGGATGGATCGTAATTGGAGGGGGCGCCGGGGTCGGCACAGCGCCGTTCAAGGCCATGCGCACAAGCTGGGCCTGCTCGGCGTCGCTGAGTTGGAGCGCGGCGGACAGGCGCAACGCGATCGCGCGGGTTGGCCGCCGCGTATCGGTCTCGTATTTGCGGATCAGCGATACGGAACACCCTGCGGCGGCGGCAAGTTGTGCCTGCGTGAGACCGCGCTCGACCCGCAGCTGCCTTAGCCACGCGGAGAAGGTTGGAAGTGCATGCATGGGTGGTGTGTCACTTTTGTGTTACTCAAGTATAGCATGGAGGCCTTCCAGGCGGCCAGTGAGTGTGATTAACTAGCTGTATCCTCGTGTCTTCTACAGGCCCAGTTTGCTGGCAGATATGTGATACCGAGTCGATGTAATGGCATCGCAGCGGTTCAGCTCTCACAACCCAACAGCGCAACCGCACAACTGATGGAGAAAACCAGACAGCCGATAGCCGAGAGCAGAGGGGTCCGGAGTACGTTGCGGCCGGACAGGGCCGGTTTTCATCGCGGCGTCGTGCGAGAAGCGCCTGACCGTCTAGTGTGAGGTATAGGAGCTGTGGAGACGGTGTTGTACGCTACAGGGAGGGCCACGTCTACTTGGTATGAGGAGTGGTATCCGATGGCCCGATATGTGCGCTGTCATGCCCCCCACGATCTAGTCAAGTGGAAATGTGAGAGTCCTGGTGCCTTGCCTGGGCCTCTTCCCAAGCTTTCTTGAACTCCGCCGGGGTTCTATAGTCAAGCCG
>SFCB01000265.1 GCA_004367505.1 Chloroflexi bacterium OHK40 | reverse complement strand
GGTGGGGGCGGCGGGCGCCTCGGTGGGCGCGGTGGTCGGCTGTGCCGCCGGCGTGCCGCCACAGGCCGCGAGGGCCAGGGTCAGAATCGCCATCAGGCTGAGCCAGGAGAGTTTGCGTTGCAGACGCTCCATACGGGCATATCCTTTCACTGAACGGCAACCGGGGAGCGGCCCCGGTCGGTCGTCGTTGTCGCTGGCGTACCGAGTTTCGCCACGCGCCTCCAACTGCGGGCCGTGGCGGCCTCCTGTGCGCCTTCGTCGCACGATCTGGCCTATTGCTAGTGGGTCACCACGGTGATTGCGCTGAGTCACGATCCCGCTGCGACGTCCCGATGAGCTGTCGTGACCCCGCACGATCAGAGTGGCCGGCCACTAGCTTCCGTTGCGTGTGCGTGGCTCTATCGCCTCGCTCTCAACCACCCCCTTTCGGCGGGCCCGTGGTACCGCGGACGATCAGCTCGGTGGCAAGGGTTGCTGGCGGGGGCACGGCCACGCCATCGAGGAGCCCGAAGAGCAGTGCGGCGGCGGCCTGGCCGAGGCCATAGCCAGGCTGGCGCACTGTGGTGAGGGGTGGGGTGAGCATACTGGCCAGGGCGATGTCGTCGAAGCCGACGATCGAGAGATCGTCGGGAACGCTCAGGCCCCGCGTCCAGGCGGCCCGGGCAACACCACTGGCCATGCGGTCGTTGAATGCAAAGATCGCGCTCGGGGGATCGGGTAGGCCCAACAGCCCGTGGGCGGCGGCCTCGCCGCTCTCCGGCGAAAAGTCGCCCGTCGCCAGCAGCGCCTCATCAAGCGCCAGCCCGGCCTCGCCGAGGGCGGCGCGCATGCCCCGCAGACGCTCGTCCAGCGCATAGGGACGGGGCGAGCTGCTGATCGCGCCCACGCGGCGGTGCCCCAGCGCCAGCAGGTGGCGCGTGGCGGCCAGCGCGCCGCCGTAGTCATCGGCGTGGACGGCGGGGATGTCGGAGTCGCGGGCGTAGCCGATCACCACGCACGGCGCTGGCTGTTGCGCCAGTGCTGCCGCAAATGGTTGGACATCCAGCGTCTCAACCACAATCGCGCCATCAATTACATCGCTGCGCAGCAGCCGGGTGAAGGCGCTCGCCGCGTCGATGGGCGCGCGGGCGGTAGAGAGCAGCAGGTTGTATTCGCGGGTGTTGGCCTCGGCCTCGATCCCGCGCATGATCTCCAGCAGATGGGGGTCGGCGAAGAGCTGGTCGGAGGTGTAGGGGACGAGCAGGCCGAGAATAAAGGAGCGCCGCGTGCTCAGCCAGCGGGCCCGCTGGCTCGGCACGAAACCCGTCTCCGCAATGACGCGCTCGATTCGCGCCCGCGTGGCACTGCTCACGTAGGGGCGATTGTTGAGCACTTTGGAGACGGTGGCCGGCGACACATGGGCCAGCCGGGCAATCTCATCAATCGTTGGCATGCTGCCACCCGCCATTGGGGCCGGGCCTTCGCTGGCCCAGGTGTAAAACATTCTCCCAGCCTCGTCGCCTGGCCAGGCGCCCTGCCCAATCATCGCCGAACAACGATGATTGCCCTTCCCAACGGGAGAGGACGAACAGAGCTTCCCCGCGATGGGCACGGGAGGGAGCGTTGCTCGTAGAATAGGAAACCGGTTTCCGGCAGTATACACGCGACCGAAAATTTTGTCAACAGCCTCTTTATGGAGGGTGTGCCGGAACGTTCTGCACACGAGGGAAGAGGGAAGCAGGACCATCCCGCACACCCGAATCCGCCAGCTACGTCGTCCCATCCGGCCCGCCAGCCCACCGCCACCAGCAGCTGCGGGAGCTCGCGCAGGCGGGCTTTGCGGCCCTGCCACCCAGCTTTCAGGCCCCACCCCGTGAGCTGCGTGTGTCATTCCCCAGAAGTGGGGGCGGGCCTCCAACCCCCGCTCCCAGAACGGGTTTAAGGGCGGAAAGCACACATATAGCATCCTGACGGGCTGCGTCCCCCCTCTCCCGAACGCGGGAGAGGGGGCAGGGGGTGAGGGCCAGCAGTGCGTCCCAACGCGGAGCATCCCGTTTCGGTCCGCCTGTTCTGTCCGCCCCTCTCCCCCTGTGGGAGAGGGGCCTGGGGTGAGGGGGAACGGGCGACGGTGCAGCAGCCCTGCGGAGGTGCGGGGTACGGTTGACACGGCCCAACCGTTGGGTATAATGCAAGAGCAAGGGTAAGGTAGGCTCTTCGCAGGCCCTGCGTGCGGCCACTGGCCCGCGGCCTGCGGTCGCTATTCGGTGAGGAAGGAGCGCGCCATGTTCGGCCTCGGCTGGGGTGAACTACTGATCATCCTCGTGATCGTGATCGCGATTTTCGGCGCCGGCCGGCTCGCCGGAATCGGTGGCGCTCTTGGCGGCAGCATCCGCGAGTTTAAGAAGGCCGTCCGCGAGGACGAGCCCGCCGTCAAGTCTGAGCCCAAGGCCGAGGGCGAGACGAAGGCGTAGCATCCGGAAAGCGGGGCGCCGCAGGGGAGTGGTTCGCCGTGCATGTGCGGCGTGCCGACTCCCTGCGGCGCCCTCGGCATGTCAATGGCAGAAGACTATTTTGATCGCGCGACGATCGTGGTGCGCTCGGGCGCTGGAGGCGCTGGCGCCGCGACGTTTCGCCGCGAGAAGTACGTACCCCGCGGGGGGCCCAACGGGGGCGACGGCGGCCGGGGCGGGCATGTCTATCTGGTTGCCGACCCGAACCTCAATACCTTGCTCGGCTTTCGCTATGAGCGCTTCTTCGCTGCGGAGAATGGCGGCAGCGGCCAGAAGAATGCCATGCACGGCCGTAACGGCAAAGACGTGGAGGTGCGCGTTCCCCCCGGCACCGTTGTGCATGCCACTATCGACGGTACACGCTACACGATTGACCTCGAGCGGCCGGGCCAGCGTCTGCTCGCCGCCCGGGGTGGGCGCGGTGGCCTCGGCAATCTACACTTTGCCACCTCGGTACGGCAGGCGCCACGGATTGCCGAGCGCGGCGAGCCTGGCCAGGAGCTCACCCTTGAGCTCGAACTCAAGTTGATCGCCGATGTGGGCCTTGTGGGCTTCCCCAACGCTGGAAAGTCGACCCTGCTCTCGGTCATCAGCGCCGCCAGGCCCAGGATCGCCAGCTATCCCTTCACCACGCTCCAGCCCAACCTTGGTCTCGTCGAGGTGGGCGACTACGAGCGCTTCGTCGTCGCCGATATCCCCGGCTTGATCGAGGGCGCCCACGCCGGTGTCGGCCTCGGCCACGATTTCCTGCGCCACGTCGAGCGCACCCGCGTGCTCATCCACGTGGTCGATGCCGCCGGGGTGGACGGGCGCGATCCCCTCGATGACTTCCACCAGATCAATCAGGAGCTTCGCCTCTACCAGCCCGCCCTCGCCGATCGCCCCCAGGTCGTCGCGCTGAATAAGCTTGACCTTCCCGAGGCTCGCGAGCAACTCCCCCGCCTGCGCCGCGAGTTGCCCGTGGCGCCCGAGGATCTCTTCCCCATCGCTGCAGCTACGGGCGAAGGGCTCGCCCCACTCCTCCGCCGGGTGGCCGACCTGCTACGCGCCCAGCCTGCTCCACAGCGCCTCCCCGCCGACCCCGACGAGGAGCCGCTCACCTGGCCCCTCCCGCCGGTCGATGAGAACGCCTTCAGTGTGGAGCCTGCCGGTCGTGGCTGGCGAGTCCGTGGCGTGAAGATCGAGCGCCTGGTGAAGATGACCAACTTCGACCAGCCTGAGGCCGTGGATCGCCTCCAACGGGTGCTCGATGCCACTGGTATCAGCAAGGCGCTCCTCGATGCCGGCCTGCAGGAGGGTGATACCGTGACGATCGCCGGCGTGGAGTTGGAGTGGGATAGCCTGCGTTTTGAGTGAGCAACCGTGATCAGTTCCCCGGGAGTGCGCGCATGGATCCGCTCGACACCATGCTGGCCCGCTATGCCGACGTGACAGTGCGCGTTGGTGCCAACGTCCAGCCTGGCCAGGAGGTGCTGGTGCGGGCCGATCTCGGCGCCGCGCCCCTCGCCCGCGAAGTGGTGCGGGCCGCCTATCAGGCCGGCGCCCGCTTCGCCGATGTCCTCTGGAGCGATGACCAGGTGACCCTCGCCCGCTTCCAGTATGCCCCGCGCGACTCTTTCGATGTCGCGCCTGCCTGGAAGCCCGAAACGCTGGCCCGCCTGATCGACGAGGGCGCCGCGCTGATCACGATCGCCTCCGAGGACCCGGATCTGCTCCGTGGCCAGCCCCAGGATCTGGTGGCCACTGCGCAGCGGGCTGCCGCCCGTCTCAGCCAGCCGGTGGGTGAGCGGATCAGCCGCAGCGCGACCAACTGGGTGATCGTGGCCGCCGCCACCGATGCCTGGGCCGCAAAGGTCTTTCCCGATGTGCCCCCTGGCGAGCGTACGGCGCGGCTCTGGCAGGCGATCTTTGAGGCAACCCGGCTGACCCGGGCCGACCCGGTGAGCGCCTGGCGCACCCACGTGGCCCGGCTCGATGAGCGGGCCGCCACCCTCAACGCCCGCCGCTACGATGCGCTCCACTATCGTGGTCCCGGCACCGACCTGACCGTAGGGCTCGCTCCTGGCCATCGCTGGTTTAGCGCATCGATGCGCAGCGCACGTGGTACGCCGTTCGTGGCCAACCTGCCTACGGAAGAGATCTTTACCATGCCGCACCGTGGCCGGGCTGAGGGCGTGGTGCGCTCTACCCGCCCCAAGAGCCTGGCGGGCGCTCTGGTGGACGACTTTACGCTCACCTTCCGTGAGGGGCGCGTGGTGGAGGCCCACGCCGCGCGCGGCGAGGAAGTGCTGCGCCAGCTGATCGCCACCGACGAAGGCGCCGCGCGCCTGGGCGAGCTGGCCCTCGTGCCCGATCGCTCGCCCATCGCTCGCTCTGGCCTGCTCTTCTACAATACCCTCTTCGACGAGAACGCCGCCTGCCATATCGCTCTCGGCATGGCCCTGCGCTTCACGATGGCGGGCGCCGACCAGCTCGACAACGAGGCTTTCGTGGCGGCCGGTGGCAATGTGAGTGCCGTCCACGCCGACCTGATGGTAGGCTCCGCCGCCCTCGATATCGACGGGATCACCGCCGATGGCCGCGCCGAACCCCTGCTGCGCGCCGGCGAGTGGGCGTTCTAGGGCAAGCATCGAGCCCCAGGAACCGGAGCGCCGGCGGACAGAACCTCCGATCCAGAGAGAATGCCACACCCGGTGGCGCGGGGCTCATTGACTCCCGGTAAAATAGTTATATACTCTAACTATTCCTGGTGATCGGGCAACCGTGATCGGCCTGCGCGTGGGCACCCTTCGGGGTTGCTCCAGTCTCGCTGCGCGTTCACGTTGCGCCGCCAGGGTTTGCGCCTACCTCCCGGCAACGAAGCCATCGCCCGGACCCGGCCATCGTATTGCGCCGGCACGCGAAAGGAGAGGCCATGAGCGAATCGTTGGCGCCCCCCGCCCGCCCCCCTGGTCACGCCGAAGTCATGGACGTCCTCGCCCGCTGCTACGATCCCTGCTGCAAGGAAAAGGAGGTCAGTGTCATCGACATGGGCCTCGTCGAGCGTGTGCGCGTGGATGGCCCCCGCGTCGGCATCGACATCATCCTCACCACGGGCTGGTGCCCCTTCTCGATGCACCTGCTCACGATGATGGAAGAGGAAGTCGGCAAGCTTGCTGGCGTGGAAGAGGTGCAGGTGCAGATCACCTGGGATGTGCCGTGGTCGCCCGAGCGCATGTCGGAGCGCGCTCGCGCCCGTCTGCGCCTGCCCATGGAGCAACTGCTCCCACTCCGCGAGGCCCGGCTCAAGGCCATGCAAGAGGCAACATAGTCAATGCAGACCGTAGCGCACCTGGGGACGCGCGGCGTGCTGCGCCACGCGCGTCACCCCTGCTGCCTGTTGCGCGTTGCGAGATGCATTGAATAAGGGAGGTCCCGATGATCGGCGACGCCTTCGTCTTCGACTGTGTGTGCCACGTCTTCAACTTCGATCAGCGCAATGCGATTGGGAAGCCAGGCGAGTTGTTCATCAATCACCTGTATGCGTTTCATCAGGTGCTCAACGCGCCCGGCGAGCGGACCCTCAGTGCCGAAGAGTATATGCGCGAGTGGTCAGTCGACGAGATCGCTCGGATGGTCTTTGAGGAGAGCCCCACGGACATGCTGATCGCCCAGCCACTCCCGCTGACCGATCTGTTCCACGACGGGCTCTCGAAGTGGGAGAAGTGCGCTGAGATGGCCCGCCGCTATCCCGACCGGGCGGTCTTCTGGGGCAGTATCAACCCGCTGGAGGGCAAGAAAGCCCTGGATCTGATGGAGATCCAGGTCAAGGAGTTCGGCGCCAGGGGCTTCAAGCTCTACAACGTGCGCTACGACTACGGTCAGCCATTTCCCTGGCGCATGGATGACCCGCGGGTGGCGTTCCCGATCTTCGAGAAGGCCCTTGAGCTCGGCGTGAACCTGATCGGTGTGCATAAGGGTGTTCCGCTTGGCCCCCAGCCAATCGAGCATACCCAGACCTGGGACATGGACGGCGCCGCCGCCAACTTCCCCGACATCAACTTCGTGATCTTCCACGTGGGACTGCCGTTTATCGATGAGGTCTGCTGGCAGTTGGTGCGCTATCCTAACCTTTACGCCTCGATCGCCGCCACGGTGAACTTCGTCTCCCGCTCGCCGCGCGTCTTTGCCGAGAATATGGCCAAGCTGCTCTTCTGGTGTGGCGAGGACAAGATTATCTACGGTGGCGAGACGCCGATCTGGCACCCGCGCGGCGCGCTGAAGGCTTTCTGGGAGTTCGAGTTGCCCGAGGATATCGCCACTGGCTATGGCTGCGGTCCACTCACCGCCCAGGCCAAGCGCAAGATCCTCGGCGAGAACCTGCTGCGCCTCCACGGGATGGACCCGGCGGCCACCAGGGCGAAGTTCGGATACACAGCCTAGTCTCCAGGTGTACGTTGCGCTCCCACGGCCTGCCTGGCGGCGCACGCCGTGGGCCAGGGCCTGCGACGCCGGCCCGCGCCATCCCCGGGGCGCCCCACCGGGATCGTGTTCCCGCGCCATCCCCGGGGTGCTATCCCCGGGGCGCCCCACCGGGATCGTGTTCTCGCACCATCCCCGGGGCGCCCCACCGGGATCGTGTTCCCGCGCCATCCCCGGGGTGCCATCCCCGGGG
>SFCB01000160.1 GCA_004367505.1 Chloroflexi bacterium OHK40 | reverse complement strand
GCGAGCCCTAGAACAGGTATGGTCCATCATCGGCTTTTCCGCAACAGTATCCTCCCCTGTGGCATCGTGTCGCTAATTGGGGCCAAACTTAGGTGACAGCCATGCTCGGTGCGCGCCCGGGAGTGCCGCTCTCCGCAGCGCAACAGCATGCGCTCGCCGAACGCACCGAGGGCTGGCCAGCCGGCCTCCGGCTCGCCAGCCTCGCGCTCCAGGCCGACAGTGACCCGGACGCCTTCATTGCCGCATTCAATGGCCGGCATCGGTATGTTCGTGAGTACTTCGTAGACGAGGTGCTCGCGCCGCTCCCAGCCTATTTGCGGCGCTTCCTGCTCCAGACAGCCGTGTTGCGCCGGCTGTGCGCGCCCCTATGCGATGCGCTGCTCGGGCTGGAGGCGGAGCGTGCCGGCGAAGCGGGGTATAGCGGCCTGCTCCTGGCTGAGTTAGCGCGGCGTAACCTGTTTCTGATCCCGCTCGACCATCAGGACGTGTGGTATCGCTATCTCCAGCTCTTTGCCGATGTGCTGCTCGACCAGCTCATGGCCGGGGCCAGCGCGGCTGAGGTGTCGGCCCTGCACCGAAGGGCCGCCCAGTGGTATGCCGCCGCTGGCGAGCATGACGAGGCGCTGTACCACGCCCGGCTTGACCAGGCTGCACCACTGACGCCGTGATTCTGCCGCCAACCGGGTTGTTGCCGCGATGGGAAGCGCGCCACAGGCGGCGGTACCGCCACACCTGTACCGCCCGCTGTACCGCCCTGCCGCTTCACTGGCGCCGTGATCCGTGGTTTGATCGGGTCGCGCGGTCGCTGTGGCCGCGCTGCTCCGCATCTGAAGGAACACGCGCTTCCCATGACAGTCCCCGCACACGATCGCTTGCCTCACGCCCGCCGTGCCGCGCTACGCCGGGTGCTGCTCACCGTCAGTGCCTGCCTCACCCTGGTTGCCAGTTCCCTGACACTGGCCGCGCCGCTGGCCCAGCAGCCTGGCCCTCCCAGCGTATACCTGCCACTGATACGTGGTGGCCAGGGTGCGGGCGACCCCGATGCCCCCGTGACACCCACCCCCGTACCCGATCAGCGCGCTGCACGCTTTCTGGAGCCGACGATCAAACATGCCAGCGCCGCCCTGGCTCTCGATAGCGCCGGCGGGATGCACGCCGCCTACGCCCACTTCCTGCCCACGGCCGAAAACCCTCGAGCCGTTTACACCTACTGCACGGTCGGGCCAGCCGGGTGCGGAAGCGCCGCCTCCTGGCAGTCGGTGGCGCTCGGTGAGCGTGTCCGCGAGGTGCAACTGGCGTTGACCGCGCAAGCTCAGCCCCGGCTGCTGATTGTCAGCGATGAGCCCGAGCAAGGCGGGCAGCTCTATAGCTACGCCGCTTGCGACCAGTACTGCGCCAGCGCGGCCGCCTGGACGATTGCCCCGGTTGTCACGAGCTATAACGCCACGAGCGTCTCCGACCAGGATCAGCCACAGCGCAGCTTCGCCCTTGATCCACAGGGCCGCCCGGCCTTCCTCTACAACGACCGGAACTACCAGTATGCCGAGCCCGATCGCTACGGCGCCTACTACGCCTCGTGCGAGGAGCGCTGCACGGAGGCCGCTAGCTGGAGCACCACTCCTCTCTCGCTGATCTACCAGGGAGGCTGGAGCTTCGACTATGAGAAGATGAACTACCACGCTCTGCGCTTTACCCCGGACGGCCGGCCCCGCTTCATCGCCCAGGTCCACGCCCTTCATGCCGATGGCAGCGATGCGCCCTACGGCCTGTATTACTACGGCTGCGATACAAACTGCGACGAGACGGCCAGCTGGCGCCGCCGCTACCTGCTACCCACCGGCGGCGGGGCTGTCCCGCAGCCGAGTTGGGATCTCGCCTTCGATGGCGATGGGCGGCCACACGTGGCCCTCTTCCTGGGCGATAGCATCACCCCGGAAGAGTTCATCAACCAGTTGCTCTACATCTCGTGCGCGGCGGCCGATTGTCTGGCCGTGGGCGGCACCTGGAACTTTAGCCGGGTGCTCGGCGTCAAGGGTGCGGGCCAGGGTGCCGATGTGGAGGTCGATGGGCAGGGGCGGCCCCGGCTTGCGTGGATCGATACTAATGGCGATCTCGGCTACGCCTGGTGCGAAACGGCCTGCGCCAGCGATGGCGCGTCCTGGCGGCGCCAGACGGTTGAGGACGAGGCCCGGCTGCGTGCCGAGCATCCCCAGGCCATCCCACCCCATTGCCGCAACGACCTGTGGAGCGGCCTTGCGCCGGTGTTGGCGCTCGATCAGGGCGGCAATCCGCGCATCGCCTACGACGTGGCAGTGGACGCCGATTGCTATTATGACACGACCCCTTCCGACCCGAGCGACCCGCCGACCGTACGCTTCGAGCCGATCTGGCGTGGCGTGCGTCTGACCTACCTGCCACACCCGTAAACCCCCGGCGCACGCCAGGCAGGGCTGGTGTGCGCCGAAAGCCCGCCTGCCTCCACCGGGAGGGTGTGGGAGGGCTTGGCTTCCCAGAGAACGTCTGGATACCCTGCGTATCCGGATCGGCCTAACGCCACCGCACTGGATCGGCCCCTAGCACCTCACCGCTCCACGGCATCACAATGCCTCGGATGGGTGCGGTTGTGCGGTGAGCTAATGGCCGCTATTACCCTTCCTCTGCTATGCCGCCTGTTCATGAGGAGCATCTATCCCATGCTGACCGCACGACACCTTATGTTTGCCCTGATCGGGCTGCTCGCCGTACTGCTCAGCGCGCCTGGCGCGGCGGCCGCTCAGACGAGCCAGCGCTGCTTTGCCGAGACTGGCTTCTGTATCAGTGGTTCGATTCGCCTGTACTGGGAGCGCAACGGCGGCCTCCCCGTCTTTGGCTACCCCATTTCATCCCAGCGGACTGAGACGGTCGAGGGCCGCACCATCCAGGTGCAATGGTTCGAGCGCGATCGGCTGGAGATCCAGGCTGATGGCACCATCACCGCCGGGCGCCTCGGCGCCCGCCTGCTGGAGCTGAACGGCATCGACTGGCAGCAACTTCCCGGTGACAACGCCGTGCAGCCTGGCTGCCGCTTCTTCCGCGAGACCCAGTTCAATCTCTGCGAGCCGTTCCTGAGCTACTGGGAGCGCAACGGCGGCCTGGAGCGCTTTGGCTTTCCGCTCACCCGCGTGCGTGATGAGCTGATAGAGGGCCGGGTGTACCAGGTGCAGTACTTCGAGCGCCGCCGCATGGAGCTGCACCCCGAGAATGCCCCACCCTACAACCTGCTGCTCGGCCTCCTGGGGCGTGAGGTGCTGATGCGCGAGGGCGTGCCGGCTGCGCTTCCCGATTGCGCCCAGCAGCTGACGCCCGCGTTGCGCGCCGCTTACACCCGCGTCCAACTTGGGCGCCCGCTCGGCTGCCCGACCCTGGTACCCAGCATCGACGTCCCCGCCGCGATCCAGGCAATGGAGCGCGGCCACATGATTTGGTACGGCCGGGCGGAAGGCCCGCCGATGCTGGTGCTCGGGCCACGCATCTTCGCCGTAATCGCTCCCGGAACCGGGCTGAGCTTCAAAACCTACGACGATCCCTGGGTCGCCGGGCAGGACCCCGATACCCCTGGTGGTACACCGCCACAACCGGATCTCTTCCCGCCCTGGCGTGGTTTCGGCAAGGTCTGGAGCGAGGACGCCGATCTGCGCGAGCGCATCGGCTGGGCTCGTGAGGACCGGGCACGGCCAGAGCGGGCGGACGTGCAGCTGTTCGATAGCGGCATCCTGCTGGTGCATCTCCGTGGGGCGAACGTCACCTGGGCCTTCGGCAACCCCGCGAATCCCGGTGAGGTGCAGTATCTACCGTAACGGGCGGGGCAAGGGTATGGGCAAGGGCATGGCCGCGCCAGCGCGCGCCGTGCCCTTGCGCATGTTCTAACACAACGCTAGCGTTTCGCTGACATCAGGCTAACATTTGTCTGCCATAGAGCATGCCGTACCAGCCATTCGGACCTCAGGGAGGTGATACCGATGACGATGGAACTCGGCATGCTCATCCTGCAGGTGACGATTGGCCTGCTGCTGGCTGGCCATGGCGCCCAGAAACTGTTCGGTTGGTTTGGCGGGCACGGGCTCGCGGGAACAACCGCCTGGCTCGCCGGGATGGGGCTCCGGCCAGCCCGCTTCTGGGCCATCGTCGCTGGCGTGGCAGAGTTCGGCGGTGGCCTGTTGACCGCCTTCGGGCTCTTCCATCCGCTCGGCCCGCTGGCGATCATGGCGGCCATGCTGGGGGCCAGTGCGCTCGTCCACTGGCCGAAGGGGCTCTGGATCACCAACGGCGGCGGTGAGTATAACCTCGTGCTGATCGCCATCGCGGCGGTGCTGGGGCTGTCTGGTCCGGGCGCATATGCGCTCGATCGGCTCTTCGGCAACGCGCTGCCGCAGCCCCAGACCTTCTGGATCGGCCTGGCGGTCATCCTGATCGCTCTGGCGACGGCCCTGCTGGGGCGTCGCGCTGCCAGCACCCCTCAGCCGGCCCAGCAGGCTGGTGGCGTGGCCTAGTGGCGATGGGGCCATCCCCCGTGCGTGATCGCTCCCGCTAGCCAGCCGGCCAGGCTCGCGGTCGCCATGTGGCGAGGAGACCAGTTCACTAGACGCCAGATGCCGACGCCACGTGGCGACGCTACAATCGCCGTAGCGTGGCACGCCTGGGTTGCGAGGCAGGGTTGTATCAGAGGAGGTTGGTAGATGCACATTCAACCATTGGGCGATCGGGTAGTCGTTAAACCCAAGCCCAGAGAAGAGAAGACGAAGGGCGGCCTCTTCCTGCCCGATACCGCCTCGAAGGAGCGGCCCATGCAGGGCGAGATCATCGCCGTGGGCCCGGGCGGTCGTGCCAACGATGGGAAGATCGTACCGATGACCGTGCGGGCTGGGCAGCAGGTGCTCTTCGCAAAGTACGCTGGCACCGAGTTCAAAATCGACGATCAGGAGTACCTGATCCTCCAGGAGAAGGACATTCTTGGTATCATCGAGGAGGCATGATCAATGGCGAAGCAACTGGCCTTCGATACGCACGCGCGCGCCGCGCTCAAGCACGGAGTCGACACTCTGGCCGAGGCCGTCAAGACAACGCTCGGGCCGCGTGGTCGCAATGTCGCGCTCGATAAAAAATGGGGGGCGCCTACCGTCACCCATGATGGCGTGACGGTGGCCAAGGAGATCGAGCTCAAGGACCCCTTCGAGAACATGGGCGTGCAGCTCCTGAAGCAGGCCGCCAGCAAGACCAACGACGTAGCTGGCGACGGCACGACCACCGCCACCGTCCTGGCGCAGGCGATCGTGCACGAGGGGCTCAAGCTGGTGGCCGCTGGCGCGAACCCCATGCTGCTCAAGCGCGGCCTGGACAAGGGTGGCCAGGCCCTGGTTGCGCGCATCAAAGAGCAGGCCATCACGATCAAGGGCCGCGACGAGATCCGCCAGGTTGCGACGATCTCGGCGCAAGACGCGGAGGTCGGCGAGCTGCTGGCCATGGTGATGGATAAGATCGGCCGTGACGGTGTAGTGACGATCGAGGAGGGCAAAGGTCTCACGCTGGAACACGAGCTGGTCGAAGGCATGCAGTTCGACCGGGGCTACATCTCGCCCTACTTCGCCACCGACTCCAGCCGCATGGAGGCTGTGATCGATGACCCCTACATCCTCATCACCGATCGGAAGATTAGCGCGGTCAACGATCTGCTGCCCATTCTCGAGGCGGTGCTGGGGAGTGGCAAGAAGAACCTCGTGATCATCGCCGAGGACGTGGACGGCGAGGCCCTGGCGACGCTGGTGGTCAACAAGCTGCGCGGCACGATCAACGCCCTGGCCGTCAAGGCGCCCGGCTTCGGCGACCGCCGCAAGGCCATGCTACAGGATATTGCTGTCCTCACCGGCGGTACGGTCATCTCTGAGGAGATCGGCCGCAAGCTGGAGAGCGCGAAGCTGGAAGACCTGGGTCGTGCCCGGCGCGTGAAGGCCGATAAGGACAACACTGTGATCGTCGAGGGCGCGGGCGACAAGCAGGCCATCCAGGCCCGCATTGCGCAGATCCGCGCGCAGATTGAGACCACCACCAGCGACTACGACCGGGAGAAGCTCCAGGAGCGGGCTGCCAAACTCGCTGGCGGTGTCGCGGTGATCAAGGTCGGCGCGCCGACCGAGACGGCGCTTAAGGAGCGCAAGGCACGGGTCGAGGACGCGCTCAATGCAACCCGCGCGGCAGTGGAGGAGGGCATCGTGCCCGGTGGCGGTGTCGCGCTGCTGAACGCCATTCCGGCCCTGGACGGCGTGCAGGCGCAGTTCGATGAGGAGCGCATGGCGCTGAATATGCTGCGGCGCGCGCTTGAGGAGCCCCTCCGCCAGCTTGCCACCAACGCTGGCGAAGATGGCCCGGTCGTCGTCGAGCACGTGCGTGCCGCCCAGCGTGAGCATCACAACCCCAACTACGGGTACGATGTGATGACGGGTGCGTACGTTGACCTGATCGCCGCCGGGATCATCGACCCGGCCAAGGTCGTGCGCACGGCCCTGGAGAACGCGATCAGTGTCGCTGGTGTCATCCTGACGACGGAGGCGCTGATCGCCGATGCGCCGGAGCCGAAGAAGAATGGTGCGGCGCCGTCGATGGCCGACGATGGCATGTAGGCGCCGATCGCTCGCCACGGGGGGTGCGTCAACCCGATGCATCCCCCGACGATCGCGGATCGTTATATGGACGGGGCGCTTCACTGGCTGATACCACCGCTCATTGATGCCCCGCCGCTGTGGAGTTCAGGGACGGACAGATCGGGTAGGCGAGGAGTGGTTTACCGCATCCTGGCGGGCTGCGTTCCCCGCTCCCGCGTTGGGAGCGGGGGCCTGCCCCCGCGAAAGCGTGGGGCTGGCCCCCTGTGGAACCATCCCTGTACCCGTGCGTAAGGACGCAGCATGATGTCTGATATCGGGCGCTGGCTTATCGGAGCGGGGGTTGTGCTGATCGTGATCGGGGTCGCCTTGCTGGCGCTCGGTCGCCTCCCCTGGCTCGGGCGCTTGCCCGGCGATCTACTGATCGAGCGCGATAATGTGACCATCTTCATCCCGCTCGGCACGATGCTGCTGGTGAGCCTGCTCCTGACACTCATCGCCAATCTCCTCGCCCGCCTGTGGCGCTAGAGGACGATGCCACCCGGAGAGGAGGGAGCGAACGATGCTGATGTCCTATGGTGTAACGACGTGGCAACCGGTGATCGATCCAGACGCTGCCGAACCGGCGGACGCCCTTGACGCCTTGGTCGACGAGGCGCTAATCGAGAGCTTTCCAGCCAGCGATCCGCCCTGCTGGATGCCAACCGGGTGGTCGGCGCACTCTCCGCAAGGGCGCGGCGCCGTGGCGCCAGAACCGTCCACGGCTCGCTCCGCGTCGGGCTCTGGTGAGTGATACCAATGCGGCGTCGCCACACCGATTCGCAATGAGTGCAGCCCGGTCGCCCCGGCCAGATCACCCTCGCCATGGCTCCACTCCGCTGATCACGGGCGCTGGAGCCGTTCCTGGCCGCTGGCGCGATCGATACCCTGAACTGGCGACGCAGGTCTGCGCTGGTCGCCAGCGGGAGGAGGGCGGCCATGCAGCAATTCCGGTTTCGCGATCGCCGCGATGCTGGCAGGCGGCTCGCGGCGCTGCTTTCCGCCTACGCCAACCGCTCGGACGTGTTGGTGCTAGCGCTGCCGCGTGGCGGAGTACCGGTTGCCTTTGAAGTGGCACGCGCACTCGATGCGCCGCTGGACGTTTTTCTGGTGCGCAAGCTGGGCGTGCCGGGCCACGAGGAGTTGGCGATGGGCGCCATCGCGAGCGGGGGGGTGGGCGTGCTCAACGACGAGCTCGTGCGCCATTTGAACCTCCCCGCTCACGTGGTCGCGGCTGTTACCGCCAGGGAGCAGCAGGAACTGGCACGGCGCGAGCGCCTCTACCGTGGTGATCGTCCGCGTCCGGAGGTGCATGGACGGACGGTGATCCTCGTGGATGATGGTCTGGCAACCGGCGCGACCATGAGCGCCGCCATCAAAGCCCTGCGCCAGCAGCGGCCCGATCGCATCGTGGTCGCGGTGCCAGTTGCCGCGCCCGAGTCCTGCGCAGCGCTGCGCGAAGAGGCGGACGACATCGTCTGCGCCATTACGCCGGAGCCGTTCTACGCCGTTGGCCTCTGGTACGCGGACTTCTCGCAGACGACGGACGAAGCGGTGCGCGACCTACTGGCGCAAGCGCGGGTGCCATTTACGGCGCCTATGGTCTGATCCTCCGCGCCTGCCGGAGTCCTTCTCCATCGTGGTGGAGGCGTGGATGTGCGTTTCGCTGCCTGGAGACAAGGTAATGAAGGGAGGCATCATATGGTGCAGTTCCAGCATTGGGGTCTCGGAAAGATGCGGCCGGCGTTGCCTTCGCCACGCCTGACAGCCGATATCTACGAGACGCTGGACGGTGATGGGTACGTGATCGAGATTCCACTTGCCGGACGAAGGCCGGAGGAGATCCTCATCGACGCTACCAGCAAGAGCCTGACGGTCGCGACGAAGCCGCAGCAGGATCAGGCTCAGAGCGACCGGCGATACATCCAGCGCGAGCAACCGCTTGAGCCGATGTCGCGGCTCTTCGAGTTTCCGGTGGAGATCGATACCGACCAGGTGCGTGCCACCCTGGCGAACGGGATCTTGAAGATCGAGGCGCCCAAGGCTGCCGTCGGTCGGCGCCGGCTCATCCGTGTTGAGCCATCGGCGTGATCCGGAAACGAAGGATGGGTTTCTTCCTCTACTGAGTGCGAGGGCATCGTATCATCGAACGCATGGTGAAGGATACGGTGCCCTCACTCTGCTCGCTATTCCCGAGCGTATAGGCGATCTCGCCGATCGCTTGCTGACCCTCGCGGAGCAGTTCCATCGCTTACCCCTGCCGGGAGACGTCGAGGAGCTCCTGAAAGCTGACCCGCTCCGCAGCCAGGCGGCGACTATCCAGCGGCACAGCTCTCTTAGCCGGTCCGCAGTGTCCGGTGATGCCAGTGTTAGGGCGCTCTCATAGCCGTGTGGCTGCGATGTGGTAGGCTGAAGGCGGTGATACGGGGAGGTGGACTATGATCCGCAAGCCAGGCTTCTTTACCATCGTGCTCGTCTTGCTGCTCCTACCGTCTATGCCGGCTGACGCGCAGACGACCCTTCGATGCTTCCCTGAGACAGGCTACTGCATCGAGGGCGCCTTCCGCGCCTACTGGGAGCGCAACGGCGGTCTGCCGATCTTAGGCTTTCCTATCGGCCCCGTGCAGATAGAGGATGTCCGCGACGAGCAGGGCCAGATCGTCTTCTCCGGCCCTGTCCAGTGGTTCGAGCGCGATCGGCTCGAGGATCACCGGAGCGAGGGGTTGGGCATTCTTGCCGGCCGTCTTGGCGCCGAACAGTTGCGCGCGTTCCTGTCTTACTCCCTGCTGTCCCAACCAGTCGGCCTCGATGGCCCGGCAGCCCCCGGGTGCCGCTATTTCCCGCAGACCCGCCACAGCCTCTGCCCGCCCTATCTCCAGGTCTGGGAGCGCAGCGGTGGCTTCCCACGCCTGGGCTACCCCATCAGCGAGCCGTTCACCATGACGATGGGCCCGTGGACTGGCGAGGTCCAGTACTTTGAGCGGCGGCGCATAGAGCGCCACACCGAACTGCCCGGCGCGCCCGTGCTGCTCGGGCTCCTCGGCCGCGAGGAGAGGCTGCGAATCCCCTCGGCTACCTGTGCCGTTGGGCTGGATCCAGTCTTTGGTGATTACGCCTGGCAGACCTATGGGTTGGCGATGTACCTCGCCGGCTGCCCAGTGGTTGCCCAGCGTAACGCGCCCCTGGCCGAACAGTACTTCGAGCGGGGTGTGATGGTCTGGGCAGGCCAGAATTTCGGCAGCCGCGTTTACACTATTCGGACGTCGCCCCTTCCCGTGGTGTGGAAGAGCTTCGCCGATCGCTGGACAGAGGGGCAGCCGGAAACCGCTGACCTGACCCTGCCGCCGGGACTCCTGGAGCCCAAGCGCGGCTTCGGCAAGGTCTGGCGTGAGCAACCAGAGATACGCGAGGCGCTGGGCTGGGCCGTGGCGCCCGAGCGTGGTGATAGTGGTGTGGTCCAGCCGTACTACACCAACGGTATTGAGCTCACTGGTGCGGCCATCTACATGTCTGGCACCAACACCGTCTATCTCTTCGGGCCAAACGGGCAGACCTGGGCCTTCGGGCGCTCGCCGTAGGCGCCCGAAGGCCGGGAAGAGAAAGTGCCAGTGTACCACGGTGACGACAGCTCCGGCGCCTTCACCTTCCCGCGATCCTTGCCTAACGATGGGAACCGCCCCGATCTAGCGCCATAGCAGATCGGCAACATCTGGCTGAACTACAACATCGAGTGGTGCACAGTCCTCTGGTGGAGCGGGCCTGGCAACGCCACCGAGCACGGCGCCTACCTGCACATCAGGCATGGTATCGCTGCCCACTGCAGCGCCTCGATCGCCCCGGCCGAGCCCCAGGGCTGGGACAATCGCACTTTTCGGCTCGGGCCAGAGCTCGCGGTGCGGCTCCCCAGCGCCGAGCGGTACACGCCGCAGGTGGCGAAGGAGCAGCGCTGGTTGCCCGCCCTGGCGCCCCATCTGCCGCAGCCGATTCCGGCGCCTCTGGCCCTCGGGCGGCCTGGCGCGGGCTACCCGTGGCCCTGGTCGGTCTACCGCTGGCTCGACGGCGAGACTGCCCGCCGCGAGCGTATTGCCGACCTGCCTGCCTTCGCCGCCGATCTGGCCGCGTTTCTCGTCGCGCTCCAGCGGATCGACACCTCCGGCGGCCCGCCCCCTGGCCCCCACAGCTTTTGTCGTGGTGGGCCCCTCGCAACCTACGACGGCGAGACCCGCCGGGCGCTCGCCACGCTCCACGGCCTCGTCGACGCTCGGGCTGCCATGGCCGTGTGGGAAGCTGCCCTGGCGGCGCCGTGGTATGGCCCGCCTGTCTGGTTCCACGGCGATGTGGCCGTCAACAATCTCCTGGTGCGCTCGGGAAGGCTCTGCGCCGTGCTGGACTTTGGCTGCTGCGGTGTGGGCGACCCCGCCTGCGACACGGTAATCGCCTGGACCTTCCTCGACAGCGAGAGCCGGGCGGTGTTCCGCGCCGGGTTGCCGATCGACGACGATACCTGGGTTCGGGGCCGAGGCTGGGCGCTGTGGAAAGCCTTAATCACCCTGGCTGAAGATCAGGCCCACGACTCCGAAAAAGCGGTTGGGTCCCTGCGCACGATCGGTGCCCTACTCGCCGATGCCGGTTTCAACCGGGGTGATGGCGAGAGCTGATGCAACCTTGCCCGCTCCCCCTCAACTCGCTTGCGCGGGAACGACACCCACGGCGCGCGTGTTGATCGTCTGCCTTGACGAGGGCGGCTCCCCCGCCCGTGTGCGCTGGGTTCCCGCTTGCGCGGGAACGACACCCACGGCGGGCGTGTTGACTGTCTGCCTTGACGCGGGCTGCTCCCCCGCCCGCGTACGCTGGGTCCCCGCTTGCGTGGGAACGACACCGCCGGGCGCGCTTGGGTCACGCCCGTGGAGGCGGGGGAGCCTGCCTCCGCGAAAGCGGTGGTGAGGGCCTGCAGCGCTTCCCAACGCGGAGCATCCCGTTTCCGTCCGCCTGTTCTGTCCGCCCCACAAGCTCAGGAACGAGAGGGAAGGGCCGGTGGCGCCGCCGGAGGTTGGACGAGCCCGGCGGCGGCGGCGACGCGGCGCCTTGTCAAGGGGTGTAGGCGCCGATATAATGCCGTGACTCGCCCGCACTCCGGGTGAACAGCTGATGATGGACGGGAGCGATGCGCATCCTGATCACCGGCGGGGCCGGATTCATCGGGTCGAACCTTGCCGAGCGCCTGCTCGAGCGCGGCCATACCGTCACAATCTTCGACAACCTGTCGCGGCCCCGCACCCCCCACAACCTGGCCTGGCTCCGCGAGCGGGCCCTGGCGCTGCCAGGCACGCTGCGCTTCATCGAGGGCGATGTGCGCGATGCGCCGGCAATCGCGGCCGCCGTCGCCGGGGTCGAGGCCGTCTTCCATCTCGCCAGCCAGGTGGCCGTGACCACCTCGGTGCGTGATCCACGGACCGACTTTGAGATCAATGCGCTCGGTACCTTCAACGTGCTGGAGGGCGCCCGGCTGGCCCCCGCCCCCCCGGCGGTGCTCTACGCCTCGACCAATAAGGTCTACGGCGCCATGGAGGATCTGGCGATCGTTGAGGAGCCCACCCGTTACCGCTACCGGGATCTGCCTTACGGTGTGCCGGAGACCCAGCCGCTCGATCTGCACTCGCCCTATGGGTGTTCAAAGGGCGCCGGCGATCAGTATGTGCGCGATTACCACCGGATCTATGGCATCCCCACGGTGGTCTTCCGCCAATCGGCGATCTACGGCCCGCGACAGTTCGGCGTGGAAGACCAGGGGTGGGCGGCCCACTTCGTGATTGCCGCGCAGACGGGCCGCCCGATCAGTATCTACGGCGATGGCAAGCAGGTGCGCGACATGCTCTACGTGAGCGACCTGGTGGACCTCTACGAGCTGGCGCTTATGCGCCTCGATGTCGCGGCCGGCAAGATCTACAATGTGGGCGGCGGTCCCGCCAATACCCTCTCGATCTGGGCCGAGTTCCAGCCGCTGCTCAGCCGCCTGGCCGGACGTCCGATCGCTGCCGCGCGCTACGGTGACTGGCGCCCAGGTGACCAGCCCGTCTGTGTGCTCGATGTGCGCAAAGCCGCGCAGGAGCTTGGCTGGCGTCCAACCGTCGGTCTGGAGGAGGGCATGGGGCGGCTCTGGAGCTGGGTTGGCGACAATCTGGCGCTCTTCACCGGGTAGCAGGCGCCACGGCGACGCTGTGGACGAGCAGGCGGATACGGTGGGCAGGGCCGATCCGCCGTTGCCCATCTCACCGCATCCCGCGCACGCGGAAGCGGAGCTCCGGCCCTGCTCGGGCCAGAGAAGTGGGGTGCATTCGCATCGGGACCCCTGTGGCCCCTTCGCTCCCGTGCCGGGAGTCTGGGCGAACAGAGCGGGCGTGCGCGTGGCGGTTTCCCGCATCCTGGCGGGCTGTGCTCCCGCGCGGAAGCGCGGGAGCGGGGGCTGGCGACCGGCTCCATACAGGCGAGGGCGGCCCGGTGGTGAGTTGGAGCTCGAACGAGCCCCGGCGAGGAGAGCCCCGGGGGCCAATCTGGCGGTGGGGGACTGGTAGGTCGGGTTCATCAAGACGATTGCGGATTGCATGGCTATGCGGATTCTCTGCGCGCTCACCTATTACCGCCCCTACACCAGCGGGCTCACCATCTACGTGCAACGCCTGGCTACCGCGCTTGTGCGCCGTGGCCACAGCGTCACCGTGCTCACCTCCCAGTACGACCCGAGCCTCCCGCTGCGCGAGGAGCTCGACGGCGTCCGAGTGGTACGGGCGCCTGTGATCGCGCGGGTGAGCAAGGGTGTGATCATGCCCACCTTCGGCTGGCTAGCCACCTCGCTTGCGCTCCAGCACGATGCGATGAGCCTACACCTGCCGCAGTTCGACGCTCCCGGTCTGGCCCTGCGCGGGCGCCTGCTGCGCCAGCCGGTAGTGCTCACCTACCATAGCGACCTCCAGCTACCCTTCTCGATCCTCAACACGGTGGCTAACCGGGTGGTCGATGCTGCCAACCTCGCTGCCGGCGCCCTCGCTACACGGATCGTGGCCTACACCCGGGATTTTGCCGACCACTCGCCTTTTTTGCGCCGCTTCCGCGAGAAGATCGTCGTCATTCCGCCCCCGGTAGAGGTTGCCCCCGCCTCTCCCGAGGATGTGGCGGCCTTCCGCGAGCGCTGGAACCTGCGCGGCCCCGTGATCGGCATGGCCGCCCGCCTCGCCGCCGAGAAGGGGGTGGAGGTGCTACTGCGGGCCCTACCGAAGGTGCTCGAGGTCTATCCGCAGGCGCGGGTACTCTTCGCCGGTCCCTTCGAACATGTGCTCGGCGAGGAGGCCTACGCCCGCCGGCTCGCGCCCGAGTTCGCCCGCTTTGCCCGCCACTGGACCTTTCTGGGCACCCTCGGCCCCGAGGAGATGGCGGCCTTTTTCCCCAATCTCGACGTCATCGTCGTGCCATCGCTCAACTCCACCGAGACCTTCGGCCTCGTGCAGGTCGAGGCGATGCTCTGCGGCACGCCCTCGATTGCCGCGGCGCTGCCCGGGGTGCGCCAGCCGGTCTATCAGACTGGCATGGGCGAGGTGGTGCCGGTCGGCGACAGCGAGGCCCTTGCCGCCGCGATCCTGCGGGTGATCGAGCTGCGTGAGCGCTACGTGCGGCCGCGCGAGGAGATCGCGGCGAAATTCTCCACCGAGAAGACGGCCCTTGAGTACGAGCGGCTCTTCGAGGACCTACGCCGGTAGGAATGGCACACGTGGGCGGTCGTCTGGCCGCTCCGTGGTGCGAGGTGCATGCACATGCCACAGGATTTCCTTCGCCCCCACCTGCTCACCCTGCCCATCCACCGGGTGATGATCCGCTCGATCGAGGCGCGGCTCTTTGCCGAGCTGGCGCCGGAACTACCCGAGCCGATCGTCGATATTGGCTCCGGCGATGGCACCTTCGTGCAGATCGCGCTGCCCGGTCGGCAGATCTTCGGGATCGATCCGCTGCTCGCCGATACCCGCGAGGCGCTGGCCCGTGGCGCCTATGCGGGACTGAGTGTGGCCAATGGTCGCGCCCTGCCCTTTCCCGACGCCAGCTTCGCCAGCGCGATCTCCAACTGCGTGCTGGAGCATGTCGTGCCGCTGGACGAAACCCTGGCCGAGACGGCGCGGGTGCTGCGGCCCGGTGGACTCTTTGTGGCCTCGGTCGTGGGCAACCGCTTCCCGAAGGAGTTGCTTGGCACCTGGGTGCTGGACAGGTTCGGGCTCGATGGGGCGCGGTATGGCAACTGGTTCAACAAGATCTCGGCCCACGTCAACACACTCAGCCGTGAGGGGTGGGCCGAGCGTTTCAGCCGGGCCGGGTTCACGGTCATGAGCGTCCGGCCCTACCTGAGCGCGGCCGCGCTCAAGCTCTTCGACCTGAGCCACTACTATGGCGCGCCCTCGCTGCTCACCAGGCGGCTCACCGGGCGCTGGCTCCTGGCTCCACCGCTCACGCCCAATCTGCTCTGGGAGCCGCTGCTGCGGCGGATCTATGAGGCGCCCCCCGACGACGATGGGCCGTACTACTTCTTCGTGCTCCGCAAGGCGTAGAGCTCTGGGAACGTATGCTCGCTGCAACGCCCCCTGAGGAGGCCATCATCACGACGCCAGGCCACCAGGCCGCAGGCTCATCCGCCGCCCTGCCGAAGATAGACAATCAGGTCCAGGTCGCCCGGCGAGTGGCCGAGCACCGTGAGCATCGCCGCCACCTCGGCCCGGTGCTGCGTTGCGTGGTTGAAGACCTGGGCCAGGATCTGCCAGAGGGGCTGAGTGTAAGGGTGGCCGCTCAGGGTATGGTAGCGAATGGGCTGTGTGAGCGCCGCATCGTCCAGCGTGGCGAGGCGCTCGCGCCAGGCGGCCTCCTCGATTGCCCAGCGCTCACGCAGAGCGTCAAGGTCGGGGATCTCGGCGGGCTTGAGCATGGTGGGGCTGGGGAAGCCCTCCCAGCGCTGGCGCCAGAGCGACTCGGCGCCAAGCATATGGACGAAGGTGGCGCGGAGGGAGGGGTGCCCGGCGAAAGGCGCAAGCTCCAGTTGGCCAGGCTCAAGGGCTGCCGCCGTCGCCAGCAGGCGGCCAGTGGCCCACGATCCATACGCTGCGAGCGTGCAGACATAGTCGGTGCTAAACATAGAAACTCCCTGGTGGAGGTGAAACCGGTAATAGCTATTGTACTCCACCAGACGGGCGGCAGGGCGCTCCATCGCCCCATTGCCCCTGAGGAGCCGGCCACGGTATAATGCCCGCAGGAGGATACCATGACCGACACCCCTGCCGCTGCCGGCGACGCGGGCGCGTTGGTAGCCCAGGGCAACGCCGCCCTCTTTGCCGGCGATGCCTACACCGCCCGCCAGCGCTTTCGCGAGGCACTCGAGCTCGATCCGCGCCGCGTCGAGGCGCTGATCGGCCTTGCCGGCAGCGTCCGCCCCTACCGCGAAAAGCGTGAGTACCTGCAGCGCGCCCTTGCGATCAATCCCGAGCACGTCGAGGCCCGCGCGGCGCTAGCCCAGGTCGAGGCCCGCATGGCCGCTGGAGAGGTGCTCGCGCCAGGCGGTGTACAGGTGCGCGAGCCCACCCCGGTAGCAGATGGCGCGACCATCGAGCTTGCCGAGCCTCCTCCCGAGCTACCCGAAGTCCCTGCCACGCTCCACTGCTACATCCACCCCGGTCGGGAGACGGGCCTGCGCTGCACCAGCTGTGAGCGCCCGATCTGCGCCGACTGCGTGCGGCCGGCCGCTGTGGGGCAACTCTGCCCCGAGTGCGCCAGAATCCGCCGACCCGTGAACTACCAGGTCTCCACCGGGCAGATCCTGCTTGTGGCGGTCGTCGCGCTGATCTACGGTGTGCTCGTCACCTTTCTCGCCTCACAGATACTGCTGCGGATCGGCTTCTTCGGCCTCATCGTGGCCTTTTTGCTGGGCCCCGTGGCAGGCGACTTGCTCATACGCCTCACCGACAGGCTCACGCGCAGTAAGCGTGGCCGCCCGATGCAATTCGCCGTTGGCGCGTGTTTCACAATCGGCGCCCTCCCCTGGACGACCCTGATATCGCTGGTTGTTGGCCTGCCGCTGAGCCTGATCGCATTCACGATCATCGCCGGGATCACCGCCGTGACCCGTCTCCGGTAGAGACGCCCCAATGGGGCGTCTCTACCGGAGACGCCCCATTGGGGCGTCTCTACCGAGGGGGCATACGCCACCCCGGCGGGAATAGGCGCTGCCCCGGTGTGGACGTGCGCCACCCCGGCGGGAATGGGGGCGCCACCCCGGCGGGAATGGGGGTGCCGCCCCGGTGTGGACGTGCGCCACCCCGGCGGGAATGGGGGTGCCGCCCCGGTCTGGGCATACGCCACCCCGGCGGGAATGGGGGCGTCGCCGTGGCGGTAAGGGCCGGGTGTTACAATGCGGCCCGGCGAGTACGGCGGCGCCGCTGCGCGGCGGCACGATCTTTAAGGAGGGCGAGGGGCAGTATGACTGAGCACATGCGCGGGATGACGCGGGCGGTGCGTGGCGACCAGAACCCACTCGATGCCGTCGAGCGCCGGCTGCGGGAGCAGATCTTCGGCCAGGAGCGGGCGATCGAGAGCGTTGTGCGCCTGCTCAACCGTGCTCGCTTCGGCTTCTCGGCGGGCAATCCCCGGCGCCCACGGGCGACGCTGCTCTTTCTTGGCCCTACCGGAGTGGGGAAGACGGCCACCGCCCGTGCACTGGCCCAGCTCATCCGCCCCGATGGCGAAGCCTTCCTCAAGATCGACTGCTCGCTCTTCAGCCAGGGTCACGAAGTGAGTGCCCTCGTGGGTGCCCCGCCGAGCTATGTCGGGCGCGACCAGAAGCCCCTGCTCAACCCGGAGATCATTGAGCAGGAGAATAGCGTTGTGCTCTTCGACGAGATCGAGAAAGGCCAGCCAGAGCTCTGGAACCTGCTGCTCCAGGTGATGGAGGACGGCGAGATCCTCCTGCTTAACGGTGGCCGCCGTGTTAGCTTCCAATCGAGCATCGTCATCTTTACCACTAACGTCGGCGCCAAAGAGATGGTGGATTTTCTCGACCGGCGCACGATCGGCTTCCGTACCCCCCACGGCGATGTGGAGGCAACCGGCCAGCAGATCTACCAGATCGGCTTCGAGGCCCTGCAGAAGGTCTTTCAGCCCGAATGGATCAACCGCCTCGACGAGATCATCGCGTTTCGCCCGCTCTCCAGCGATGTGCTGCGCCACGTGCTCGACCGCATGCTGCTCGAGAGTAACGAGCAGTACCTGCGCCACGGCATTCGCGTCGAGGTGACCCACGAAGCCCGCGAGTACTTGCTCACAAAGGGCTTCGACTCGCGCTTTGGCGCTCGCCCCCTGCGCCAGCAACTGCTGAAGAATATCGACGCGCCCCTGGCCGACTTGCTGGCCTCGGGCGGTATCCCTCCGGGGAGCCGCGTGCTCGTCAGCTACACCGGCGTCGACAAGCACGGCGAGGCCCTCGAGTTCTTCTACGAATCCGCGCCCGATCTGTTGCGCCAGGCCGAAGAGTTGCGTGCTCAGGAGGTCGGACGCCTGCAGGTGGGCCAGGGTGATGGGCCCCAGCCCCCGAGCGTGAGCCTCACCAGCGAAAAGGCCCATACTGCCGAGGGTGGCACCGGCGCTGGCCCCTTCGGCGCTCGCGGGCCACGCATCAATCCGAGGCGGAACGAGGGGCGTTAAGGCAAGGGTACAGGGAACTGGGCACAGGGGACAGGGCCGCGGCAGCCCGCCACGCGTGAAGCCAGACGGCCAGGCTGCCCGAACCTTGTCCACACTCGCAAGCGCCGAACACCGCGCGTCGCACGAGCGCCACGCCACGGCAGTGCCGGGGGTGGCGCTCATCTGTTGATCCGTTGCGGCCCGACCGTTCGGCGCGCTACGCACACCGCTCGGCGCTCAGACCGACACCACCTGTGCGCCGCTGGTGTCGCTGGGGGCAGGCGTGCTCTCGGGCTGGGCTGGACGCTCGCGCTTGACCACCGATAGATCCGGTTCGGCGCCCTCGGCCAGGGGGCGCTTGAAGATCAGGTAGCTCCGCCCCGGCATGGCGTGCTGGATGCCCGTAAGCTCCCAGCCATCGGCGCCGAAGCCGTTCAGCATCCGCCGTCCGAAGGCGCTGTGCCGCTCATCCTCCTCCGGTCGGGTCTCCTGGCCCTCGACGGAGATCCGCTCCCAGCCCTCGACAAAGACGACCTTATACTCCCACTTCGCGCTCATCGCTCCCTCCTCCGGCGGGTACAGCCGCGGCAACCGGCCACCCGCTCTGCTCTGGTCCTGTGGACGCAGCTCCAGTGTAGCATAGCCGTGATTACATAGTTACAGGTAATCTGGCCAGGTTATGTCGGTGTGCTCCCCGGGCATGCGCGGGTCGTGCGGCGCCGACGCTACTCCCGGTTGCCCATCCTACACGTCAGGGTGTGAATAAAGCAAGTATTTGCTTACTTTATTGACAAAACAGCCGAAGGCTGGTAGACTCATAGTAGTTCGGAGGATTGCGACTATGCTTGTAATTGGCTATGCCGCCGCAAGTCCGGCGGGGCAGATTTTAAGCTACCTCCAGCGCAACGGCGAGGCGACGGTCAAGGATCTCGCTGCCTTGCTCGGGGTAAGCGCCACCGCCGTGCGCGACCATCTCGTCCATCTGCAGGCCGAGGGCCTGGTGGTGGCACGTACCGAGCGTCACGGCCCCGGCCGGCCGCGCCTGGTCTACACCTTGAGCGATGAGGCCCGCAGCCGCTTCCCCAAGCAGTACGATCGCCTGATCACTGGACTGCTGCGGGAGCTGATCGCCCTCGAAGGCCCCGACAAGGTGGAGCAGATCCTCGAGCGCGTCAGCCGTCGCCTCGCCGATGAGTATGCCGATCGGATGGCCGGCACCGATGTGGGCGCCCGGCTGGACGAGTTGCGCCGCCTGCTCGAGCTTCGTGGTGTCCCCGCCGAAGTTGCCGAGGCCGGCGATGGCATTCGCCTCTTCGCCTGCCCTTTCTACGATGTCGCCCAGGACTACCCGGAGGTCTGCTCGATGGAGCGGCAGATGATCGAGTATGTGCTCGGTGAGAAGCTCGCTCTGGAGAGCACGATCCGCGAAGGCGCGCATACCTGTCGCTTCGTCGTGCGCAGTGGCGACATTCCCCTCACTCCGGTAGAGCGGAGCTAGGCTCGCTCCACTCCGGCTGCTGCTAGCGCGCTAGCGCAGCTCTGCTCTTGGTTGTCACACACATTGGAACCCTGTCATTGGGTATGAGGAGCACATGAGCAGCGATCTGGTTATTCACGATCTCCAGGCACGCATCGGTGAGAAGGAGATCCTCAAGGGTGTCAACCTTACCGTGCGCGCCGGGACCATCCACGCGATTATGGGCCCCAACGGGAGCGGCAAGAGCACCCTGGCCCATGTGATCGCCGGTCACCCCGGGTATGAGGTGACGGGCGGTGAGATCTGGTACAAGGAGCACAATGTGCTCGAGCTTGAGCCCGATGAGCGGAGCAAGCTGGGCCTCTTTCTCGCCTTTCAGTACCCGGTGGCGGTGCCCGGCGTGACGGTGGCCAACTTCCTGCGAGCGGCAATCAATGCTCACCGGGCCCAGGAGGGCCAGGACCCGAAGGCGACCGCGATTCCGGTGGCCGAGTTCCGCAAGCAGTTGCGCGAGGGCATGAAGCAGTTGGAGATGGACGAGAGCTTCGCCCGCCGCTACCTCAACGAAGGTTTCTCCGGCGGTGAGAAGAAGCGCCTTGAGATCCTCCAGATGACGCTGCTCAAGCCGAGTATGGCTGTGATGGATGAGACCGACTCCGGCCTCGATATCGATGCCCTCCGGATCGTGGCCGAGGGTGTGAACCGGCTGGCTGGCCCCAGCATGGGCGCGCTGGTGATCACCCACTACCAGCGCCTGCTCAACTATATCAAGCCCCAGTTCGTCTCGGTGATGATGGATGGCCGGATCGTGCGCGATGGTGGCCCCGAGCTCGCCCTTGAGCTTGAGGAGAAGGGCTACGACTGGTTGCGCGAAGAGCTGGCGGGGGCTGCGTGATGCTACCGCTGATGCTGAAGGAGCTGACCGCCGATACGATCGCCGGCCGTGCCCGGGCCGCCGGTGAGCCCGCCTGGCTGATCGAGCGCCGTGAGACGGCCTGGTCCTTCTTTGCCCAGGCCGCGCCGCCCGTCTGGCGCCGCACCGATCTGAGCGGCCTGGACGCCGATGCCCTCAGTGTGGTCCCGGGCAGCGTCGCGCTGTCCGTTGTGTGGGACGAGGCGATGGCGGCTCAGGGGGTAGTGGTGAAGCCGCTGCGCCAGGCTCTCGCAAGCCACGGCGAACTCATCCGCCAGTACCTCGATGCCGCCGTGCCGCCCCTGGAGCACAAGTTCAGCGCGCTGCGGGCAGCCCTCTGGCAGGACGGGGCCTTCGTCTATGTGCCCCGGGGCGTGGCCGCCGAGGCGCCCATCCACGTGCGCTACACCCTCCCCGAGGGGAGCCGTACGACCTTCCCGCGCACGCTCGTGATCGTTGAGGCCACTGCCCAGGTGACGGTGATCGAAGATTTCGTTGGACCTGATCAGCTGGCGCCCGCGCTCGCTGCCCCCGTGAGCGAGATCTTCGCTGGCCCCGGGAGCAAGGTGCGCTTTATCTCCGTCCAGCGCTGGGGTGGTGGGGTCTACCACATTGGCGGGCAGCGGCTGCTGCTCGATCGTGATGCCGACGCTGAGTGGACCTCGATTGCCCTGGGTGGCCAGGTGCAGCATATCGAGGCCGAGACAACGCTGAAGGGCGATGGCTCGCGCGTGAACTGGCTCGGTGCCACCTTCGCCAGCGGCACCCAGACGCTGCTCTCCGCGCCCTGGCTGCGCCACGTGGGCCATAGCGCCGAGAGCTTTATGCAGTTCAAGACGGTGGTGAACGACACCGGCTATAGCGTCTTCGACGGCATGATCAAGATCGAGCGCGAGTCCAGCTCGACCAGCACGCGCCTGGAGGAGCACGCGCTCCACCTCAGCCCGAAGGCTCGCAACGACTCGATCCCCGGGCTGAAGATCGATACCAATAGCGTGATCAAGGGCGGCCACGCCTCCACCAGCGGTGATGTCGAGGAAGAGCAGCTCTTCTACATGCAGTCGCGCGGCATCTCAAAGGCCGACGCCAAGCGCATGATCGTGATGGGCTTCTTCAACCCGGCCCTGGATACGATCCCCCTGGAGGAGCTGCGCAGGGAGCTGGAGGCGCTGATCGAAGGGAAGATCTGATAGGCAGCATGCACTATGCCCGGGGCCGGGCCGACCGGTACGCCGCCGCTGGCATGGTGCATGGAGCAGGCATATGGCTCCCACCCTCACCCAGTTTGATGTGCTCGCCATCCGCCGCGAGTTTCCCATCCTCCAGCAGGAGGTGAACGGCAAGCCCCTGGCCTTTCTCGATAGCGGGGCTTCGTCGCAGAAGCCCCGCCAGGTGCTCGATTGCCTGGAGGACTACTACCGGCGCTATAACGCCAATGTCCACCGTGGCGTCTACCGGCTCAGCGAAGAGGCGACCTTTGCCTACGAGCGGGCCCGTGGGAAGGTGGCCAGCTTCATCGGGGCGGCCTCGCCCCGTGAGGTTGTCTTTACGCGCAATACCACCGAGGCGCTGAACCTGGTGGCGAACGCGTGGGGTGGCGCCAATCTGCGCCCCGGCGACCGGATCCTGCTTACGCTGATGGAGCACCACTCCAACATCGTGCCCTGGCAGCTGATCGCCCGGCGTACCGGCGCCGTGATCGACTACCTGGGGCTCGATGGTGAGGGCCGCCTGGTGCTCGATGAGCTCGATACCAGGCTTACCGACCGTACCCGGGTCGTGGCCCTGGCCCATCAGTCGAATGTGCTTGGCACCATCAACCCGGTGCGCCAGATCGCCGAGCGCGCCCACGCTGTCGGGGCGATTGTCGTGGTGGACGGCGCCCAGAGCGTGCCGCATATGCCGGTGAACGTACAAGCGCTGGGGTGCGACTTCCTGGCCTTCAGCGGCCATAAGATGTGTGCCCCCACCGGGATCGGCGCGCTCTGGGGTCGCCGTGAATTGCTCGATGCCATGCCTCCCTTCCTCGGCGGTGGCTCGATGATCAAGGTGGTGGAGCTCGACCAGAGCAGCTTCGCCGATGTGCCCGCTCGCTTCGAGGCCGGCACGCCGGCGATCGGTGAGGCGATCGCCTTCGGCGCGGCGGTTGACTACCTGAGCGCGATCGGCATGGAGGCCATCCAGCGCCACGAGCACGAGTTGCTCGCCTACGCCCTGGAACGGCTCGGCGCCGTGGACGGCCTGACGATCGTTGGCCCGCGCGATACCCGGGAGCGCGGCGCTGCTGTGAGCTTCGCCCTGGAGGGGGTTCACCCCCACGATCTCGCCGCCGTGCTCGACGGCGAGGGCGTGGCGGTGCGCGCCGGGCACCACTGTACCCAGCCCCTGCACCGCCATCTGGATGTGCCGGCAACCACGCGCGCCAGCTTCTATATCTACAACATCCCCGAAGAGGTGGACCGCCTGGTGGCCGGGATTGAGAAGGCGCGGAGGATGTTTCGGTAGACAGGACGGCCATGGACGACATGTACCGCGAGCAGATCCTCGAGCACGCCAGGCACCCGCACAACTTCGGCACGATCGAGGGCGCCTCGGTGAGCCACGAGGAGCATAACCCCCTCTGTGGCGACCGGGTGCGGATCGATCTGCTGATCGAGGATGGAGTGATCACCAATGTCCGCTTCTCGGGCCGGGGCTGCGCGATTAGCCAGGCTTCGGCCTCCATGCTAACCGATGAGCTGCGCGGGATGTCGGTTGAGCAGGCGAGGGCGTATCGCAAGGACGATCTGCTTGCGCTGATCGGTATCCCGCTCAGTAAGAACCCCACCCGGCTCAAGTGCGCGCTGCTCTCGCTCAAGACTCTCAAGGCCGGGTTGTATGGGGTGGGTCAGGTGAGTGACGATGAGCTGTGAGAGCCACGAACTGTCTGAGCCAGTGGCAGTGATGGGTCACAGCGCTATCAGGTTCCTGCGCTTCGGCGCCCGGCTCGGTGATCTTCGTCCCTGACAGCTGGCTCCTGACCTCTGGCTCCTGGTACTGGCCAGTTCCGGGTTCTTCATAGGAGAAAGATACAATGGTCGCAGAGGCAACCAACCTGCAGTTTGACTACTCCAAGTACGGCTTTCGCAACGAGGAGAACTATCTCTTCAAGGCCCCCAAGGGCCTGAACGAGAAGGTGGTCCGTGAGCTCTCCGGCATGAAGGGCGAGCCCGAGTGGATGCTCAAGCGGCGGCTGCGGGCGCTGGAGATCTTCAACCAGAAGCCGGTGCCGCTGGCCGGGATGTGGGCCAACCCCGAGTTAGCCGAGCTCAACCACGACGAGATCCACTATTTCGTACGAGCCGGTGAGCGTCCGCAGACCGATTGGGACGCGGTGCCGGCCGAGATCAAGAATACCTTCGAGAAGCTGGGCATCCCCGAGGCCGAGCGCAAGTTCCTCGCCGGTGTCGGTGCCCAGTACGAGTCTGAGGTGGTCTACCACTCGCTGCGTGAGGAGTGGGCGAAGCTCGGGGTGATCTTCCTTGATACCGACACGGCGCTCAAGGAGCACCCGGAGGTCTTTAAGCAGTACTTTGGCACGATCATCCCTGCCGCCGACAACAAGTACGCCGCCCTGAACACCGCCGTCTGGTCGGGCGGCTCCTTCGTCTACGTGCCGGCCGGGGTGAAGGTGGACATCCCGCTCCAGGCCTACTTCCGCATCAACGCGGAGAACATGGGCCAGTTCGAGCGGACGCTGATCATCATCGAGGAGGGCGCCGAGGCCCACTATATCGAGGGCTGCACCGCGCCGATCTACTCCACCAACTCGCTCCACTCGGCGGTGGTGGAGGTGATCGTCAAGAAGGGCGGGAAGTTCCGCTATACCACCATCCAGAACTGGGCCAATAACATCTTCAACCTCGTGACCAAGCGGGCCGTGGCCCACGAGGAGGCGAGCATGGAGTGGGTCGATGGCAATATCGGCTCCAAGCTCACCATGAAGTACCCCTCCGTGTACCTGATGGGCCGCAAGGCGCGCGGTGAGGTGCTCTCGGTGGCCTACGCCGGCCGTGGCCAGCACCAGGACGCCGGGGCGAAGATGGTACACGTGGCTCCGGAGACGACAAGCCGGATCACCAATAAGTCGGTGAGTAAGGACGGCGGGAAGACGACCTACCGCGGTCTCGCGAAGGTGGCCCCAGGCGCCTATGGCGCGAAGATCAATGTGAACTGCGATGCCCTCATCCTCGATGAGCGCTCGGCCTCCGATACCATCCCCTTCATTGAGATTGAGGAGGACCGCTGCACCCTGGCGCACGAGGCCACGGTTGGCCGTATCGGTGAGGAGCAACTCTTCTACCTGATGAGCCGCGGTTTGCCTGAGGCCGACGCGCTCTCGATGATCGTGCTCGGCTTTATGGAGCCCTTCACCCGCGAGTTGCCTATGGAGTACGCCGTCGAGCTCAACCGGCTGATCCAGCTAGAGATGGAGGGGTCGGTCGGGTGAGTGTGGCGAACGCGAAGGGCGCGAACGCTGAGGTGCTATGCCAACATACCAGATCGGCACGCTTGCCGATATTCCGGAGGGACGTGGGAAGGCTTTTACCGTGAACGGTGTGCGGGTGGCGGTGTTCCGGGTGGGCACCGAGCTCTACGCGATCGACGATACCTGCTCCCACGCCGAGGCCTCGCTGAGTGCGGGTGAGTTCGACCCCGAGGAGTATTGCGTGGAGTGCCCGCTCCACGGTTCGCTCTTCGATGTTCGTACCGGTACGCCCCGGACCTTGCCCGCCTTTGAGCCCGTCGCGACTTACCGCGTCTTTGTTGAGGGTGCGACGGTATTTGTTGAGTTTGGTGCGTAAGAACTTGACTTTCAACGACGCCGGGGGTACAATACCCGGCGTCGTTGATCTGTGGGACGCTGGGCGCGAACGTCGGCGCGGAACGCCGGGAGCGGGCAACGTGGCCCTCCCCCGGCACCGCGTGGACGGTGTGGCGCCAGCATGTAGCGAAGGAGCGCGCCATGAGCGGCTATGCCCACCCGGAAGTGCTGGTGGAGACAGATTGGGTGGCCGATCACCTGAACGATCCCCAGGTACGTCTGGTTGAGAGTAACGAGGATATCCTGCTCTACGATACCGGACACATCCCCGGTGCGGTGAAGATCGATTGGGTGAGCGATCTCAACGATCCCGTCGTGCGCGATTACCTTGATGCCCCCCGCTTCGCTGAGTTGCTCGCCAGTAAGGGTATCAGCAACGATACGACGGTGGTGCTCTACGGCGATAAGAATAACTGGTGGGCGACCTACGCCTTCTGGGTCTTTAAGCTCTTTAACCACCCTGACGTGCGTATCCTCAATGGTGGGCGGGCCAAGTGGGTGGCCGAGGGCCGCGAGTTGACCCGTGAGGTGCCCACGTACCCGCGTGGCACCTACACCGCCCCCGAGCGCGATGATGCTACCATCCGGGCCTTCCGCGACCAGGTGCGCGAGCATATTCGCCAGTCTGGTACCGCGCTGGTGGATGTGCGCAGCCCCCAGGAGTTCAGCGGCGAGCGTACGCATATGCCCGAGTATCCGCAGGAGGGCACCCTGCGCGGCGGCCATATCCCCACCGCCGTCAATATCCCCTGGGCCAGGGCCGTGAAGGAGGATAGCACCTTCAAGAGCCCCGAGGAGTTGCGGGAGCTCTATGCGAGCCAGGGCGTCACCCCTGAGAAGGATGTGATCGCCTACTGCCGGATCGGCGAGCGCTCCTCGCACACCTGGTTTGTGCTCACCTACCTCCTCGGCTACCCCAGGGTGCGCAACTACGACGGCTCCTGGACGGAATGGGGCAATAGCGTGGGCCTGCCGATCGAGAAGGGCGCCTGAAGCGAGCCAGCGCCGCTGCTCGCAGGATGTGGTGCGTTGCCATGGATCGTCAGGCTATCATCAACCGGCTCCTCGACCACTATGAGCGCCCCCGCCACTACGGTCCGCTCGCTGAGGCCGACGTGACCTTGCCGGGCGGCATCCCCGACTGCGGCGATAGGGTGACGGTCTATCTGAAGGTTGATCCGGCGGATGAGCGGGTGGCCGCTCTGTCCTTCGAGGGTTGCGGCTGCACCATCAGCCAGGCCGCCGCTTCGCTCCTTGCCGAGGAGTTCCAGGGTGCCCCGCTGGCCGCTGTGATCGCCCTGGACGATGAGGCGGTGCTCACTCTACTCGGCCGTGAGGTGGTGCAGGCCCGCCCCCGCTGCGCCACCCTCGCCCTCCACACGATGCAGGCGGCAGTGCTGGCGTATCAGCGTCAGCGTGCGCATGCCGGACATGCAGACGATGGCCAACCTCTTCGCGCCCCTTGAGCTGATCGGCAATACCCCCCTGCTGCGCCTGGCCCGTGTGGACGAGGCTCTGCCGGTCGGCGTGGAGCTCTACGCCAAGGCCGAGTGGTACAACCTCGGCGGCTCGGTGAAGGACCGCCCGGCTCTCTGGATGATCCGCGATGGCGAGCGCCGGGGTCTACTGCGCCCTGGCATGCGCATCGCCGATGCTACTAGCGGCAATACCGGGATCGCCTACGCGACGATCGCGGCCGTTCTTGGCTATGGGGTGACGCTCGCGATGCCCGCCAATGCCACCCCTGAGCGGGTGCGCACGCTGCGGGCGCTCGGGGCTGAGCTCATCCTCACCGAGGCCGCCGAGGGGATGGACCTGGCGATCAGCACCATCCGCGAGCTCGTGGCCCGTGGGCCCGGGCGCTACTTCTACCCCGACCAGTACAGCAATCCGGCGAACCCCCTGGCCCACTACGAGACGACGGGCCCCGAGATCTGGCGGCAGACGGCTGGGCGGGTTACCCATTTCGTGGCCGCGCTCGGCACCAGTGGTACCTTTATGGGCACTACCCGCCGCCTGCGCGAGCTCGCCCCCGGTCTCCAGGCGATCGCCGTGCAGCCCGATGGCCCCTACCACGCGCTTGAGGGCGTCAAGCATATGGCCAGCACGCGCCATGTCCCGGCGATCTACGATCCCGCCGCGCCCGATGCGGTGGTGGAGGTCTCCAGCGAGGAGGCCTTCGAGATGGCTCGCCGGCTCGCCCGCCGCGAGGGCCTGCTGGTCGGCATCTCCGCCGCCGCCAACCTGGCCGCCGCCCTGCGGGTGGCCCGCGAGTTGCGCCAGGGGGTGGTGGTCACCATCCTCTGCGACAGCGCGGCCCGTTACTTGAGCGAGCGCTTCTGGGAGGAGCCGGGATTCGAGCACGGTGGTGGTATCTAGTACCGTACCCATATAAGGTTACAACACAATGCTCCGAGTGTCCCAGGAGGCGGCTCGCGCGATGGCCGCCCACGCCGAGGCAACCTACCCTGATGAGTGCGTGGGCCTGCTGCTCGGCTCGCTCGACGACGAGGCGAAGCTGGCTACAGAGGCGCTTCCGCTCGAAAATCGCTGGGCGGGCCAGGTGCAGCTCTCCGACCACGATAACCCCGATTCGCGCCGCGACCGCTTCTACCTCGATCCGCGCGATTACCTGCGGGCCGACCGGGCCGCCAGCGCGCGGGGCCTGGAGATTCTGGGCTGCTACCACTCTCATCCTGATGCGCCCCCCATCCCCTCCGAGCGCGACCGCGTCGGCGCCCAGGCGATCGGGGGGAGCAGCTTCGCCTTTGTGATCGTGTCGGTCCACGCGGGTCGGGCCGCCGATCTCGCTGCATGGCTGCTCGTCGATGGCGGCGAGCGTTTCGTGCAGGAAGAACTGGTCGCCGGCTAACATGCGGCTCACATCTCCTTCTCGAAACAAGAGGAACCAATGGCTGTCACGATCACCATCCCCACTGCCCTGCGCCAGTACGCCGACGGAAACGCACGTGTCACCCTCAATGCCGATACCGTCGGCTCCCTGCTGCGTGGCCTGGTGGAGCAGCACCCGGCCCTCGGCAAGCAGATCTTCGGCGACGATGGCAAGCTCCGCAGCTTCGTCAATGTCTATGTCGGCGATGAAGACATCCGCTACCTGCAGGGCGAGGAGACCCCCCTGGCAGACGGGGAGACGGTGAGCATTATTCCCGCGATCGCAGGGGGATCGGCGCTTCCAGGGAGGCCTCCGCGCTATGAGTAATTCGATGCCAGACGTCGCGCTCTCGAATGAGGAGATCCGCCGCTACAGCCGTCACCTGATCATGCCCGAGGTGGGCATGGCCGGGCAGCGCCGCCTGAAGCAGGGCAGTGTGCTGCTGATCGGCACGGGTGGGCTCGGCTCACCCCTGGCGCTCTACCTCGCGGCCGCCGGTGTGGGTCATCTTGGCCTGGTGGACTTCGATGTCGTGGACGAGAGCAACCTGCAGCGCCAGATCGTCCACGGCAGCGCCACCGTCGGTATGCCCAAGATCGAGTCGGCCCGGCGCCGCCTGCTCGATCTCAACCCGTTCATCGAGATTACGACTTACGAGGCCCAGATCACGTCGGCCAACGCCCTCGATCTGATGCGCCCCTACGATGTGATCGTCGATGGCACGGACAACTTCCCCACGCGCTACCTGACGAACGATGCCGCCGTGATGCTCGGTAAGCCGAATGTCTATGGGAGTATCTTTCGCTTCGAGGGCCAGGCGACGGTCTTCTCTCCTCGGGACGGCGGCCCCTGCTACCGCTGCCTCTACCCCGAGCCGCCGCCCCCTGGCCTGGTGCCCTCCTGCGCCGAGGGCGGGGTGCTCGGCGTCTTGCCGGGCGTGATCGGTACCATTCAGGCCACCGAAGCGATCAAGCTGCTCACCGGCATCGGCGAGACGCTGGTGGGGCGCCTGATGCTCTACGATGCCCTGGCCATGCGCTTCCGCGAGCTGAAGCTGCGGCGTAACCCCCAGTGCCCCGTCTGTGGCGACCACCCAACCGTGACCGAGCTGATCGACTATGAGCAGTTCTGTGGTATCCTGCCGGAGGTGAGTACCTTGAACAACCAGTACGAGATTACGCCGGCCGAGCTTGCTGCCTGGCTCGCGCGTGACGACCGGCCCTTCCTGCTGGACGTCCGCAATCCCCACGAGGTCGCCATCGCCGCGATCCCCGGCACCGACAAGCTCATCCCGGTGGACCAGCTGCCCGAGCGCCTGCACGAGCTCGACAGCTCGCTGGAGATGGTCGTCTACTGCCGCAGTGGGGCTCGCAGCGGGCGCGCCGTAGAGTTGCTGAAGAGCGCGGGCTTCCGCAAGGTGAAGAACCTGGTAGGCGGTGTGCTCCGCTGGTCCGACGATGTTGATCCGAGCGTGGCGAAGTACTAGGGCTCGAACGGAGCACCAGGAATCGGGGAACCGCACGCGGCTGGCCTCCTGTGATGCGTGTCAGGCGTCCGCAGACGGTGCAACCGTTCCGGGACATGCGTGCGAAGCCGGAGAGTAGGACGAGGCAATACATGGACCTGGCGGCGCTCAAGGCGGCGGCCCGGCGCGAGGTGGCCGCGGTGGCTGCCACGCTGACGGCGACGAGCGATTGGATGGCGGACAACCCGGAGATCGGGCTGCAAGAGTATCTGGCGGCCGCGCGCCTGACCGAGTTGCTCGAGGAGTTCGGTGCGCGCGTGGAGCGTGGGATCGCCGGCATGCCGACGGCTTTCCTGGCGCGCCTCCCGGGTAGCACTCCCGGCCCGCGAGTGGCGATCGTGGCCGAGTATGACGCTCTTCCGGAAGTTGGCCACGGCTGTGGCCACAACATCATCGCCACCGCCGCCGTGGGCGCGGGGCTAGCCCTGGCTCGCCTTGGCGCCGCCGCTGGCCTGCCCGGCGAGGTGATCGTTGTCGGCACGCCCGCCGAAGAGTCCGCTGTACCCAACGCTGGCGGCAAGATCCCGATCCTCACCCACGGCTACTTTGCCGGAGTGGACGCGGCGATCATGATCCACCCCTCGAACGAGGATGTGATCTCGCTACAGAGCTCACTGGTGGCCCACGGGCTGGACTTCACCTTCCATGGCCGGCCGGCCCACGCCGCTGCCAACCCCCACGAGGGCCGCAACGCCCTCGACGCGCTGATCGTCATGTTCGGCGCCGTTGGCCTGCTGCGCCAGCAGATCCGCCCCGATGCCCGCATCCACGGGATCATCACGAATGGTGGCGCCGCGCCCAATGTGATCCCGAGCCTCACCGCCGCGCGCTTCCGCGTGCGCGCCGCCGACGCGGCCTACGCCGCCGAGTTGGTACAGCGAGTGGTGGCCTGCGCCGAGGCCGGCGCCGCCGCGACCGGCACCCGGCTGGAGTGGCGCGAGTACATGCCGCCCTACCTGAATATGCTCCCGAGCCGAAGCCTCGGTGCCGCCCTGAGCGCCAACCTCGCCGCCGTAGGCCGGCCCATGGGCACCCGCGAGGGGCAGGATGGCGCGGGCTCGACTGACTTCGGCAATGTAAGCCACCAGGTGCCGGCGGTCTGCGCTATGCTCAAGATCTGCGGCCCCGAGGCTGGCTGGCACAGCCACGAAGTGGCCGCGGCCACCCGGACGCCCGCTGGCCACGCCGCAATCGTGGATGGCGCCGCGGGGCTCGCGCTCACCGCCCTTGATCTGCTCGTCGATGCCGGCCTGCGCGAAGCCGCCCGCGCGGAGCACGCCGCTCAGGTGCAGGTAGAGCCGGCCCGGTAGAGCCGCCCCACTGGGGCGTCTGTACCTAGAGACGCCCCAGTGGGGCGTCTGTACGCCGGGGATTGAGGGTAGAGCCGCCCCAGTGGGGCGTCTGTACGCCGGGGAGTAGAGCCGCCCCAGTGGGGCGTCTGTACCTAGAGCCGCCCCAATGGGGCGGCTGTACGCCGGGAATTGAGGGTAGAGCCGCCCCAGTGGGGCGTCTGTACCTAGAGCCGCCCCTTAGCGCAGCAGCGCGAGGATGATTTGCGCGCCGACGATCTTGGCGATCGTGGCGGTAGGGTAGACGGTGGCGTAGCCCACGTTGGGAAGCTCGTTGCCCGTCTGCTCGCCAGCGAAGGCTAGCAGCGCCGGCTGGGTCTGCAGGCCGGCGAGCATGCCGATCAGCAGCGCCATCGGAATCTTCAGCACGCGGTGGCCGACGATGAGCAGCGCGAGCCCGGAGGCGATGGTGATCAGCATACCGGCAAGAAAGATCGTCAGGCCGCCACCCTGGGCGAAGGTGCTCACGAAGCTGTGCCCCGAGCGTGTGCCCACCCCCGCCAGGAAGAGCGTGAGGCCGAACTGGCGCAGGGTGAGATTGGCGCTGTAGGGCAGGCTCCAGACGATCGGGCCGCTGCGCTCGCGCCAGCCGAGGATGAGGGCGACGATCAGTGGGCCGCCGGCGAAGCCGAGTGTGAAGCGCAGGCCGCCCGGCAGTGGGATGGGCACCATGCCGAGCAGCAGGCCCAGGGCAATGCCCAGGCCGAGCGAGACGACATCGATCTCCGCCAGGGAGCGGTACGAGTCGCCGAAATAGGCGGCCACCGCATCCATGTTCTCCCGCCGCGTTACCACCCGCACCCGGTCGCCCAGTTCCAGCACCGTGTCGCCGTTGGGGAGCAGGTCCACGTCACCACGGCGCACGCGCGTGATGATCGCCCCGTAGCGCTGTGGCAGGTCGAGCTCGCGCAGAGGCCGGCCAACCACCGCCGGGTTGGAGACGAAGATCCGCCGGAAGTCGATCGTGTGCCGGTCCAGCTCCAGCCCCTCGTTCATCACCTCGCCGATCGCGGCGGCGGCCTGCTCCACGGCCTCACGGGCACCGACGATCGTCACCAGGTCGCCTGTATGCAGGTAGGCGTCGCTGGTGGCCACCCCTACCCGTCCATCGTGCTGCAGGCGGCCAAAGACCACATCCCAGCGGGTGCTGCGGATCAACTCGCCGACATTGCGCCCGTCGATGCTCGGGTTGCTGACGCGCACGGTGCGGTTCACGAGCTCCTCGCGCACCACCCCGAGGTGGCGCAAGCTGGACGCCTCGGCCGCGTAGTCAACCTTCCAGATCCGCTGCACCACCGTGATGGTCAGGATCATGCCGAGTACGCCCATGGGGTAGCTCACCGAGTAGGCGACCACTGGCTCGGCAAGAAGCGTGTCGCTGATCGCCCCACCGGCCCTGGCCTTCAGGGCCTCGAGGGCGCCCGCCAGCGCGGGGGTGTTGGTGAGGCTGCCCGCGAAGAGGCCAGCCGCCAGTGGCCCGCCGAAGCCAAAGGCGCGGGCGGCGCCGACGGTGAGGATGCTCGCCAGCAGGATGGCACCGAGCACCAGCAGGGTATCGCGCAGGCCCTTGCTGCGCAGCGCGGCGAAGAAGCTCGGGCCGCTGCTCAGGCCGATCGTGTAGACGAAGAGCACCAGGCCGAGCAGGTAGACAATCTCGGGCAGCTTGAGGCGCTCGTCCAGTGCGCCCACGGCGAGACCAACGAAGAGCACTGCGGCCACGCCCAGGCTCACGCTGCCCAGGCGCACCCGCCCCAGCAAGTAGCCAATCGCGGCCACGGTGAAGAGGAGCAATAGCGGATTGGCGGCAAGTAGTTCGATCAATGGGCGCATCCAATGATACCTCCGGGCGGTATGGTATCATAGAGAGGCGCCGATACAGGTTAAGAATGAGGTGAGCCATGATTACCGAAGAGATGGTGCGCGCCGCGCTAAAGAACGTGGTCGACCCGGAGATCGGCCTTGATATTGTGAACCTCGGCCTTGTCTACCGCATCGATGTGCTGGATGAGGGCCGCAAAGTGGATATTGACATGACGCTCACAACCCCTGCCTGCCCGGCTGGCCCGCAGATCATCGACCAGGCCAAACGCGAGGTGCAGGCCCTCGGCGAGGTGTATAAGAACCTCGAGGACGTGCGGATCAACCTCGTCTGGACGCCCTTCTGGAACCCGAGCCTGATGAGCGAGGATGCTCGTGAGGAGTTGGGCTTCTTCTAGCGGGCCGGCGCCGTGGGGGTGGGCCGGCGGTGCGCGTGTGGGCGAGCGGGGGCCGCAGGGCCCCCTTCGCATTGGTGGAGGCGGCGAGCGTGGCGAGGAAGGCGAACTTGATCACCTCGAACCAGGCGAGCGTGGCGCAGAGGAAAAGGCCGAGGGCACCGTCGCGCCAGCCGCCCAGCCGCACGTAGCGGCGCCATAGCTCACGGGCCGGCGCCCCGAGGAAGTTGCGCAGCCGGGTGCGCCTCCCGACCGCGTAGAGAATGCGGGCCTCGGCCAGGGCGTACACGCTCTGCTTGGCCCAGAGCTCAGCGAGGCTCTCGATGTTCAGGTGCTCAAGGTGGCCCTGCAACACGCCCGCTGGCCCGTCCAGTTCGGCCTGCTCGTGCACCAGGCGGCCTTCGTCGTAGCGGGCGGCGCCACGGCGCAGTAGCCGGAGCTGCGGGTCCGGGTACCAGCCGCCACCTCGCAGTGCGCGGCCAAAAAACAGGTTGTGGCGGGGGATCCAGTAGCCGGCGTTGGGGGTCCCCTGTGCGATCGCGTGGCGGATCTCGGCGGCCAGATCCGGCGGCACGCGTTCGTCGGCGTCGAGGAAGAGCACCCATTCGCCGCGACAGCTCGCAAGGGCCAGGTTGCGCTGGGCCGAGAAGCCGCGCCACGGGGCGCTACGAACGATCGCGCCGTGCCTGGCGGCGATAGCGGCGCTCCCGTCGCGGGTGCGGCTGTCGAGCAGCACCAGCAGCTCGTCGGCCAGGCCGGCCACGCTAGCCAGGCAGCCACCGAGGTGTCGCTCTTCGTCCCGCGCAATTACCGCCACCGAGAGCCGCATCCGCTTCCTCCTGCGTGGGGGATTGTAGCACGGCGGGAGGGATGCCCTGACGGGGGGTGCGGTCGAGAGTTCCGCACATTAGACCGTTCGCGCCAGGTCGCCCTGGAGGCTCTGGGCGAAGTTCTCGGCGCGGGCGATGAGGCTGGCCCGCACGGGCGGGCGCCGTGTCACGGCCGGGGGTGGCGCGGGAAGCGGGGTGGGCTGGGGCAGGTCTACGCCCATGAGGCTGGCGTAGGCGCGGCGGTAGGCGACCTTCGGGGTGGCCATGTGCAGGGCGCGGTAGAGCCCCGCGGCCGCCGCCCGGGCCGCCGCCTGGGTCCCGTCGATGCGCACGATCGCAGTGAGGATCTCGGCCCGCTGCTCGTCGCTCGGACGCGCCTCCAGGAGCGCCCGCAGCGCCTGCACGGCCCCATCGGCGCTTATGGCGCCACGGGCGAATTCTAGCTCGATGCCGAGCAGGTTGCAGCGGTGGGCGGCCTCAGCATTGCTTGACTCGTTGCTCAGGGCGAGCGCCTCGGCAAGGTGGGCGCGGGCTACGGTCGTGGCCCCGGCCCGGGCAGCGAAGTCGGCGCGGGCGACGCGACAGTCGGCGAGCTCGTAGGTGGCCTCCATGCTCTCAAACACCGCCTCGGCCAGAGCGATGAGCCCCTCGGCGGTGGGTAGATCACCCTCGGCGGCGGCCACCGTGCCCAGGCCGAGCAGCGCCATCCCTACACCCATCCGCTCGCTCAGCTCCAGGGCGATCTCGAGACTGCGCAGATAGCAGCAGGTTGCCCGCTCGTACTCGCCCTGATCCTCATAGACATGGCCGAGATTGCCGATGCTAATCGCCATCTCCAGGCGGTCGCCGATCTCAAGCGCGCACTGCAGCTTCTGCATGTAGCAGTCGAGGGCCCGGCCGAAGTCGCCACGGATGTGGTAGATCCCTCCGAGATTGCCCACCGCCACGCCCACCCGCTGGCGGTTGCCGACGGATGCGGCCAGCCGCAGGCTGCGTTCGAAGCAGTCGAGGGCGCGGGCCATGTCGCCGCTGCTCCAGAAGACGGCGCCGAGGTTGATCAGCAGGAGCGAGATCTGGTTGGGGTCACCGCCGTCGGCCAGGGGCCGCAGGGCCTTCTCAAAGGCACTCAGGGCCTGGGGGTAGTCGCCCTGGGCCAGGGCGACCAGGCCGAGCTGGCGCTCGGCCTCGCTGGCGCCGACCTGGCTGCCCGCGCTGGTAAAGCTGCGCCGGGCGGCCTCCAGCCACTCGCCTGCGGCCGGGTCGCCACGGCGGCGCAGCAGGTCGCCCTGCTCCAGCCGGCAGCGCGCGGCGGTGGCCTGGTCGTTGGCGGCGCGCAGGGCCTCGCGGAACTGGAGCTCGGCCTCGTCCCAGCGGCCCATGTGGCGGAGCACGGCGCCAAGTCGCAGGAGCACGTCGCTGCGCTCGTGCGGGGCCAGCAGGGGCAGCAGGCGCTCGTAGAAGCTCACCGCAGCCTCGTTGGCAAAGGCAGCCTGGGCGGCGTGGCCGGCGCGCAGCAGGTACTCCTTCTGCTTGGCGCGGTTGTCGCTGAGCCCGTAGTGATGGGCCAACAGGTCCACGAAGCGCTCCAGGTCGTCCGCGTAGGCTCGCTCGATGTAGCTGCCCACGCGGGCGTGGAGGTCGGCACGCATCACGGTGGAGAGGCTCTCGTAGGCCACCTCGCGGGTGATGCCGTGGCGGAAGAGGTAGGCCGGGTCGGGGCCGTCGTGGCCGAGGACGGCCAGGTCGGCGCGGCGTAGCTCCTCCAGGGTGTGGTCGAGTTGCTCCTCGGCGCCGAGCGCAGGGTAGATGCCAGCGAGCCAGCTGGGGCTGAACTCCTGGCCAACCACGCTGGCTACCTTGAGCACCGTGCGGGCGCCCTCGCCGAGCCGGTCGATGCGGCTCAGCACCAGGCGATGGAGGCTGTCGGGGAGCTCCAGATCGTCGCCGTGCTCGCTCGCCGGATCAAGCCCTCGCTCATGCATCAGGCCCAGCAACTCGACGATGAAGAGCGGGTTCCCGCGGGTGCGGGCAAGGACGCGCTCGATGAGCGCAGGGTGCGCTTCGACGCCGGGGCCGTAGCGCTGGCGGATCACCTGAGCCACCAGGGCCGCGGCGGCGTCGGGCTCCAGGTCACCAAGCTGCAACTCACTGAGGTTGCCGAGCTGGGCGGCCCGCAACGGGGCAGCCCACTCCTCGCGGGCCTCGGGCGCGCTGCGGTAAGCCAGGAGCAGCAGCACCGGGAGACTGGTGCAGCGCCGGGCAACCGCGAGCAGCAGATCACGCGAGAGCGGGTCAATCCACTGGCAGCTTTCCAGGCAGAGTACGAGCGGGCTTCGGGCCGCCGCAGCGGCGATCAGGTCGCCGGCAAGGCTCTCGGTGGCGGACTTGCGCGCCTCTGCCTCCATGCTGAGCGTCAGGGCGCTCTCGGCCAGCGGCAACTCCAGCAGCGGCCCGAGCAGCGGCAGTTGCGCAACCAGACGCTGGTCGATGGCTCGCAGGTAGGCCTCGACGCGGACGGCCTGCTCGCTGGCGCGCTCATCGGGCCGCAGCCCGAGGAGGCCCCGCAGGATGGGCCTCCAGACGAGGTAGGGGCTGGCGGTACGGTAGGAGACGCACTCGCCGGTGAGCGTCAGGGCGCCCTCGGCCGCCGCCTCCGCGAGCAGGGCAGCAGCCAGGGCCGACTTGCCCACGCCGGCGGTGCCGCGCAGGCCGACGATCTGTCCGTGGCCTCCGAGTGCCAGGGTCAGTCGTCCCCGGAGCTCGGCCCACTCCGTTGCGCGCCCGACGAGTCCGACGGTCGCGACCGCGCTGAGGGTGGTGGACGGAATGCTGCCGGTGAGCGGGTAGGCCGTAACGGGTGACGAGCGGCCGCGCAGGCTAAGCTGCCGGGGCGAACCCCAGGCGAAGGCGTGGCTCCCGCTGCGGGTGACGCTCTCGGCGGCCAGAATCTCGCCCGGGCCGGCGGCCTGCATCAGGCGCGCGGCGAGGGTGACCGCATCGCCGATCACGGTGTACTCCTGGCGGGCCCTGGAGCCAACCTGCCCGCTAAAGACGTGGCCGGCGGCGATCCCGGCCGCCACGACGCGCGGGCTGAGCGTGCCCTCATCGCTGGCTGGCGCAGCGTTTGCCTGTTCTGCACCGATCAGCTCCCGGAGCTCCAGCGCGCACTGCAGGGCGCGCGCCGTATCGTCTTCGTGAGCGGTGGGCGCGCCGAAGAGGATCAGTGCCGTGCTGCCCTTGTCGCCCATATCGACTTTGTTGACATAGCCGTCGTAGCGCTGTACGACCTGGAAGAGGCGCGCAAGAAAGGGCTGGAGTTGGGCGCCGACGCCGGGATCGTCATAGTCGAAGCCAGCAAAGGCCAGAAAGATCACCGTGACCGCGCGGTGCTCGCCAACAAAGCCCGCGTGGCCATTGCCAAGGCGGGCGGCGATCGTCGGCGGTAGGAAAGCCGCGACACGCTCGATCGCGCTGGCGGGGAGCGGCGGGAGCGGCGGGAGCGGACTGGGATCCGGGATCTCGGCGCTGCGGGTGATGACGTAGAACGTCGTCTGGCCGTCTGAACTTCGACGTGGCTCACTGAGCGCCCAGCCCAGGTCGGGCAGGAGGGCCGCATCGACAACCACCTCCCCGGGCACGGCGGCGGCCTCGGCGGCGGCGGCCCGGGCCACCACCGAGCCGGCGATAATCGGCTCAAGGCGCGTGGCCGGCTCGCCGGCGATCGCGGTGTAGACGATCCCTCTGGCCAGGCCGATGCGCATGGCGAGCGTGAAGAAGCCCGCGCTGGTCTCGATCCAGGCGTAGCGATCGACGTGGCTTTGCACGGCCAGGGCGCACGCGACAGCGCGGCGGATGGTCGGGCCGGGGTCGTCGGGCTCGTAGGGGAAGAAGCCGGTGAGCGAGTCGCCGCCAAATCGGGCGACAATCCCGCCGTAGGACTGGAGCAGGGCGATGATCGGGGTAAAGTAGCCGTTCAGCAGCGCTGTGAGCTCTTCAGCACCGGCGGGTGCGCCAGCGAGGGCCTCGCTCAGGCCAGTGAAGCCGCTGATGTCGGCAAAAAGCGCCACAGCAGGGATGCGCCGCTCCTGGCCCGCCAGGTCGGCAGTAGGGTTCGTCGCAAGGTCGCGCACGAGGTGGTATGGGAGGAACGAGGCCCACTGGACCTTCTGCTGGGTCGCCACTGTCGCTTCTCGTCGCTCGCGATTACGCGCACCGGAGCCGGCGCTCACCGAGAGCATACGCTGCTCGCAACACACATACTATGATCAGAGTCATACATGGCCCTGCTATCTTGCTGGTGTTCCTCCGTCGTAGGCCACGCGTCCGCCGGGTTGAGCGGAGTGCCCGAGTTTGGTCCTGGTGGGGCGTCTCATCGTTCGGCAAGGCTTGAGGCCGCTTGACAGTTTGGGCGCATCCAGGGCTTGCTGCTGCGGCCCCGTCCCCCGTACCCTTGCCTTAGCGTTGCAGGATGGGCAGGAACAGGGCATCGCCCAGCGCGGCGGGCACCGGGTCGACGGGAGCCGCCGGAAGCTCCTCGGGGCTGGCCTCCGGCTCGGGCGGGTTCAGCGCGGTCACGCTGATCCGTGGGCGGCGCGTGAGCGTCGCGGTGTCGTCGGGCTGTGATGCGCGGGCCGGGGTGCCCGTGTTGAGCTGCAAGCTGTAGCTGCCGGCGGCAAAGCCCTCGACCTCAACCTGATAGACGCCGGCCTGTGCCGTAAAGGTCGCCTCGGCGCTCGGGTCGTCGTTCTCGGCGATGAAGCTGACGCCCGGCCCAAAGACGTAGAGGTCCGGATCACCGCCGAGATCGTCCATGCGCACCATGGTTGGGGTGCCGTCGCCGGGGGCAATCCGGTAGATGTGCAGCTCGTCCAGGCCGAGGGATACCTGGGCGGGCCGGTAGTTCACAAAGACCACGCCTGGCTCGCGGCTGACGTTGCCGGCGCGGTCGGCCACATAGACCTGCAGATAGTGGACACCCGGCGTCTCGCCGAGCGTCCAGGTGAGCGACGCGCCGGGCTGCTCGTAGGGTTCCCAGGCCGTACTGGTGCGCACGTTGGCCCAGGCATCATCCGGGTTCCCGCTGAAGACCCGTTCAACGATGTAGTAGGCGCCGAGGCCGGAGCCGCCCGCATCGCTGGCGGTGAAGGAGAGCATGACCTCGCGGGTGGGGCTGAGCAGGCCACCATTGCTCACGCTGATGCTCTTGATCTTCGGCGGTGTGCTGTCGCGGGTGGTGGCGAGCCAGCGCACGGTGTTCTGCACGAGGGTGCGATACGCGGGGCTCTGGAGCTCGACTACGCTCAGCAGGGTGGAGAACGATGCGACACGGCCCCGGCCAACGTTCCACGCCACGAGGCCGGCCCCGTCGCCACGGCCACCGGCATTGCTGCTGGCGTACAGCACCGTCGCCTCGGCCCGTGGGCGCAGACAGGACTCGCTGCCGCTGACGTTGTTCAGGCTCACACTGAACGAATCCGGCACATCGGCGTTGATGGTCGGATTGGGCGCGACCCGCATGTAGGTTGTGGCGTTGACGCTGTTCCAGCCACAGTGCTCTGCGGGCATGATGGAGGCGAGCTGGCTGCGCCAGACGACCCACTCGCCAGTGATCAGCGCGCCGCCTTTGTCGACATAACGTTCGATGGCGTTCAGACCATCGGTGAGGAGCGGGGTGGCCCAGTTAGCGTTGTAGAGCATCACCACCGCGTCGTAGTCGGCAAGATTGGCCTGGGTGCCATCGTAGTCGGGGGTCGCCACACCGGTGGTGACGTCCAGTCCCGCGTCGGTGAGGGCCCGGGCCACTGCCGCGTCGGAGGTCGCGTCGCCTCCGCGCAGAATGTAGACGCTGGGCGGAGCAGTGGGTTGAGCGGCGGAGGGTGGTGGCGGAGCGACGAGCAGCGTCGCGGCGGCGAGCAGCGCGGCGGCAAGCGCGAGGAGGCGCCAGAGGCGCGCGTGAGCGATCATGAGCTCTCCCCCAGGAGCATGTGCCCGGCCGGCAGAGTCCCGTGCCGGCTTGAGAACGACGTCGCTGGGCGGGATGATGAGATTGCGGTGCTGCGTCTGGCCACGCAGACATGGGGGCCAGCGTGGTTCCCGCTTGATGACGAAGTTGTCACTTTTAACTGCACTAGTGTGAACGGGATTGGAGCCACGAATTTGCCTACTGCCGGTTCTCCTGCGGCGTGCGGGCCATCGGGGCGGCTCTACGGGCTCACCGTGGCGATCCACCTGTGTCCCGCCGTGCATCATACCCAGCACAAACTATGCCTGCGACAGCGCGTCGTTGGTTGTGGGCCAGGCTCGACGGGCAGGATGGTATGCTCCCTGCTTCTCGACCAGTGGACAATGTTCCGAGGCCGAGGGAGCGGGTATAATGAGGGGCAGCGAGAGGGGGCCGGCAGATGACGAGGCCTATGACGACACTGCGAGAGATGCTGGCCGGGGTAGCCGTGCTGCGGGCCGATGGCCCGCTCGACATTCCGGTGGCGGGGCTGGCCTACGACTCGCGCCGCGTTACGCCTGGCAGTCTCTTCGTGGCCATCCGGGGCTACCACACCGATGGCCACGCCTACGTCGACCAGGCGGTGGCGCGAGGCGCGGCAGCCGTGGTTGTCGATGCGCGCCAGTGGGATGAGCCAACGCCCGATGGCGTTACGCTGGTTGCCGTGATCGATAGCCGGGCCGCGCTGGCGCCGCTGGCCGCCGCGTTCTACGGCTACCCGGCCCGGCAGTTGCAGACGATCGGCATCACCGGGACAAAGGGCAAGAGCACGACGACCGACCTGGTGAGCCAGGTGCTCGATGCCTGTGGCCGGCGTACGGGCTTGATCAGCACGGTGGACTTCAAGGTCGGCCCACGGCGTTGGCCGAATCGTACCCGCCAGAGCACTCCGGAGGCCCCGGAGGTGCAGTCCCTGCTCGCCGAGATGGTGGCCGACGGCTGCGATACCGCAGTGATCGAGGCGACCTCTCATGCGCTGTCGGCCCGCTGGAACCGCCTGAGTGGCGCGCTCTTCGATGTGGCGGTCTTCCTGAACCTCACCCACGAACACCTGGACTACCACGGGAGCTTTGAGCAGTACCGCGCTGACAAGGCGCGGCTGTTTGAGTTGCTCGGCGAGCGGGTGCCCGGCTCTGGCCTGCGCCGGGGCGAGCTCTGGGCGATCGGCAACGCCGACGACCCGAGTTGCGGCGTTTTTCTCGCTGCGGCACCATCGAGCGCGCGCCGGCTCACCTTCGGGATCGAGGCTAACGCCGATGTGCGTGCCCACGACCTGCGCACTGGCCCGTCGGGTTCGTCGCTGCTGGTCCACAGCCCGTGGGGGAGCGCGCCGCTGCACCTGGGCCTCCCGGGCCGCTTTAACGTTTCGAACGCACTCGCGACGCTCAGCGTGGCCCTGAGCCAGGGCCTGCCCTTCGAACAAGCGCTATCAGCCCTTAGCCAGGCCCGTGGTCCCCGGGGCCGCATGGAGCCGATCACGATGGGCCAGCCCTTCGATGTGATCGTCGACTATGCGCACAACCCCGACTCCTTCGCTCAGGTGCTCGCTATGCTTCGGCCACTCACCCGTGGCCGGATGATCGCCGTCTTTGGAAGCGCGGGCGAGCGCGATGTGGCAAAGCGAGCCATTCAGGGCGAGATCGCCGGGCGCTACTGCGACCTGCTGGTGCTGACCGATGAGGACCCGCGCGGTGAGGATCGCGAGGCCATCCTGGCCGAGATCGCGGTGGGCGCCGAGCGGGCAGGGCTGCGGCCGGGCAGCGGCTACCTGATCGTCCCCGATCGCCCCGCCGCCGTGGCAACGGCCCTCGCCGCCGCTGGCCCCGGCGACCTGGTGCTGCTGCTGGGAAAGGGCCACGAAGGCAGTATCATCTACGCCGACCATAGCCTGCCCTACGACGAGGCCGACGAGGCCCGGCGAGCCCTTGCCGCGCTGGGGTATGGGGGCTAGCCTCTGGCCTGGCACCAGCCAGGCTCAGGGCGCCCCGCTGGAGCGCTCAATGCTGGTGGTGCACCGGGCGGGCGCCATCGCCGCCTGCCAGGATGCGGCACACCTCCCGAACTGCTCGCCCCTGTGTGTGCCGGCGCGTGGGCATAGCCGGGCGGCTTTTCCGCCCAATGGCCGACCAGCGATCTGCGTGGGGTCAATACACTCGAATGAGAGGGGTGGGCTGCCCACCCCGCCAGCCAGATACGAGCCAATCCATGCGCGCGATCAGTGCACGCGGCGCGGTTGTCCCCGCCGGTGCCGGAACACGCCGGCGGGTCTTTAGTCTGGCTCTGCCGGCGGTCGGTGAGCAGCTGCTCAACACCCTGGTGGGCCTTGCCGATGTATACCTGGTGGGCAACCTGAGCCTGGCTGCGGCTGAGCAGCTCGGCTACGGGAGCGCCACCGCGCTCACGGCTGCCGGCCTCGGCAACCAGTTTACCTGGGTGGTGATGGTGCTGATGATGGCGGTGGGTGTGGGCGCCACCGCGCTGATCGCCCGTGCCGTCGGCGCGGACGACGGGCCGGCCACGAGCCGGATCGTGCGCCAGACGATGGTGCTCGGCGTGGTGGTGGGCCTGCTTGCCACCGCCATGGGCGTGTTGCTCGCCGGCCCGTTCATGGCGCTAGTGGGGGCCCCACCGGAGGCGGCGGCGATCGGGGCCGCCTACATCCAGGTAAATGCCTGGGGCTTTCTGCCGGCGGCGCTGCTGCTGGCGGGAACGGCGGCCATGCGCGGCGCCGGTGATACGCGCACGCCGTTGTTCGTGATGCTCGCCGTCAACGCGATCAACATCGGCGTCTCCTGGCTGCTGATCAACGGGCAGTTCGGCCTGCCTGCCCTGGGCGTCGCGGGCGCGGCGCTGGGCGCGGCGCTCGCGCGCGGCGCCGGCGGGCTGGTGGTGCTCGGCCTGCTCCTGCGTGGCCACGCCGGGCTTCAGCTGCGCCTCGATCCCCGGCCAGACAAGGAGACCATGCAGCGCCTGCTGCGCGTGGGCCTGCCGACGGCCGGCGAGCAGCTGATCTTTCAGGCTGCGCTGCTGATCTTTGTGCGCTTCGTGACCGACCTCGGCACAGCGGCCTACGCGGCTCACAATGTGACGATCACGATCGAGTCGCTCTCCTTTCTCCCCGGGATGGGCTATGCGGCGGCCACGAGCGCCCTGGTTGGCCAGGCCCTCGGCGCCCGGCGTCCTGAGCAGGCCGAGCGTTATGCCTACGAGGCGCTCTTCCAGGGCGGCTTGATGATGTGCGCGCTCGGCGCGGTGATGGTCATCTTCCCGGCGCAGCTCGTCGCGCTCTTCAGCAACGATCCGGCCGTGATTGTGGCGGCCACGCCCATCCTGCGGGTCGCCGGGCTCGTCCAGCCGGCCCTCGCCGTGAGCTTCATCCTGCTGGGCGCGATGCGCGGTGCCGGCGATACGCGCTGGCCGCTGCTGAGCCGGCTCGTTACCACCTGGATCGTGCGTCTGCCCATGACGTTCGTGCTCGTCGGCTGGTTGGGCCTGGGCCTGCCGGGGGTGTGGCTGGCCATGTGTACCGATTTCACACTGCAGGCGCTGCTCGCGATCGGGCGCTTTCGCTCGGGGCGCTGGCAGCAGATCGACGTGTGAGCCTGGAGCGCTCCAATGATCGACCTGGCGCCACGGAACCCGAACCCGCTCGAGCTCGAGACGCCCCTGCTTGCGGCCGCGGGCAGCCTCGGCTACGGCGTCGAGGTTGCCCGGCAGATCGGCCTCGGGAAGCGCGGCGCCGCCCACGGTCTCGGTGCGATCATCACTCGTACCACAACGCCACTCCCCCGGCGTGGTCGGCCTCTGCCGGCGCTGCTAGAGGTGCCCGCTGGCGCGCTCTACACTGGCGGTAATCAGAACCCTGGGCTGCGCGTGGTGCTCGAACGCTTCGCCCCCGTCTGGGCTACCTGGGAACTTCCCGTGCTTCTGAGTATTGCCGCCGCCGACGCCGAGGAGTTGGTCGAGACGGTGGCCGAGCTGGATCTGCTGGAGGGCGTGCGCGGCCTGGAGTTGCCCCTGGGCGCGATGGACATGTTGCTTCCGGGACCGGCGGCTAGCCTGGTGGGCGCCCTGCGTGCCGCGACACCACTGCCGCTGATCGTCAAGCTCCCCGGCCACGCGCCCGATCTGGTTGCCCTCGCGCAGGCTGTCGAAGCCGCAGGCGCCGATGCCGTGAGCCTGATCGGGCCGCTCCCCGCCGCCGCGCCGGGAACTGCCGGGCTAGTCGAGGGCGCGCTCTGCGGGCCGGCCCTGCGCCCCCTCGCCCTGCGCGCCGTCGCCATGGTAGCGGCCGCAGTGGAGGTGCCCGTGGTCGGCGGTGGCGGCGTCATGACCCTTGCCGACGCCCGGGCGCTCCTCGACGCAGGGGCCCGGGCCGTGGCGCTCGGCACAGCCTTGCTAAGCGATCTGCGGGCCGCAGCGCGGATCGCGGCGGGGCTGACTGGCGCCCTCACGCCCTGATGCTGCGCCGCCCTCGTGGGGAACGCAACCAGTGTCCGGCGGCTCATGAGCCGCCGGGCTGCGTCTCGAACACAACGAAGGCGCGCCCGGCGCACTGCGAACCCTCTACCAGGCGCTCCTGGCCGAGTGGGTAGCGGGCGTAGAGCGCCTGGAGCGAGGGCAGATCCTCACGGTTCAGCACGAACCATCCCGGGCGTCCGCCGAGATCCACCGCCGCCACCTGCTCAGGGCCCATCACGGTATTGGGGAAGGTGATCTCGCCGATCCAGACACCCACGGCCCGCGAGTCCACCCAGTGGGGGTAGCCGACGATCCAGGCGTCGCTGCGCGGGTGGCCCCGGGCCTCCCAGGCCAGCAACTCGCGGGCGATATCGGAGGCGTTCTGGGCGCGCGGGCAATACTGCGCCGGGTAATCCACGAAGACCCGCCGCTGGTTGATCGCGACAACGGCGAGGGTAAGCGCCACGACGCCGCTAAGCGCCGCGTAGCTGGCGGCCCGGTAGGCCCCGGGCCGCTCGTGTCGGGCCGCCCGCAGCAACTCCAGGAGTATTGCGGGTCCTGCCGCACAGACGATCATCAGAGCGGGCAGCGCGCCCCCGGCCCGAACGACGCTCGGGTTCTCGTTGGGGAAGGCGATGCTGAGCGCCGACGGGATCAGCATCAGCACACCTGCCATGAGGGTGAGGGCTGGCCAGGGATTCCGGGTGCGCCAGCTCAGCGCCAGGCACCCGGCGGCGCCCACCACCAGCAGCGCGCCGAGCACCACGTCCATCGCCGGCCGGTCGGGAAGATTCGCCACCCAGACCTCATCAGCCCGGGCGTTGAACATCAGCAGCACGTTCTCCAGGTTGTTGAGGAAGATCAGCGCCGGGTTACCCGGGATGGCCTGCTCGGCGCCGGTGAGGCGAGTGGCCGCCCGATAGAAGAGCTGATCGGGCCGCTCGAAGCCGTAGCGCAGCAGCGGCAGCGTGGTGAGCAGCGCCAGGAGGCCAGCGAGGAGCGCACTCACCAGGGCGCGCCTGGCCGCGTAGCGCTGGCCACGCAGAAGCAGCCAGGCCAGCCAGAGCGCGAGGATCAGCGGGCCGGCCACCAGCATAAAGCGAAAGGCAGTGTAGCCCTGCAAGCCAATCCCGGCCCAGAGCCCGGCGGCCAGGAGACTGTTGCGACTCTCACGGCGCAGACCGCGCACCAGGAGCGCGAGCGTCCAGGCTACGGCGCAGGGGGCGAGCGGATAGCGCAGCCCGAAGCGCGCGGTGATCACCCCCCAGCTCGCCACGGCGGCGAAGCAGGTGGCGAGAATCGCGGCCCGGGTGCCGAGCACCTCACGGCCGAGGATGAAGATGGCCGGGAGCATCAGCCAGCCGATCAGCGCCGTGCCGAGCTTAAGGGCCATAAAATCAGGCCGCAGGTCGAACAGATGAATGAGCGCGACCGTCCAGTAGAACTGCCAGGGCTCGCGCCCGGTGTTGCGCTCGAAGAAGATAAAGGTCTTCCCGGCAAGCACATCGCCAACGTCGAGCAGCTTCTCGGCCTGGTCGCTATTCATATCGAGCGGATTCTCGGCCAGTGCCACGAAGCGGAAGGCGGCACCGAGAGCCAGGATGGCGACGAGGAGCGCGAGGGTTGCCAGACGTCCGGAAGTGGCCAGGCGGGCCCGGGCCGCGCCGAGCCGCAGGCGGCGGTAATCGGCGTGGGCAGCCGCAAAGGCGACGACGGCCAGGAGCCAGGGCAGGACATTGGTGAGGCGGTAGCGGTTGCCCGTGCTGGTCGCGAAGGCGACCCCACCAGCTGCCAGGGCTGCCACCGTGAGCCAGAGGCGCCAGTCGGGGGGCAGTGTACGGGCGGGTGGGCCGGGGATCCAGGCACTGCGCTGGGGAGCGCGGGCGGCGTATACCGCGCCGGCCACGGCCACGAGGTAGATCGCGACACCGGCCAGCCCCAGGCCCCGTGCCACGGCGAGTTGGGCGAGGAGGGCGAGCGCGATCGCGCCCGCGAACAGGCCAGCGGCGCGGGCCGGGAGGGCGAGGGCCGCGCGCCGCGCGCGCTCGGATGGGTGTGCGCGGCGTTGCACTGGCACGAGGATCTGCACAGGCGTGCCCGGAGGGAGATCGAGCGGCTCGGATGGTCGGGCGGCCGCGCCATCGAAGATCGCCGCGACGACCCGCTCGCCGGAGGGGGGGCCATCCTCAGGCGGCTCAGCTGCTAGGGGGGGGCTCGTAGTGGGCATACGGGCTACCGGGCTGGCGCGTACGGCTGTGGCAGTATAGCCCGCGCCGCTGCTGGCGTCAACAATCAGGCGACGCGGAAGGGAAGCACGGCGCGACCCCCGCAGCCACCCTGGATATGCTCGTGGCGCGGCTTGGGACCCGGGTTCCCACCGGCGCGGGGATAAGCCCTGGTGGCGGGCCAACCTATGCCCCGTGGCCCGGCGCGCAGGCTGGATGGCCTCACCGCCGGCTGCGCGCCGCCTCGCGGAGAGCTTGCAGGTTCAACACCTCGGCCACCTCGTAGCGCGTCGGCGTACTGCCCGCCATGGGGCGCATGTTGAGGATGGCCGGGAAGCCGCCGCAGCGGCCGTGGAGCTCGGCGATCAGCGCTAGCGCCAGGGGAGCCAGACCGGGCGGGTTCAGCAACAGCGGTGTCGTCTGCCACTCGGCGGGGCTGAGGCCGGCGGCGTCAGCCAGATCGCGGGCCACCTCGGCGAGTGGGCGCGTGCGGTCCACCTGCGTGGGGATGTCGCGCACCTCGTGGCGCTCCCCCAGCAGGGCTTCGAGTTGCTCGCTATGCTGCGGCGTCAGGGGGTGGCTGTAGTTGAGGATCATGGCTGCTGAGCTCCTGCTGTCAACACCTCGACCGCGAGCAGGGGCGCGTCGGCGCTCCGCGTACGCACCACACCCGTGGCTGTGTACTGGGCCGGGTAATACTGAATGGGTATGCCTCGCTCCCGGGCCGCGAGAGCCAGGCCCACGCTCATCATCGCGGTGCCGCCGGTGATGTCTACCACCACTGGGAGCCCCTCGCGGAGCCGGGGCGCCAGATCGAGAGCCTCCAGGGCTGCCCGGTAGCTCGGCCCGATCGCCCGCTCGTCGTTGATCGGAAGCACGAATACTTCGACATTCTGCTCCAGCAGCCACTGGCGGAGGTTGCTGAGCTTGGGGCTCTCGCGCACCTGTGGCGAGGCTACTAGCCAGCAGCGGCGGAGGGTCTGGTCGCGCAGGTGCCACTCGAGAATCGGGCGCTCCGGCCCCTCTTCGCGCAGGCCGACAGGCAGGATCAGGGAGGGGTGGGGCGGTACCTGCTGGTCCTGGGGGATGCGCAGAGTACCGCTGGCGGCACGAGTGGCCTGGAGCAGGCGCTGGAAGGCCAGCGCCACAAAAGCGAAGATCAATGCTGCCGTGATCACCAGGCCGATCAGGAACTCCGGCCGCGCGCCGAAGGTGGTCGTCAGGAGCTCGTAGACGGCATTACCGAGGATGGCCAGGGCGAGCGAGCCGACCAGGAAGAGCAGCGGCGCGCGGGTCTCCAGAAATGGGCGGAAGAGGTCGCTCAGGGATGTGGGCCTCACGGCGCGGTCTCCTCGCCATAGACGGCGGCCATGCGCGCCGTCGTCTCGCGGATCATGGTCACCAGTTCGGGCGGTTCGAGCACGCGACAGTGCTCGCGGTAGCGCAGCAGGATCTGGCGGGCCTGCCAGAGATCGCTTGTTTCGGCGCAGATCTCGGCCGAGCCATCGGGGTAGAAGTGGACCATACTGCCCGGAAACCAGAGCGCTACGTCGCGCTGCCGGGCCACCGCTGGCGCGAGGGTATAGCGCAGCCGATAGTGGGGGCGTGGCGGCGGGACGGGCGGGAGCGTGGTGGGCAGCGCGCGCACACTATCCTCAACGATGCGGTCGACGCGATAGAGCCGGTAGCGCGGGCGGATCGTCGGGTCGCCGCAGTCGTGGCAGTAGGCATCGAGATAATGGTGGCCATCGCGGAACAGCAGGGCGTACGGGTCAACCTGGTGCAGCACCACCTGCTCGCCCTCGCTGTAGGCGGAGCGGTAGGCGAAGCTGAGGCGCTGGTGGCCCAGCGCCCGGCGCACCCGTGCGAGCGTGTGGGGGGAAACCGAGCGTGAGGGGCTCGGGTAGTCCAGGCGCACGTCGCGGGCCGGGCGCGGCAGCCCGCGCTGGCGTTCGGCGGGTAGCAAGGCGATGATCCGGTCGAGCACGGCGTCGACGCGACCAGCATTGGGGAGGCTGCTCTCGCTAAAGTTGCTCAGGAGAAAGGCCAGCGCCTCCAGATCCTCGTCGGGCAGGTCGAGCAGCGCCAGGCGGCCGAAGTCCTCGATAGCGTAGCGGCCCTCGGAGTCGAGGCGGATCACGCACTCGAACTCCTCGCGCAGCGCGGCGAGATCGTGGCGCAGGGCGGCCCGCGCCTCGGCGGGGTAGATATCCTCCACATCGTCGCTCTGGTTGAAGCAGCGGCGCGTATCGGCGATCAGCGTGGCGGCGTCGGCGGGGCCGCGCACCAGGCGGCGCACCAGGAAGAGCCGGCGGTGGAAGGTGCGCCAGGAGTCGCGTTTGGTGCCGCCACGGCGGCGGGGGGCGCGATCGGGTTTCATAGGCTGCCCATGGTTAAAGCTGCGGAGCTGAATGGAGGACATCGACGCGCTGGCTCCGCAAGGGTCCGGACTCAACGTCCACAGCTCCACCGTCCTGTTAGCGCTGCGTGCAGGGCTGTGGGGTTAAGAAGCTGCGCCGGAGTGTGTGGGAGCCCCGATGCTCATATGCGCGGATGCTCCGAGCATGGATGCGGCCAGGCCGGCTACAGCAATGCCAGGAGCGAGAACATACGGTTGCACACGTTCGTCACCTGGTCCTTGACGTTCGCGGCGAGACGTGGGTTGGGCCGCATCCCGGTGTGGCCGATGTCGTTGCGCAGATCGCGGGTATCGCACCAGAGCTTCTGGAGCTCGTCGCTCCGGGCGGTCTCGCGCATCGCGGGGGGGATGGGCACCTCCCCCCTGTGCCTGAGCTGAGCCGTGGGGCTGGACGGCCGGTTGATCGCGCTCTCGGCCAGGGCGCGGTCGTCATTAGCGAAGAGATCGCCACCGGCGCTCGCCACCACCAGCGAGACGATCCACTCGCGGGCAAGGGTGATCGCCTGGACGTAGAGTCCTCTGGCAACATACCAGCGGATAATTTCTGCCTGGCCACGTAGCACCTCGCCGGCGCGCGCCGGGTCGGTGGGCACTTCGTGGCAAAGCGGGGTGTATTCGGCACTGATACGGTCGAGCAGCAGGCCGATCGGGGCAGGTGTGGCCGGGTCGGCGCGCGCGGCGGCGATCCGGCCAGCGAGGCCGGCGGCGGTGACCTGTACCTCGGTGGGGCGCGAGGTCTGGAGCCCGGCGGTCAGCGTGCTCAGGGCCTCGGCAAGCTCGTCGAGAGCGCCGCCATCGCCGCGCCGGGCAAGGCGTACGAGATCGTCGGCGCGGCCATACTTGAGAAAAGCGTCGGTGGCGGTGGTCCAGTCAAGCAGGGCGAGCAGTGGCGTCAGTTCGAAGACGGGCGTGATGCCCTGGCTGGTGGCGTCGAAGGCGCCGTAGAGCATGCGTTCGACGTGGGCGCCGCGGACGATACGGACAAAGGAGGCAACCAGGAAGGCCAGCACTGGCAGGGAGCGGAAGCCGTTGGTGATGTCGAAGATGATCCGGTCGCCGGGGGTGATCTCGCCCTCGATCGCGGAGAACATCGTCCAGAGCTCAGCGGCGCTCTGGCCGGAAGGGATGCGCACTGCCTTGAGCTTCCCTGGCTCGGGCAGGCGCTCGTGCAGGGTCTTAAGGTTTTGCTTCTCAGCCTCTTCGGTGACGAGTACCAGCAGGGTGTCGATCTGGGACTGAAAGAAGCGGGCCGTGGCCTCCGCCATGAACGGTGTGGTGCACTCCTGACCGTCGAGGCGGTAGGTGGCCTCACGATAGGGCCGGTCGGGCGGCGTGTAGCCGAGAAAGGTGATCGCCTTCAAGCTCATGGTGTCTACCTCTATCCTGGTGAGTCACCTGACATCGTAAACCACATGCGGGTGGCCACCCGGCAGCGCGCGCCTGCAGTTCCATACGCACAATCGCCACATCAGGCGGTGGGGAGGTCGGAGTTGAGCCCGTGCAGTGCTGGCAGAAGATTCGGTTTGGCACAGAGATGGCGGGCGATACAATAACGCTACCTGAGGGATGGGCGCAAGCTGAACGAGAGGCTCCCATGAGCACCGAGACCGTCGCCCCACCCGAGCTGGTGACCCGCTCGCTTGACGCGAGCTGGAACTACGCCCACTGGTCGCAGCTGCCCGAGGACGGCAACCGCTACGGGGTGATCGACGGAGTGCTGTACAGGACCACGGCGCCGAGTTACTTCTCCATCAGCGTAGAAGGGCGCCAGCGCCTGCAAGAAGCCCTGGACACTCTTGAACCCGCCTGTGAGGTTGAACACGACCTGGAAGCCTTGCGCCCGATACGTGGGCAGGTTCTCCTCGAACCAGCGCACCAACTCAGAGAGTGCCAGCTGAAAGCTAGTGAGCTCGGCGGTCTGGAGATCCCGCCGGCGAGTCACGAGGGAATTACTACAGTCCTGTGCCTGTAGGTAGTCTGCAACGAGGCGGGCCGCCTCCTCGCCGAGCCAGGTATCGGTGCAGAGCAGCAGGTGAGCATCGTGTGGGGGCAGCGGGCGGTCGTCGTAGTAGCGAAGCAACGTATTGAGCTCCGCCGACATCGAGGCGACCTGCTGCGGCTCGGCGCTGAGCAACTGCACGCGCACCTCGGCGATGATCCGCACCAGGGTTGCGGCATCGTCTGAGGGGATCGCTTCCTGGCGTTTGGCATTCGAGTACCTCGTCACCAGGCTGCGCTCGTGCGGCGCGCGCCCGTTCGTCAGCAGGCTCGTGCCGCAGGTTGAGAGAAAGCAGCGGCGAGCAACCTTCATGCTCTACCTCTTCCAAAGCAAGGCTACGCCTTCTTGAGCGGCTTGACGATCAGGTAGAGCGTCGCACCGTCGATCTCGATGTCGGCCAGCGTCCCGCGGAAGCCGCCCGACAGACTCCCCCCGGCGTCCTCGCGGCTGAGGAAGCCGACCACCGTTTTGCCCTTCGGGAGCGCGTAGCCCTTGAGGTTCAGCTCGACGCGCACGCCACGCCCGAGCGATGGTACGCGCAGCTCGCCCTTGCGGTTGCCCGTCAGCTCGACACCGACGTCAAGGTGCTTCAGGGGAATGGGCGGGGGTTGTGGCGTAGCCGGATCCTGGGGTTGCGCCGGTGCGGGGGTGGGCTGCGGCGCGCTGCGCTCCTCGCGCGCCTCGGAGCCGACCGGGGGCGTGTGGGGAGAAACAGAGGTGCTATTGGAGCGCTGAGGCGACCGGGGTTGGGTGACAGTCTCTTTCTCGACGTAGTAGGTTAGGATGCGCATGGCCCAGGCCCACACGGCCATCAGAGTGTCATCATCGCTTTCGAGAAAAGCGTGCTTCTGGCGAAAGTGGTGTATCACATCGGTGAGCACCTCAAAATTTGGGGTTTCGTTGCGGGGATTGTTGCCGAAACTCTGGGTTTTGGCGCGCCTCTCAAGCAGCAATCGAACATTAGGCTCATAAGGCTGTGGCGGGGCCATGCGCCGAGCCTTGCGAAAGTAGCTAAGCGTCTTGCGGAAATCGTTTAGTAGGGGCTCCCCAACCTCCTTTAGCTTAATCGGGTAGTTGCTCCGACGATTGCGATTCCGGTCTTCAGTCAGCACTTCGATCTTCCTGAAGAGATCTCGCGCAAGCTCGTCAGCAAGATCTTGTACCGATGATTTGTCTACCATCAGTAGATCCTTTCCTCTGGCGAGCAGCCACCCCGCTTGCGTGTGCGGCGATCTGTCATGATTGCGCGTAGTTCATCAAATCCGTCTATAAATAATAGACCAGATTTGAAAGCCTGCTCTACGGATTCCCGAATATCTAGCTCAGTCGTCTTGCTCTCGAAGTCGGTGTAGGTCTCCGGGAGCAACGTGTGTACCCGAAGCTGCGTGAAGCGCACACTGCCAAAAGCGACAGGCTTGCCGCCACCCACCTTCAAGTAGGGAATGGTCTTGTCCTTCAGACCCTGGTCGGTGTGCTCCGCCCCTAGTGCGATGAGAATCACGCCAAGTTCAGCGAGGCTCAGCGCGTCGAAGTCTACACGAAAACGAAACTTTGAACCTGAACGACAGGACTCGACAAGAATGTACGGAGGGCTTGACTCCTGGTAGTCTTCACGCCGGTAGAATTTTCGACCCTTGAAGACTCGGTCGGGTACCTTGAAGTAGAACTGCGGGCCTGCTTCGCCGGGGCGTGGGCTGTATAAGGGCAGCCGCCTAAACAGTTCGGCACCACCACTCACTTGCGGCGCATCAGCAAACCGGCAGTGACCTTGATAACCCTTGTCTTTTGCGGTAATACCAAAGAGTCGGCTTGCAACCGTTAACTTCGGGGGGAGTGGAGCTGAGGTGAACTGCTCTCCTTCGACTTTGTTCTCTACTTTCTTGCCCTTTCGCTGTGGCGTGAACTGCATCCCTGGATTCGTGATTGCCTCGATAACAGCACGTATCAGGCCTTTCATCGTCGAACCCGGGATGATTCGTACAACTTTGCCAGAAGCACCGTCGCGTGTTGCTGTATGGGGCAACACCAGATTGTCGGCATCGTGGCGACGATGGCCGCCTATGGTGAGGTCGGGCCGGGTCTGGAAGAATTCATCGGTGAGAGGCTCAACAATCCCGGTCGCAACGTGCAAGGGACTATCTGAGACGATGACACCCTCGATAAAGCCGGTATGAAGGCCTGCTGTCCGAGAGCCGCACACAGTATGGTGGCCGGCAGCAATCTGGCGCTGTGCCACACGGGGATCTGCCAAGGGCACGAACGCATAGGGCTTCTCTTCCGGATCCGAAGGCGCACGGTACTGGCTCATTGCTGCTCCTCCCGGTAGCTCAGGAACTGCACCGCTCCGTTCGGCGCGTGGTAGGCGATGTACCTGACAGGCCCGCTGTACTCGTCGCTCAGCAGGAGCCTCGCCCCTTCCGGCACGCTCGTGGCCCAGGGAACGTCCACGCCCCCGAGAGGCCGGGCGCCGGCTGGCGCGCCCGGTGTGTCGGTGAGGATGAGGATGTCGTAGTGCTCCTGGTTCCGCCGGCGCCAGCGCACTTCCGCCGTTCGCCCGAAGGCGTGGCCAAAATCGCCCGTGACGGCGATCTGCTCGGCCGACGCAACGGTCTGGAGTCGGCGGAGGTTGTCGCGGCCCGCAGCGGGATCGAACTCCCAGAGCGCCGCGCCGCCGAAGCTGGTGCAGGGGAAGCCGACAACCGTCGCGACGGTGGCCCGCAGGGTGGTGCTGTCGGCTTTGGGGATGCGGTAGAGATAGCCGCTCATAAGCCGAGCTCCCGCCGCCAGGCCGGCATGCAGGCCTTCCAGATCGCCCGGACCTGCCCGTCGCCCTCGGCGCGCAGCTCCACGCCCATAAACTCGTCTGCGGCGTAGGCGAGGCCCTCGGGCAGCTCGCTCGTGTCGGCATCGGCGGGCGGCAAGTTGTAGCCCGCGTAGCCCGCGCCCGTCGCCAGCGCGCCGAGGCCAGCCAGTTTGCTGGCCGGGGCCACGGGCCGGCCCCCGATCAGCCGGAGCTCGCCGCCGGCCAGTTCGCAGGTGGGGTAGAACAGACGCAGCCGGTCGAAGCTCACCTTCACCCGGCCGAGGCCCCGCGACTTGCCGAAGCCGAGCGCCACCCGGCCTTCTGCCAGGTCGCGCAGGGCCAGGCCGAGCAGCCCGAGCTGGGCCAGGGTGAGATTCTTGAAATTGACCTTCGTCTTGAAGTTGCCGCCGATCACCGTCTCGTAGTTGAAAGGACCGACGGCGACCGAGCCGTAGATCCGGTCGATCGCCACGCCGTTGCGCTCCTCGATCAACTCGGGGCGCAGGTCGTCGCTATAGGCATCGGCGAAGCGCACCCGCCCGGCCAGGCTGGTGTGGCCGAAGATCTGGCTCACGAAGGACGAGCGGCGGTAGACGGCGGCGGTGCGCCCGTCGCCCTCCAGCTTCATGGCCTCGATCGCCCGGCCCGAGCTATACTCCATGTCGCTCAAGCCCTTGTAGTTCGTCTGATCGCCGAGAGGGTTGTCGGCCAGGGGGATGAGGGGCTCATCGGAGCCGAAGCGCTCCTGGCGGTGCTGCTGCCGACGGCGCTGCTGCTCCTCGCTGTCGAGCGAGCGGCAGATGCGCTCGCACTGGGCGCGCACTACGCCTTTGAGCGAGGGCCCCGGCAGATAGACCTGGCTCACGCCGCCGCGCCTGGTGCGCACAAACTCCATATCGGGCAGGGTCGGGTCGGCCCCGCCGCTCTCGCCCGCCTTGATCAGGATCGGCCCGTCGGGGGTGATCGTCAGCTCAAGCAGGCCCTCGATCAGCGTCGCCTTATGCATTGCCCGGCTCCTTTGCTGCCTTCTCGCGGAGCTTTGCGCGGAACGCCTCGACCCAGCCCGCGATCTGCTTGTCGCTCGGTGGGTCGCCGGCCCCATCGAGCAGGGCCAGCAGCGTATCGGGGTTGCCGGGGTCGAGGGCCACAAAGCGCCGTTCCCGCACCTCCAGCCGCACATAGCCGAGGCCGCGCGAGCGAAAGCCCCCGATCTGCATCTCGCCCCGCTCCCAGGGGCGCAGGGCCAGCAGCACCATCCCGAGCTGCCAGTCGTCGCCGTTCTCGATGCTCAGCTCGAAGTCGAAGCGCGTGCCAGCCGGCACGACCTCGTAATCATAGAGCTTGCCCTGGTCCACCGTCTCGGTATCGCGGTTGAGGGCCACGCCATTGCGCACCTCGAACTGGCCGAACCACAGGCTGCGGTCCACCATAGCGTCCTTGAAGAAGATCCGCCCGGCGATCCAGGGCGCGCCGAAGGTGAGGTCGATCATGGTCGACTCGTCCCAGACCTCCGCATCGCTCTTGTCGGCCATGCCGTTGCGCATACGCTCCTCGATCTGCTGGAGGTCGCTGGCCTCGGCGGGCGCCACGGCGCGGATGAGCGTCTCGACGCGGGCGCGGAGGGCGCCCTTGAGCGAGGCGCCGGGGATGAGGGGCGCGCCTCGGCTATCGCGCAGCACCGGCAGATCGTTGTCGATCACGCTGCTATCGCGGCCGGCACCGATGCGCAGGGCCGTCTGGGCCAGCAGAGCGCCCCGGATTGTCAGCCGGTTGCGCAGGGCGGCGAAGGAGTAGATCGGCTCAGCGGCCATTGGCGAGCTCCTCCAACTGATCGAAGTTCTTCGTCTCCTTGCCGTAGTAGAAGGCCCGGTTGAGGTAGCCGAGGTAGAGTTGTACCATGCGGATGTAGATCTCCCCCTCAAGCTCGCGGGCGGCCGTGTCGGACGGTTGTGCTTCGGCGCCAAGTTGCCGCTGAACCTCGTTGGTGGCCTCGGCGGCGAGTCGCTTCATCTCGGTGCGGATGTCGTCGATCACGCGGTGGCCGAAGTCGTTAGGCCCGCGCCCCCAGGCCTCGCTGCGGGCGATCTGGTAGCGAATGAAGTTCACCACAACCTCAACCGAGCGCGACTCGACGGCCACATTCAGCAGGTTGCGCAACTGGCTCTTCTCCATGGACTTGCTCTTCTCCACGGGCTCGCTCTGCTTGAGCCGCGCCGCCGCCCGGTTGGCCCGTTGCACCAGCGGGTCGAGCCGCCGGTCAAGCTCCTGCTGCACGAGCAACTCGCGGCGCAGCGTCTGAGGGTCATGTGTGCTCATGGGAGGCCCCCTAGTCTCGTAGGTGAAAGTCGTCGCAGATCCGTACCTGGCCGAAGCCCTCGGCCCGCCGCTCGCCGATCCCGTCGCGCTCAAGAGCCGCCAGTTGCTCGCAGTCGGCCTCCGTTAGGGACCGCTCGGCTTGGAAGACGTAGAGCCCGCCCATCAGCACGGCCACCTCGGCGGCCTTGGGCCGCTGCCAGAGGCTATGCCAACCGCCGACCGTTCTGGTGGCGGTGAAGGAGCGCAGCAGCTTCGCCTTGATCCCGGCGGTATTCGCCGTGCTGGTGGCCTCCTCTAGGAGCTGCGGGCTCAGCTCCTGGGTGGGTAGCCAGCCGTCCTCGAAGAGGATGGCGTCGGAGAGCAGGTTGACGGTGAAGATGCTGGTTTTGGCGATCGGCCAGGGGCTCCCGCCGAGCCGCTCGTAGCGGGCCGCCTGGGCCTGAAAGCGCCGGGTCATCGTCTCGATGCGCTGGAGGATGGCGCTCGCGCTGTCCGGAGGCTCCCCGGCGATCTGGCGCCGCAGGCGCACCGCGCCGAGGCCCGTGGTCTGGCGGGCGCCGAGGTGGGAGATCGCCTCAAGAGCCGCGCTGATCCGGTTGGCCTCCTTGTCGGGCGCGCTCACGCTCCCCAGAAAAGTCGCCGGCGCCATCGTCTGCTGGTCAACCTCGCTGATCACGAGGGGCGAGTAGAGCCGCTGGTTCTGGGCGGTGCCGCGCTGCCGGTTGATCCCGACCCTGGTGAGCACCCGTTGCTGTAACGAGCGCGTGGCAATCGCTCCCGTGGCGGTGAGGGTGTAGAAGCGGGAGCCGGCCGCCTCCCAGGGCCGCCCATCGTCGTCGGTGGGGGCGTAGATCAGCGCCCGGGGATGCTGGATCTCCCAGGCGACCCGGGGGTAGAGCGAGTCTTTCAGAGGGGCTTCCTCGTCCGCGCCCTTCGGCGTGATCGCAGTGGCGGGCAGGGGCCGCACCCAGCCGTCGCTGGGGTAGGCCGGGTAGGCGTTGTGGCAGCGCAGGGCGCGGAACAGCGCCGCGTCGAAACCGGTGGGGCCGAGGAATTGCCCGAGGGCGCCGAAGATGGCCGCGCCGGGCACGTAGGGCAGGCTGGCGTTGAACTGGATGCCGGGCTTGCGTTCGGGGAAGGCCAGCGGCGCCAGCGCCTCGATCTGGATCGTGAGCAGTGCCATCACGCCCCTCCCGGGCGACGCACCAGGTCGCGCAGGGCCTGGCGGAGCGTCGCTTCATCCTGCTCGGTCTCTTCATCGCCCAACCATACGCGCGCCTCAAGGCTGGCCCAGCCCAGCCCGCGCGACTTCGCGCCGCCCCAGCGGGAGGTCAGGCGCGCGGCGGCCCAGAGCAGGGCCGCTTGCTCCAGGCCGTCTACCGTGCCAGTCACGGCGCGCTCGGAGGCGAAGCGCATCAGCTCGGGCGCGGCCTCCTGGAAGATCAGCAGCTTCTCGGCGGCTGTGCGACGCTGGCGATTGATCGCCACCGATGGACGGATGAGCGTGCGCCGCTGCTCGGGGCTGTTCCGCAGCACATCGAGCTGCTGGAGATCGCCGATGACGCCGGGGAGGTCGGCGAAGTAAAGGGGCGAGCGGTGCTGGGGGCTGCCGAAGAGTCTCCGCACCACCGTCTCCATCTCCTCGCGCTCCGGCTCGTCGCCAGGGGCGGGGATATGGGATCCCATGCCACGGAGCAGTTGCTCGGCGGCCCAGCGCAGCTTGCCCTTCACCTGGGAGCCAGGGATGAGCGGGCGGCCCCAGCCATCGCGGACGATCGTCTTATCGGCGATGGTGCCAGCGCTGCCGCCCGCGCCCACGCTCACGGGCGTCTGGCTGGTGATGGTCAGGGCGATGCGGAGCTTCATGGAGCCTCCCGGTTTGGGACAAACTCGGCGAGCTCAACCAGGTCTGGCCAGATCGTCTCGTAGCCGGTGCTGCCGTACGGCGCCCAGGGGGGCATCCCCACGCGGGGGGCCGTGCCGAGCAGGCCGTAGCACCAGGCCTGCTCGACGTGCTGCATAAGCACCCGGGCCACCCTGTCGGGCTGTCGCGAGCGCGTGTAGAGGTACTCCATCGTGCTCGTCAGCACCCCCTCGCCGCTATCCTGGTCGAGCACACGGCGCAGGCGGTAGAGCTGCGAGCGGGGCACCCGGGCCTGCTTGAGGGCACGTGTGGTGGCAAGCAGCCCCGCGAACTCGGCCCAGGTGTAGGGGCGGGCCGTCAGGCGTCGCCGGCTGGCCGGGTGGTCGTTCAGCGCCGCCTTGCGGAAGGCGCTGACCTTATCGGTAACCATGGTCGTTGACTTCAGCACCATAAAGTCCACCGCGCCGCCGTAGAAGCGTGGCTTCGGCTGCTTGTCCTTGTCGGTCGCGGCGGCGTTTGCCTTCGCAAGCTTCTTCGCGCCCTTCAACAACTGCTCAACCAGATCGCGCATGAAGAAGATCGGAGTATTCTCCTGGGCGATCAGCACCCCGGCGGAGAGGCCCACCGTTGGGGTGCATTGCTGCAACGCCTTAGCGTCCGGGTCATCGCCGGTGTAGCGACCGCGCAGCGTCGTTGCGGAACCGTCCGCCAGACCTAGCTTTCTGAAGCGCTCTGTCAGCTCGGCCTCGAAGACCTGGGCAATGCGCAGGGCGACATCGCAGGCCCGGTTGCCCGGCACGATGATCAGCAGATCGTCGCCGCCGATGGTGAGAATCTCGAAGGGGTGGACCAGCTTCGGCTCACCGGTCTCGGCATCGGGCACCCTCGCGGGGGTGAGATGCTCGGCCAGTGCTTCGAAGACCGTCGTTGTTGCAATATCGGTCAACGCCCTGGAGACGTTGTAGTACAGCTCCGGGCTACTCAGGGTCGCCATGAGGCGCCCGATATTGTTACCGTCGGCGTAGATCAGACCGATGTAGCGCCGTGGGTCGGAGGCCGCCCCGATCTCGCCCACATCGCTCGCCGGCCGGGGCGACTGGTTGCCCTGAGCTCTGGCATAGGGGCTGCCTTTCCCCTTCCTGTTGAGGAACGCCTCCCAACGGCGCTCCCAGGACCGGGACCCGAGCTCCTGCGGCACTTCCCAGGGACGCAGGGCCAGGTCGAGATCAGTCCTGTACTTTCCCTGTTTGACCACCCGGCCCACGGCGAGCTTGCGGGCGGAGGGCTCGCTGAGGCGGCGGGTGTCGCTGCCAACCTGAGCAACGACAACAGCAGGGCGCACATCGCTGCTCTGGCACTTGACGGCCCAGGGGTTCAGCTCGAAACGGGGGAGGGAGCGCACCTCTCCGTGGCTAGCCCGCTCATCGCGGCGGCGGTTGAACATGGTGGCCAGCACCGTCACCAGCTCGCCGAAGGTTTTGCGGTTGAGGAAGCGGCGGCGCAGCGCCTCATCGCCGTAATCGTCGGCGGCGACCCCTGGCGGTGGGTAGTAGTATTTGAGAAGCTCTTCTTGCAGCTCTCGGTCGCGGCAGTCGCGGAGGAACTCCTCGATCCAGTAGGCGAGGGGATTGCGCCCAAAGCGCAGCTCGAGCAGCCCGAAGGTGGCGGCGACGGCTGCGCTGGTGGCGGTGAGGGTCTGTTCGGTGTAGAGGCGCTCGATCTGTGTGGCCAGCGCCTGGGCCTTGTCGGCGGGGGCGAAGGCCAGAATATTGCCGCCGCTCGCGTAGATGATCCCGTTCTCGACATACGTCTGCGGGGAACTGGCTCCCCAAAGACGGGGCAGCGCAGATTCATTCACCCAATCGAGTAGCGCGCTGGCCCCGCGGATCTCGGGGAGCTTCGGGGCCTCGAAGACGTAGCCTTTGATCTTCGTGGCGCCGCCGTAGACCAGGCCGACCGGGTTAGCCGCGCCGGGAGTGGCCTCGATGCGCCGCTGGAAATCCTCAAGAACAGCGCGCGTGGCCGGGCCTTCGTAACCGAGCACAGCACGCACGAGGGTGAGGAGCTCTGGCACCGGCGCTTCCCCGGCCAGACAGCGCGCGATGGCAGGGGCGAAGTCGGCTGCGGGTGTGTCTGGCATCGTTACTCCTGACGTTGTCGCGAGATCCTGAGCGCTCCCTTACAACCCCGCCACCCCCACCCAGCCGTGCCCGAAGACCGCCGCCTTGCCCACGTGGAGCACGGAGGCGGCGAGGAGGGCGGCGCGCACATCAACGGGCACCGCGCGGAGGGAGGCCGTGCCAACAAGGCCGCCGAGCTTCATCTGGCGACGGTCGCCACCCCGCGTACTGGTGCGCTCCCAATCCACCCAGCGCACCTCGGCCCGCTCGACCCGCACCGCCCGGGCGGCCTCAACCAGGGGGCGGTAGTCGGTGCGCCAGAGACCGGGGCCGTGGAAGACCGACAGCGCGCCGACGCGCCAGCATGTCGCCTGCGCGATCGCCCCCAGATCGAGTTGCTCGATATAGGCGCCCCGGGCCTTCACCCGCAGGGGGGTACGCAGCTCCAGACGCAGGTCGGCGGGCAGGGCCTCGGCGCGTGTGGGCAACTCGGCCAGATTCAGCAGCGGCAGGTTGGCTGTCTCCAGCACCCGCCCATCCTGGTAGATCGGCAGGCCGAGGGGGGCAAAGGGCGCCAGCGCCTCCACCCGCTCCAGCCGGGCCTTCGCCAGCTCGCGGCCCAGCCCGGCCTCGCCCAGGCGCTCGAAGCCAAAGAGGAAATAGGGCAGGAAGTTGATGCCACGGCCCACCAGCACCAGCCCGAACTCCAGCCCGTCGCCAGCGGCATACTGGCGCTTCTGGTCGAGGGGCGGCTCGATCACGAAGGGCCGTGGCACGTCCTGCAGGTCGTGCAGGTGCGACACCCCCGCCGGGTGGGGCGTCTCGAAGACCCAGCGGTAGGGGCAGAGCATCGTCACGGCGCAGTGCTCGGCGTGGCCCCAGCAGGGATGCGCGCACGAGGCTCGCTGGAAGGCGTAGCCGAAGCCGCCCCGTAGCAGGGCGCCCTTGGCGGGCGGCAGGGTTGTGTCCTGGAGCAGGCGGTAGGTCAGGCGGGCGCGGAGCACGGAGAGAGCCGGGAAGGCGATGGTCGGTGCGGTCGGGGCCAGGTGCTGCACAGGGTCGCTCCTTCGATCGAGCGCCGCTCCCGCGATGTACGGGGAGACCTGGGGCGATGGTGCCTGATGATCGCCGTGCGGGGTCAGGAATACCTGTGAGTATAGCAGCATTCGTGGGCATGCACCAGGGATGGGGGTAAACATTTCGTTACGAAGGCCAGCCCGGTCCGCTACGCCCGGGCCTCGTTGTGTTCCCGACGTCCCAACTACAGCATAGACCTGCGGGGCGTCACATATGCGACGCCCGGGGCGAGGCACTCCGTTCATGCGGCGCCCGGCGCGCCACAGCTGAGGAATCGCCGCCTCGTGGCGCGGGGGTGGCGTGTACTTGAGCGCGATGGGCCACGGGTGTTCTTGGGGTGCCACCAGCGCGCCGGGGGTGCCGTTCCCGCGAAAGCGGGAACCCAGCGCTCGAGCGGCCCCCGGCATCCCTCCCTGGACGCCCGCCTGCGCGGGCGTGACAGCACGTCGGGCGCCTGGGCCACGTCGGTGGCCCTGGACGCCCGCGCAGGCGGGCGTGCCACCAGCGTGCCGGGGGTGGCGTGTACTTGAGCGCGATGGGCCACGGGTGTTCTTGGGGTGACCCAGACGTGTCGGGGGTGGCGTTCCCGCGAAAGCGGGAACCCAGCGCATGCGGGAGCGGGGAACGCCACCCGTCATGGATGCGGCACACCCTGGGCACGCTGGTGGGTGTCAGGGGATGGGTAGCGTGGGGCGCTGAACCATCGCGGCGCTCATTCGGTTGCGGCGACGCGCTCGCGCATCTTGCTCAATACAAGGCGCCGCTCCTCCTCAACGTGAGCCCGGGAGCGCGCCTCGGCCTGGTCGGCGTCGTGGGCGCGGAGCGCGCCCAGGATGGCGGCGTGGTCCGTATAGGCATCCGGCACACGATAGACGATCGAGTAGTAGCGGTAGCGGGCGATCTGGTCGCTCAGGCGCTGTAGCAGTATGGCGAGGTTGTCGTTCTGCGAGGCCCGGTAGATCCCGGCGTGGAACGCGCGACCGGCCTCCAGCGCCGCGTCGATGCGCTGCTTGAGCCAGTAGCTGCGCATCTGCTCGTTCGCCTCCTCCACGCTGTCGAGCTCCTCCGGGGAGATGTGCGCCGCCGCCTGGCGCGCCGCCAGGCCCTCCAGCACCAGGCGGATGCTGTACAGGTTGTCGAGCTCGCGGTCGGAGAGTGGAGCCACCTGATAGCCCCCGCTGGGGAGCCGCTGCACAAACCCTTCGCTCTCCAGCACCTTCAGCGCCTCCCGCAGCGGCGTCCGGCTCACGTTGAGCTCGCGGGCCAGGTGCTCCTCCAGCAGGCGGGCGCCGGGCGCCAGTTTGTTCGTGATGATCGCCTGGCGCAACATGTCGTAGGCGACATCGCGCATCTTGACGGGCTGTAGCGAGGCCTTGGCGAAGATATTTTCGTACATTGTGATCGCTGTGACGCGCCTCGGAGGTCTCAGATGGTATGTATGCCTGCATACATGAATCCAGCGAATCATACCCGACGACCTCTGGCTCGTCAAGGCACATGGTCTGAGGGGGTTTGCGGAGAGCTCGCGTGTACGGGACCGGCCCGGCGCCTGGCATCACGCCGCTGGGGGCATCGGCGCGTGGATGCGCGGAGCCGAGGGGCCATACGGCGCTGTGTCATGCGCTGGGGCGTATTGTGGGGCCACCCGGATGGTTGAACTGGTCTGTGGCCACCTTCATGAGCCGATGTCGTTGAGGTGAACCAGACCGTAGCGTACTGCGAGCAAAGCCGCCTGGGTCCGATCGGCGACCGCGAGCTTACTCAATACCTCGCGCACGTGAGCTTTAACGGTGTACTCGGTCATGCCGAGCCTGATGCCAATCTCTTTGTTGCTCATTCCCTGCGCAAGCTGGCGCAGCACATCTCGCTCGCGCGGGGTGAGTGCGTCCAGCGGGTCAGTGGGTGGCGCTACCCGTTCCATCAGGCGCTGCGCGACAGCCGGGTGCAGCTGTGGCAGGCCACGGGCAGCCCCACGGATCGCTGTCACCAGTTCGTCGCCGCTCACTTCTTTGAGCAGATAGCCGTTCGCCCCTGCGCGCAGCGCCCCATAGATGCTGGCATCATCGAAGTAGCTCGTCAGCATGAGGATCGCCAGGTGCGGATGGGCCGCCCGCAGGGCTGTGGCAGCCGCGATCCCGTCCATGTCAGGCATCTGGATGTCGAGTAGCAGCACATCGGCGCGCACTCGTGCGACGATCTCCAGCGTTTCCCGGCCGGTGCGCGCCTCTCCAAGCATCTGTAGATCGGGCTCGCCGGCGATCGTTGTGCGCAGCCCGCGGCGCACAATCTCATGGTCGTCGGCGATCACCACGCCGATAGGTTTAGGTTGAGGGTGATGGTCCATTACGATCCCTGGTTGGCACCGTTCCCGAGGGGAATGTATGCCGTCACGGTTGTTCCTACGCCGGGGGCGCTCTCCACGATCAAGCTACCGCCTGCAGCCGCTGCTCGCTCACGCATCCCGGCCAGTCCCATCCCCGCTCCTGCGGCATCAGGGACAAATCCGCGTCCCGTATCGGTGATGACCAGTCGCAGCGAGGTACCGTCACCACTCAGTCGGAGTGTTGCGGAGGAGGCGCCGCTGTGCTTCCAGGCGTTGTGGAGCGCCTCGCGAGCAATCTGCGCGATCTCGCTTGTCAGCGCGGGGGGGAGCGGGAGCGCCGCAGGCAGATCGAGCGCGACTGGCCAGCCGTGACGGCGGCCGAGCGCTGCCGCGTCTTCGCGCAAGACCACGACCAGGTCGCGGCTCTCGGGTGCAGTAGTGCGGAGTTGGGCCAGCAGGGCGCGCATCTCAGCCAGGGCCTGGGCCACGATCTGCTCTTGCTCGCGAATGCGCGCCCTGGCTGTCACCGGGTCGCTGTCGATCAATACGCGGGCGCCACGTAGCTCAAGCCCGAGGCTGAAGAGCGCTTGCTTGACCGAGTCGTGCAAGTCGCGGGCGATCCGCTGGCGCTCCTCGACGATGATCAGGGCCCGCTGCTGGGCCAGCACCTGGGCGCTGCGCGCTTCCACCTGTTCTTCCAACTCGGCGTTCAGCGCGCTGAGCGCCTCGAAGGTTTCCGCATAAGCGAGCGCCAGCGCAGCCTGGCGGGCCAGGGTGGCGAGTTGCTCATGTTCAGCGGCGCTGTAGGGTAGCCCGCTGCGGCGCATCCCGAGGATGTAGCGACCGAGTACCCGTCCACCGACGATCAGGTCGGTCTGCCAGCTCCCGGGCTTGGGGTGCGCCTCGGCGGGCGGGTCGAACTGGAGGGCGGCGTGATCGACGCCAATGTGCTCCGGCAGATCGTGCTCAAGCAGGCTGGCCACGGCCTTGCGCCGAACGACCCGGGCCAGCGCCACCTGAGCGGACGCCACGGCCGTTCGCAGCACCAGATGCTCAGGGTACACGACACGCTCGATGGCACGCTCGGCTCGTGTGCGAATGGGGCCGAAGCCTCCGGCTGCCAGGAGCAGTGCAGCCAGAACTGCCGCATTGCGCCGTGGGGGATCAAGGGCGAGCACGGCGGCTGTCAAGGCCGTGCTCAGCGCGAGGTAGAGGACGAGCAGGAGCAGGGAAAGGCTGCCAGCCGCCAGCGTGCGACGCACTGCCACATCGACACCGAACAGGTCATCCCAGAGTACCGCTACCGCGAAACCAACGGGCAGGAGGAGTTGCCCGAGGATTGTCAGAGCGGGGGGTGGTACGACTCCGGCAATGCGCAGAATGGGTTGGAGCACCAGCAGCCCGACGGTGAGTAACAGACCTGCGAGCACGATCCGGGCCTGCTGCGACAGACGGAGATTACCGTCGGGTGGCGCCTGGCTGGCCGTCACGAGCAGTCCGAGCATCACCCCGAGTGTGAGGAGGATAGTCAGGGTGAGCGCCACCTGGGCGCCTATGCGCGACGGACCGGGCGGGAGCAGAACGATCAACAACGCGCCGGCGATGGATGCGCCATAGCTAGCCCAGACGATCCGCTGCGACAGGGGGCGGCGTGGGTACAGGACCGTGGCGAGGTGCAGCGCTAGCGGCGGCAGCAGCGCCCCATTGAGGAGGCGGAAGGCGAGCACGGGGGAGATGACGGCCCGGCTGAGGGGCGTGACGAGCTCTGCCTGGTCGCGGAGAGCGGGCGTGTAGGCAATAATACCGGCCAGTGCCAGGCTGAAACAGGCGAGAAGGCTACTCGCTCTGCCGGGTCGCAGGAGCGCCAGAATCGGACCCGCAGTGGCCAGGCTGATGGCGACGACGATAGCGAGCAGATTGATCCGCGCCGCAGGCCATCCCACCTGGACCAGCCCGAAAGCTTCTACAAGCGCGAACAGCATCGGCGGCCACAGGACCCTGAGGGACGTGTGTGCGCGCTTTCGTGAAGAAGCGGCCTGGCTCGGCTGCCCTGGCGCTACCACCTTCATACCTGGTTTATCAGCAGAACAACAACGAGCGCGGGCCTGGCCTGCCATGGCGCGACGACCTGGTACACAGCTGGTAACCTGACTGGCTCGCTCGCTACCGAGGCTTGCGATAGAGTATCGCTGCTCGGCGCAGGTATAGCTTCCGCCATAGGAGGGGTAGCATGCCCCTCTTTGGAGGGAGCCGCGACAGAACTCGGGCTGGATCACGCGACGGTCCAGGCGTGGTAACGTCGTACTCCAGTACGCTGATTATCAAGGGTGAGGTACAGATGGCTTCCGCCCTGCTCATCGACCTCGACGGTGTGATCCGCACCTGGCGCCATCAGGAGGATGGGGCCATCGCGGCGAGGTTCGGCCTCCCTCCGGGTGCTATCCGTCAGGTTGCTTTTGCACCGGAACGGTTGTTGCCGGTGATCACCGGAAAGGTTCCCGACCTGACCTGGCGCGCCCAGATCTGCGCCGAGCTTGAGCGCCAGTTCCCCCACGCTAGCGTTGCCGAAGCTGTGGCCTGGTGGTCGGAACCCTGCGGCGAGCTTACCGAAGAGGTACTGGAGATCGTGCGCCGTTGTCGCCGGCGTGCCGTGGTGGTGCTGGTTACCAACGCCACGTCACGGCTACCGGATGATCTACGCCAGCTCGGGATTGCGCATGAGTTCGATCATGTGGTGAATTCGTCGGTTGTTGGTTACGCCAAGCCCGCGCCACAGATCTTCAGTGCCGCACTCGCCGCCGCCGGGGTGTCACCTGCCGACGCGATCTTCGTCGATGATACCCCCGGCCATGTTGTAGCTGCCCGGCGCTTCGGGATCATCGCTCACCACTACACAACGCCTGCCGCGCTCCGGGACGAGCTCTCAGCCCATGGTCTGCTTGCCGGGTAGGTCCGGCGTCGGGTTGTGCTGGCATTCGCCTGAGGGTGCGTTGTTGCGCTGGTTCGCCTCGGAAGCTGGCCGCACGTCATCCTGCTCTTCAGGACACCCGCGCGATCCCTCCGATGAGGGCTGCCACATTAGTGGCAGCCCTTTACGATGTTGCCGTCAGCGCGATACACACGCCCTCGGGACGCTTGTGAGCAGTTCCAGACTGGAACCAGGGGAGTAAGAGCTGAAAACCAGAAAGCGGGAACTACGGATAGCGACCGGCCCGTGGTGCGCGCAGCCCACGGCGGCGCACGCCGTGGGCTCCTGGTCTGCGAAACCGGGCTGCGCCTGCTCGATCCGGCCCGACCAGCTTTCGGGGTGGCTCGCCGGAGGGCCGTGCGCCCCCGGTGGAGGCGCGCGGTGACGCCGGCAAGCCGCGTCTCCGGCTGCGCAGGAACAACACACGCGCCCAAGCGGGGACGCCATCCGTCGGCGCTGGTGGGGTCGGCTGCGCGCCTGGTACACCATAGCGACGCTAGCGCGAAAGGACGATGATGCGCCTCGTGACAATCCTCATCCTTACCCTGCTGATCCTGGTCGGGTGCGGTACACGTCGGGACCAGGCTCCGGCATCCAGCGGCAACAATGAGGCCGCGACGGCAGCGCTCGTGCAACCATCGATTGTTCCGCCGGGGCCATCGGTTCACACGCCCGTCATCGCCGCGACGCCCCGAGCAACCGAACTGGAGCCCGCTGGGCCACGGTTGCGCTACCTCTGGCCGCTCACGCTCCTGCCGGAGGTGAGCATCGACCCGGCCCGATCGCTGGCCACGACGGAAGCGTTCACGCTGACGCTCATCGTCCAGCGCGGCGTGCCGCGCACAATCACGATCACCGGGGGCACGAGCATCGCGGCCCCGGCAGAGGGCGGTAGCGCGATCGAAGTCCGTGGTGTCCGGGGCCTCCTGTACGAGGAGCGTGGCACCACACGCCTGCGCTGGATTGAAGCCGGCTCCCCCTACCAGATCAGCGGTGATGTCGGGTCACGCCCGCTGCTCGTTCTCGCATCCGGGCTGGAGGCGCTGACGCGGGATGCATGGCTCCAGCGCCTGGCGCACGCCGCCGAGCAATGACGGGCCGCTCCCGTGCCGCTGCCGCAATGTCAACCATGTGGAGTTTGTGACGATGGCCCGTGAGATGACCCGGACCGGAACCCTGATTGGCCGTCACCAGCCCCGGCGCTTGCTGATCTGGAGCGGGCTGATCACCCTCGCCGCAATCGTGGCACTGCTCACGCTCTGGCTCCGCCCCGGCCCTCCGCCCCCTGCGACGACCCCGGCCCTCATCGGCGCTATCGAGGATCGCGTGATCGCGAGTGGCACGATCGTGCCTTCCCGTAGCCTCGACCTGTCCTTCCAGATGAGCGGGGTGGTCACGGCTGTCCTGGCCGCCGAGGGCGAGCAGGTGCGTACCGGGCAGCCCCTTGCCCGCCTCGATGACCGCGACCTGCGTGGCCGGGTTGCCCAACTTCAGGCCGACCTTGCCAGCGCCGAGGCCCGGCGCGAGCAGGCCCGTCGTGGCAACGCCACCCCCGAGGAGCTGCGTTCGGCCGAGGCGAGCGTGGCTAGTGCCCGAGCCCAACTCGATCGGGCGCGGACCAACAACGTCACGGCCGCCGATATCGCCATCGCCGAGGCCGAGCTACGGGGTGCTCAGGCGCGTTACGACGCGCTTGCCGCCGGAGCCGGGCCCGAGGAGCTCTCGGCGGCGCAGGCACGGGCCGAGCAGACCCGGGCCAGCCTGGAGGAGCGCCGCGCCAGCCTCTCGGCCGCCAAGACCAGTGCTGAGTCGCAGGTGCAGCAGGCAGCCAACGCCCTGCGCGATGCCCAGGCCGAGTATAGCCGGATCTACTGGGACAACCGCGAGCTTGAGAAGTTGCCAGGTGATTTGCCCCCGGAGCGGCTCGATCAGGAGGCGGCTGCCGAACGTGCCGTAGCCAACGCCGAGGAAGGGCTGCGTCAGGCCCGGGTCGCCTACGAGCAGGCCCGCCAGGCCGAGATGACTGGGCTCGCCGAGGCCGAGGCCCAGCTCCGCGACGCTGAGGAGCAGCTGCGCCTCCTGCGCGCTGGTCCCACCGCGACCGATCTCGCCCAGGCCCGGGCCGAGGTTGATCAGGCCAGGGCGAACCTGGACCGGCTGCGACAGGGGGGCACAGCGGCCGATGTTCGCACGGCCGAGGCTGCCGTGGCTCAGGCTGAAGCGAACCTGGCAGCTCTTACCGCCCCGGCCACCGCCAGCGATCTGGCCATTCAGGAAGCCGCCGTGCTTCAGGCCGAGCAGGCCCTGCGCCAGGCCGAGCGTGAGCTTGAGCGGGCGACGCTGCGGGCCCCCTTTCCGGGCGTACTGGCGGCGGTGGCGGTGCTCCCGGGCAGCACTGTGACAGCGAACACACCGCTGATCAGCTTGATTGATCGCAGCACACTTCTGGTCGAACTGCGGCTCAATGAGACCGATGTTGCCCGGCTTAGCGTCGGACAGCCGGTGAGTCTGTCCATCGACGCCCTGCCCGACTGGGCGGGGGAGGGTATGATCACCGCCATCGCCCCGGCTGCCGAGGTAGTCAACGATGTTGTGACCTACCGGGTCACTGTGAGCTTTACCGATTCTGACGCTCGGATTCGCGTTGGCATGACGGCGGGCGTCGAGATTGTGGCGGAGCGGCGCAGCGGTGTGGTGCTTGTGCCCTCCAGCGCTCTGCTGCCACGTGGTGATGCGCAGATCGTCCAGGTGCTCCAGGGCGACGGCAGGCTTGTAGAGCGCGTGGTGCAGACCGGGCTGAGCGACCGGACGCAGACGGAGATCGTGGCCGGGCTGGAGGCGGGCGAGCAGGTAGTGACGCTGCCCCAGCTCACGCTACCGTCGCGCGGTGGCTTGCTCGGTGTGTTGCGCCCGGGAGGCCGCTGATGGCGAAGCCGCTCATCGTTGTGCGTGAGCTTGTTCGGACCTACCGCATGGGCGAGGTGACGGTCCAGGCGCTGCGGGGGGTCTCCTTTGCGATCGATCAGGGGGAGTTCGTCGCCATCATGGGACCGAGTGGCAGCGGCAAGAGCACCCTGATGAACATGATTGGCTGCCTGGATGCGCCGAGTGGCGGCAGCTACCAGCTCGCCGGTGTGGAGGTAAGCGCGCTCTCCGACGAGGCGCTCTCCGAGCTGCGCGCCCGCACGCTGGGCTTCGTCTTCCAGCGATACCAGCTCCTGCCGCGCCAGACCGCGCTGCAGAACGTTGAGATGCCGCTAATCTACCGTGGGGTGCCGTCGGCGCAGCGCCGGTGGCGCGCTAGGATCGCGCTGACGATCGTGGGGATGGGCGAACGGTTGGATCATCGGCCCAATCAGCTCTCGGGCGGCCAGCAGCAGCGCATCGCAATCGCTCGCGCTCTGGTGGGTAGCCCCAGCGTGATCCTGGCCGACGAGCCGACCGGGGCGCTCGATACGGCGACTGGCGCCGAGATTATGGCGCTCTTTCAACGCCTGAACCGCATCCAGGGCGTTACGGTGATCCTGGTGACCCATGACCCCGAGGTGGCTCGGTACGCGGGGCGGGTGTTGCGGGTGCGCGATGGTGTGCTCATCGGGGATGGCCCCCCGCCAGCACGTGCAGGCACAGACCCTGCGGGCCTCGATCGGTAGCAGCGGCCTGCCTATGCTCTGTGGCCCCGTTGTGGGAGCTCCACCCCCTATGATCTCAAACAACCTCAACCACCTTGCCGAATCGTTTCCCACCAGCGACGAGGCGGCGGGCACCCTCATCTTGCCACCCCTGGAAGAGGGTGGTGGAAGGGCCTCGCTCTGGGAGATGCTGCTGCTCGCCGTTGATAGCCTACGCGCTAACCGTATGCGTGCCGCGCTGACCATGCTCGGAATCACTATCGGTGTGGCCTCGGTCGTAGCCTTGCTGGCGATCGGCGGGGGGGCGAGCAGCGCGATCACTGGCTCGATTCAGTCGGCCGGTGCCAACCTGCTCACCATCCAGCCTGGCTCGCCCACTGTCCGTGGCCCGGGCAGCGTTGGTTCGGCACAAACTCTGACGCTCGCCGATGCCGATGCCGTTGCTGCCCTGGGCTTGCCCCTGCGCGGCGTCGCGCCACAGTACGGCGGGGTCGTACAGCTGGTCGCGCCTGCCGCCGACCATAACGCACAGGTGCTGGGCACAACACCGGACTATGCCGTCATCAACGAGCTTGCCCTGGTAGCTGGCGTCTTCTTTACCACAGCGGACGAACGCACGGGTGCGCCGGTGATTGTGCTGGGGGCGAACGTCGCCGCCGAGCTCTTTGGCGCTGGCCCGGCGGTGGGGGAGCGCGTGCGGATCAAGGGCCAGGGCTTCACGGTGATCGGTGTGCTCGCCGCAAGGGGCGGTAGCCCCTTTGGCTCGGTGGACGACCGCGCCTTCGTTCCGCTCAGTGTGGCCTACCAGCGGCTCTTCGGAGGGCGCAGCCCTGGCGGCGCAAGCTACCAGATCAGTGCCCTCTCGCTCGCCGTGGACGACCCGGCTGCACTGCCTCTGGTCCAGGCGCGGGTGGCCGCGCTTCTGCGCGAGCGCCACGGCCTGCCCGCCGATGGGAGCGCCGACGACTTCCGCTTTGCAAGCCAGGCCGACCTGCTCGAGACGCTCGACAGCGTGACCAGTGTGCTGACCGTTTTTCTTGCCGTGGTCGCTGGGATCTCGCTGGTTGTTGGCGGCATCGGGGTGATGAATATCATGCTGGTAAGCGTGAGCGAGCGCACCCGCGAGATCGGGCTGCGCAAAGCGGTAGGTGCGCGCTCGGGCGACATTCTGCGCCAGTTTCTGCTCGAGGCCCTGGCGCTCAGCTTGCTCGGTGGGCTGGGCGGGGTGCTGATCGCGCTGGCGATAGCCGCCGTAGTGACGCTGAGCGGCATTTTTGCCGCGCCAGTGTCGCCGGTGGCCGTGCTCGTCGCGCTGGGCTTTTCGTTCGCCGTTGGCCTGTTCTTCGGGATCTATCCGGCTCGTCGCGCCGCCCGGCTCAGCCCGATCGATGCCCTCCAGAGCGAGTAGGAAAACCGGATGCGTGGCGGCGAAGTGGCGCTGGTCGAGCCCGGTGATGAACCGTTGCGCGTTATGCTGGCTCAGAGTGGGGACGCGGAAGCCTTCGCTGGAAGATGGAGCCGTTGCAACATATGCACGTGACACTCGTGACCTATGGGAGTCGTGGCGATACGCAGCCTTTCATCGCCCTCGGAGTGGGCTTGCTGCGTGCTGGACATACGGTTCACCTAGCGGCGCCCGAGCGTTTCGCCGCCCAGGCCGCGTCCTATGGCCTGGCCTTCACCCCGCTGCCTGGCGATGTCGAGGCGATGACGCGCACATTGGTTGAGGAAGCTGGGGCAAGTGTTCCCCGGCTCCTCAGCGTGATGATCCGGGCCACCCTTGAGGTGGTAGGAGGGGTGACCGAAGGCGTGTATCGCGCCACCGCCGGCGCCGATGTGGTGGTCCACTCATTTCTGACTGCTGCCAGTGGCCACTCCGCAGCCCGGCTTCGAGGCGCCCGCGACATCTCGGCCCAGGTATTTCCCTTCTTCGCGCCAACCGGTGTGTTCCCCCAGATCTCCGCGCGTGAGCTCCCGCTCGGCCCGGCCTACAATCGGCTGACTCACCGATTAAGTAGTTCTGTCATTCGACTCGTCACCACGTGGAGCTACAACCTGTCACAGTGGGGCCGCCACAATCCGCTCGCGCCGCTACGCTGGCCGGATGTCGGTGGACGTACTCCGGTGTTGCAGGCATATAGCCCGCTGATCGTGCCGCGCCCTCCAGATTGGCCTGCGAGCATCATCCAGACCGGTTACTGGTTCCTCGACGAGGGAGCGCGCTATACCCCATCGGCCGCACTCGCAACGTTCCTGGAGCGTGGTGCGCCGCCGGTCGTGATTGGCACTGGTAGTATCGGCGGCGCCCAGGCCCGCCGGCTCCTTGAAACCAGCGTCTCTGCTCTCCACCTCGCGGGCCGACGCGGCGTGCTGCTGAGCGGGTGGGTTGGCGACGCAGATCTGGAGGCGCTCCCGGGCTATGGCGAGCAGTTCATCGTGCTGCGCGAGGCGCCTCACGACTGGCTCTATCCCCGCGCGTCGGTTGTTGTGCATCACGGTGGGGCTGGTACCACTGGTGCCGCCTTACGGGCAGGTGTTCCGGCAGTGGTGACGCCGTTCATTGCCGACCAGTTCTTCTGGGCCCGGCGCGCGCACCGGCTGGGAGTCGGGCCGGCCCCGCTACCTGCGGCACAGCTCTCGCCGGAGATGCTTGCAGACGCCATTCGCCGTGCTGAAGACCCAACAATCCGCCGCCGCGCCGCTGCTGTCGGTGCCTGTGTGCGAGCTGAAGATGGCATCGGGGCGGCGATCCGCGCCATTGAAGCTCTCGGCGGCGTGTACCGGTAGGACATTCAGGGAGACGCCTTCGGAGAGGCGGGATCACCCCACGAACCCGGCGGGAGAGGCCACTCTTCTCGCGGGTAGGGGCTTGACATATCGCTTGTCGCGATGTATCCTTGTATACAAATATCCACCGGACTGTGACAACTGATCCTCGCCAGTGAATGGAGGGAGCACGGACATGGGAGTCCTCGCTGACGTGACCGAGCAGGCGACGGTGGCGCTGAGTGAGCTCGAGCAGCTCCTCGGCCAGATCGGAGATGCGGATCTGCATCGAGCGGAGCCGAATGGCGGCTGGACGGGTGCGCAGGTCGTTTCGCACATTCACATGTGCAGCCTGCTCTGGATCGCCGATCTGGAGCGCCTGCGGCTGCATCCCGAGCCGCATATGTTCATGTTCCGCGAGGAGCTCGGCCACGATGTCCTGGGTGCCCCGCCCCCCTCCACCGCCGAAGCAGCCGCCCGGATCGCCAGCGCCCGCGTGGCCATCGAGCGCAGTTTCCCTACCGTGAGCGCCGAGGTGCTCGGCAAGACCGTTGAGATCCCCACGCTCGGGACGTTCACGGTAGCCGACTTTATGCCCATCATCTCCGGCCACCTGGCCCACCATGTCGGGCAGTTCAAGGCGATTATGCGCTCCCGTGGCGTGCTCGCCGAGGAGGCGGCATGAGGCTTCAGGACCAGGTTGCGATCATCACCGGTGGGGGGCAGGGCCTGGGGCGCGCCTTCGCGCTTGCCTTCGCCGGCGAGGGGGCCCGGGTGGTGATCGCCGAGCGCAATGCGGAGCGCGGAGCCGCCGTGGCGGCCGAGATCGAGGCCGCTGGCGGCCAGGCCCTCGCCCTCCCCACCGATGTGGCTTCCGAGGCGAGCACCCGGGCGATGGCCGACGCCGCTCTCGATCGCTGGGGCCGGATCGACATCCTGCTCAACAACGCGGCGATCTTCTCGACCATCAAGATGCGGCCCTTCGACGAGATCCCCGTCCAGGAATGGGACGACCTGATGGCCGTGAATGTGCGGGGAGTCTGGCTCTGCTGTAAGGCAGTCGCCCCCGCCATGCGCGCGCAGCGCCGCGGCAAGATCATCAACATCGCCTCGGTCGTCTTCGATCTAGGTCGCGCCAACTATCTGCACTACGTCGCCTCCAAGGGCGCGGTGATCGGGATCACCCGTGGGGTCGCTACCGAGCTCGGTGACTACGGCGTCAATGTCAATGCGATCTCGCCCAGCTCTACCCAGACGGAGATCCCCCGTGAGACGGTGACGCGCGAGGGCGCGGTGGCCTTCGCCCAGAACCAGACGATCAAGCGCGTGCAGGCCCCCGCCGACCTGGTTGGCACCGCGATCTTCCTGGCCTCCAGCGATAGCGATTTCATCACTGGTCAGACGATCAATGTGGACGGTGGGCTCCGCTTCCATTAGAGCAAGCTATCGAGAACCAGGAACTCTAGCAATGGACTACGCAACCGCGTACGAGGTGTTCTTCCAGCCTGCGCCTGCGGGCACCCCAACCCCGGCGCCGATGCTCTCAAGCAGTCCGGCGCGCCAGTTGCGCGACGCCGTGGAGCCTTTCGGCATCCACCCGGCCTGGTCGCGGCTGGTGAATGAGCGGCTCGCCGCCTATGGTCTCAACTTCCTGAGCGGCTACGTCTGGGGGCGGGCCGCGCCGATGGGTGAGCCGGTGGCGGCGCTTGTGGCCAGTGCGTTCGCCGCCTTTGAGCCGGGCCTGATCGCCGGGCTCTACGAGGAGGGCCGCAGCAAGCTCGATCGCGCCACGCTCCTGCGGGTCCAGGAGGAGGCGACCGTCGAGAGCCTGGAGGCCATCCTCGGCGCCGTGGATGTGGCCCCCGTGGTGGCGGCGCTCCGCCGGGGCGTGGAGGCCGCCGATGGTACCGGACGGCCGCTCTTCTCCGGTGTGCGGGCGCTGCCCTGGCCCCAGGCGCCCCTGGCTCAGCTCTGGCGGGCCTGCCACGCGCTGCGCGAGCACCGTGGCGACAGCCATATCGCTGCCTATACCGCCGCCGGGTTCAACCCGGTGGAGATGAACATCCTCACCGAGCTCTGGGTAGGCTGGCCGCTCGGTACCTTCAGCGCCACCCGCGCCTGGGGCGCCGAGCACACCGAGCAGGCCCTCACCCGGCTGCGCGCCGATGGTCTGCTCGATGGTGCGACCCTCACCGAGGCCGGTCGCGCCGCGCGCCAGGCGATCGAGGATCGCACCGATGCTCTGGAGCAGGCCGTGGTGGAGGCGATCGGCCCCGACTTGCCTGAGGTGATCGCCCGGCTGAATGCCTGGGGCGCCCGGGTGACTGAGTCCGGCAACTTCCCGCCTGATCCGCGCAAGCGCGCTGCGGGGTAGCGCGGCCCAGGTCGCTCGGGGTGCTCACGCGCACACGGCGCGCGTAAGGGGTTGCCGGCCCGGCAACGCCGCGTACCCCGGCGCTCCCAGCGGCGCGCGATGGTGGCGATACAGATCAAGTCAGTCAGGAGCACTGCGATGACGGCTTCCACAGCGGGAACCAGGCTGCTCGGCGCGCTCGATACGGAGCACCTGCAGCTCTACTACGGCGGCGGCTGGCACGACGCCGCCGACGGCGCGACCTTCAACTCCTACGAGCCGGCGGTTGGAAAGGTCTGGGCCACCGTGGCCGAGGCCGGCCCTGAGGATGTCGATCGGGCGGTGCGGGCCGCGCGCCAGGCCTTCGAGGGGCCATGGCGCAAGGTGCTGGCCCCCGACCGGGCCCGCGTTCTGTTGCGGATCGCCACGGCCCTGGAGAAGTACCAGGAGGATCTGGCGCAGATCGAGTCCCGCGATAACGGCAAGCCCATCCGTGAGACCCGGGCCGAGCTTGCCAATATTGTGCGCTACTTCGAGTACTTCGCCGGCATGTGCCAGAACGTGCTCGGCGAGACGATGCCCGAGGCCGGGCCATTTTTCACCTATACCCGCCGCGAGCCGATCGGGGTGGTCGGGGCAATCATCCCCTGGAACTCGCCACTGCTCATGCTCTCGTGGAAGCTCTGCCCGGCCCTGGCCGGCGGCAACACGATCGTGCTCAAGCCCGCTGAGGATACCCCCGTCTCCGCGCTGGTCTTCGCCAGAATCCTGGAGGAAGTTGACATCCCGCCCGGGGTAGTGAACATCCTACCGGGTTACGGCGCCCGTGCCGGCGATGCGCTGGTAGGCCACCCCGAGGTGGACAAGATCGCCTTCACTGGCTCGACCGTCACCGGGAAGGCGATTGCGGCCAAAGCCTCGCAGTCGCTCAAGCTGGTTACCTTCGAACTCGGCGGCAAGTCGCCCAACATCATCTTCGCCGACGCCAACCTCGATGAAGCCGTGAAGCGCTCGGCCTACGGGATCTTCTCTGCCGCTGGCCAGTCCTGCATGGCTGCCTCGCGCACCCTGGTGCAGCGCTCGATCAAAGAGGCATTCCTCGCCCGTTTCGCGGAGAAGGCCCGCGCCATCCGCGTCGGCGACCCGCTGCAGACGAGTACCCAGATGGGCGCACAGACCTCGCTGCGCCAGCTCAACAAAATCAAGGAGTACGTCGAGATCGGCGCCAACGAGGGCGCCACGGTACTCACAGGCGGCCAGTCGCCCCAGGGCAGCCTTGCCGATGGCTTCTTCTTCACGCCCACGATCCTCGACAATGTCGACAACCGCATGCGCGTGGCCCAGGAAGAGATCTTCGGCCCCGTCACGACCGTGATCACCTTTGAGGACGAGGACGAGGCGATCCGCATCGCGAACGACACCCAGTACGGCCTGGCTGGCGCCGTCTGGACCCGCGATGTCAAGCGGGCCCACCGCGTGGCAGCCCAGATACGCGCCGGCACGATCTGGATCAACAACTACCGGGTCGTCAACCACCTCATGCCTTTCGGCGGCTACAAGCAATCGGGCTATGGCCGCGAAAACGGTCGCCAGGTCATGGAACACTACACCCAGCTCAAATCGGTCTGGGTCGATCTCCAGGAAGACATGCCCGATTGGTACGCCTAGTATCCACCCACCCGCATCCCACGGCGTCTCAGCGGCATCGCCACATCGTACAGACGCCCCATCGGGGCGTCTCACGCCCCACCGGGGCGTCTCACGCCCCACCGGGGCGTCTCACGCCCCACCGGGGCGTCTCACGCCCCACCGGGGCGTCTCAGCGGCATCGCCACGACTCCACATCGTACAGACGCCCCACCGGGGCGTCTCTCCGGATCGCCCCACCGGGGCGTCTCTCCGGATCGCCCCATCGGGGCGTCTCTCCGGATCGCCCCACCACCACGGGCCGCCGGGTGCCCGGATCGCGCCCGGTGCCGGTTGGTACACGCTCTTGCGCCCTCTTCACGGCAGGAGGCAACAGTTGCCCAGCGAAGATCCCACCGCGCCGCTGCGCGGATACCGCGTGCTGGAGCTCGGGAACCTGATCGCGGCGCCGTACTGCGGGCGACTCTTCGCCGAGTTCGGGGCCGAGGTGATCAAAGTTGAGCGCCCGCGCACCGGCGACGAGCTGCGCCAATGGCGCGCGCTGCGCGGCGACACCTCGATGTTCTGGTACCTGCACGCGCGCAACAAGAAGTCGATCACCCTCGATCTACGCCGCTCCGAGGGCCAGGCCCTGGCGCGCGAGCTGCTCAGGCGGGTCGATGTCGTGATCGAGAACTTTCGGCCGGGCACCCTGGAGAAGTGGCAACTCGGCCCCGCGCAACTCCAGGCGCTCAACCCCGACCTGATCATCGTGCGGATCTCCGGCTATGGCCAGACCGGGCCCTACCGCGATCGGCCCGGCTTCGCCAGCGTGGCCGAGGGGGTTGGCGGCATGCGCTACGTGATCGGCTACCCCGACCGACCGCCGGTGCGCACCGGTGTGAGCCTGGGTGACTCGCTGGCCGGCCTCTACGGCACCATCGGCGCGCTGATCGCCCTGCTCCACCGCGACCGGGTGCGCCACGAGCGGGCCCGCTCTGGCGACGCTGCCGCTCCGGCGGCCCCCGGCCTCGGGCAGGTCGTCGACGTCGCGCTCTACGAGTCGATCTTCGCCGTCATGGAGTCGCTCGTGCCGGACTACGATGCCTACGGGGTGATCAAGCAGCGGAGCGGCGCGCTGCTCCCCGGGATCGCGCCTACCAATATCTACCCCTGTGGCAACGACCAGTGGGTGATCATCGGCGGCAACGGCGACGGAATCTTCCGGCGCCTGATGCATGCGATCGGCCGTGACGACCTGGCCGACGATCCGCGCTTCGCGCAGAACCCCGGACGCTGGGAGCACCACGAGGTGATCGACGCGGCGATCGCCGCGTGGACCAGCGGGCGCTCGATGGAGGCAGTGATGGAGGCCATGCTGGCGGCTGGTGTGCCGGCAGGGCCGATCTACGATGCCGCCGCCATCACCCGTGACCCGCAGTATCAGGCGCGGGGCATGCTGGAGACTCACGCCGTGCCGATCGATGGCGAGGCACCGGTCGCCGTGCGCTTCCCGGGGATCGTGCCGCGGCTGGAGGCTACGCCCGGTCGTACTCGCTGGCTGGGCCCGCGCCTCGGCGAGCATAACGAGGAGATCTACACCGGCCTGCTTGAGCTCACCCCAGACGAGCTCGCCCGGCTCCAGCAGCGTGGGGTGATCTAACGCCTGAACCGAGCACCAGGATATAGAACCACACCAGTTGAGCCGGCGCAGGCCGGCTTTGCCGGGCAGGAGCCCGTGGCACACTCATCGTCTGGTCGCGTATCAAGGCCGTGGCGCGCCGCGCCGGCGAAGGACCACTGCCCCGGGAACGAAGGAGCCGACCCATGCATAGCGCCCCTGATGCCGCGATCCCGCGCCGGGTGATCGTCACCGATGTGGTCTGCCGCGATGGCTTTCAAGACGAGAAGCGGATCATCGCCACCACCGAGAAGCTCGCGCTGATCGTGCGCCTGGCCGAGGCTGGCGTGAGCTCGATCGAGGCGACCTCCTTCGTCCACCCGAAGGTGGTGCCCCAGATGGCCGACGCCGATACGCTGCTCGCGCGGGTGCCCCGGGAGTACGGGGTGCGCTACAGCGCGCTGCTGCCCAACCTCCGGGGCGCTGAACGGGCCGTCGCGGCGGGCATCGACGAGATCCACCTGGTGGTTTCGGCAAGCGATAGCCACAACCAGGCGAACCTGAACCGCACGACGGCGCAGTCGCTGGCGCAACTGGCCGAAGTGGCGGCCTATGTGCGACGCGCGGCACCGGAGGTGGAGCTCGTGGGCACCCTTGCGACCGCGTTTGGCTGCCCCTTCGAGGGCGATGTGCCGCTGGAGCGGTTGTGCTGGGCGATCGAGCACTTTCGGGCAATGGGCATGACCTGTGTGGTGCTGGCTGACACTACCGGCATGGCTAACCCGCTACAGGTGGGGAGGACGCTGCGGGCGCTCCGGGCGCGCTTCCCACTCGTTGAGTGGGGACTGCACCTGCACAACACCCGTGGCCTCGGCCTGGCGAACGCCTACGCCGGGCTCCTGGAGGGGGTTGCCCGCTTCGACGCCTCGCTCGGCGGGCTGGGCGGCTGCCCATTCGCGCCAGGTGCCACCGGCAATATCGCGACGGAGGATCTCGTGCATATGCTCCACGAGATGGGGATCGCGACCGGGATCGACCTCGACGCCCTGATCGCGGCCGCCCGCACCCTCCCCGCGCTCGTCGGCCACCCGATTGAATCGGCTGTCGTCAGGGGCGGCAAGACCCGCGACCTGCACCCCTTCGCGGGCGTGCCGCTCGCGCAGTCGGCCGGGTGCTAACCCTGGCCTGCCGTGGTAACCGCTGGCGCACAGGGGCCGAAGCATCGCCATCGCGTGGTAAGAACACCACTTGAAGCGCGCCTGCAGAGCCGCTATACTTGCCTCACACCTGTGCAGCCACTGAACGGATGTTACCAATGGCAGATCGACGCGACGCCCTTCTTGCCCGTGTCGCAACCCTGTACTACTACCACGACCTGAGCCAGCAGGAGATCGCACAGCAGCTCGGGATCTCGCGCTCGAACATCTCGCGCCTGCTCAAAGAGGCGCGCGAGCAAGGGGTCGTCGAGATCCACATCCATCACCCGATCAACCGCAACATGGAACTGGAGCGCCAGCTCATCGAGCGCTTCGGGCTGCGGGCCGCCGGTGTGGCCGATGATGATCCGGGCGACCAGAGCAGCCCGCTCCAGCGGTCGGCCCAGCTCGCCGCGATGATCCTCGACGACTGCCTGGTCGGCGCCAGGGTTCTGGCGATCTCCTGGGGAACAACTGTACACGCGATCGTCGACTCCTTCGCGCCCCGGCGCCGCCACGACGTCGAGGTGGTACAGCTGATGGGCGGGGTCTCCTCGGTTGAGCCGACGATCGACGGCCCGGCTCTGGTGCAGCGCCTGGCGCGCACGCTCACCGGGCGCTACCGCTACCTGCACGCGCCGCTCATCGTGGATCGGCCCGAGGTGGCCCAGGCTCTGCTGAGCCAGCGCAATATCGCCGAGGCGCTGGAGGTGGCCACAAGCGCGGATGTTGCCCTGGTGGGCATCGGCGCGCTAGACGCGAGCATGTCGAGCCTGCTCCGCGCCGGGTACCTGAGCGCCGAGGAGTTCGCCATGATCGCCGCGCAGGGGGTGGTGGGCGATATTTGCGCGCGTCACTTCGATCGCGAGGGCCGGCCTGCCGCGCCGGAGATCGATGCGCGACTGGTTGCCGTGCGCCTCGACCAGCTTGCCGCTATCCCTACGGTGATCGGGGCCGCCTGTAGTGTGAAGAAGGCCGCGGCTATTCGTGGCGCGCTGCGCGGCGGCTATCTGGATATCTTCGTCACCGATAGTGCCACGGCGGAGGCGGTGCTCCTCCTCGATGCCCAGCGCCAGCGCGAGCTCCAGGAGCTCGGGGCACTGCCTGCCTGAACGCCCGCGCCCCCACCCGGCGGACACAGCCCCTCCAGGGGCTGTTTTTGTGTCCCCGATCCTAATTTCACATTTGTGCAGTGTATTGACAAATGACCACGGCTGTGTATAATACCCATACCGAACGTGAGCTAACTTCACACATGTGCAGCGCTCAGGCACGCCTGGCAAAGGAGGCCCGGCAGTGAGCTACATCCTTCTTGTCGTGGCGATCCTCTGGATCGCCCAGTTCGCCCTGGCATGGTGGCAGCTCAATCGCTTCCACCGGCGCATTGCGCAGCTCCGCACGCAGGGGCGAACGGCGGTGGGCATGGTGGGCAACCGCTTCAGCGGGCGCACCTACGCCGTGCTGGTCATCGACGAGCAGCAGAACATTCGGAGCGCGGAGGTGTTCGACGGCTGGACGGTCTTTTCCCAGCTGCGGCCCGTGGCGGCTCTTGTTGGGCGGCCCATGAGCACGTTGCGCGCCTCCGAGCCAGTGGCGGGGCTCCGCAAGGCTCAGTGGGGGGCGCTCCAGCACGCCGCCGGATTCCTGGAGGCTAGCGCCCGGCCCGTGGCCTCCGCCCTGTCGCGGCAGTAATCACGCTTCTGCCCGACAACCTGCGTATCGCCAACTTCTCTCTGGCGGGCCTCGGCTGGCCCGGCCACTCGCTACTGCATTGTCCGAAACTGTAAGGCCAAGTGAAAGGAGCCCTACGAGCACCCAACACCAGCGCGCACCCGTACACGTTCTGACCGATGATCGCGAGACGTGGCCGAAGACATGGAGGTCGTACCATTATGCTGGACGCGTTGATCTGGCTGGGTGAGCACTTCATCGGGATGTTCGCCAAAGGCGGCGAGACCTTTGTGGGGCTGGTCACAGGCATCGTCCCGACCCTGATCGTGCTCCTGACGGGCGTGAATGCGCTGATTGCGCTAATCGGCCCCGAGCGGGTCGACAGGGTGGGCGAGTGGGCGGCGCGGCCGGGGTTCCAGTACTACCCGGTGCGCTACATCCTGCTGCCCTTCCTCTCCGTCTTCTTTCTGACCAATCCGATGGCCTATACCATGGGCCGCTTTCTGCCCGAGCGCTACAAGCCGGCCTTCTACGACTCAGCAGTCTCCTATGTGCACCCGCCGCTAGGGATCTTTCCGCACATCAACCCCGGCGAGTTGTTCGTCTGGCTTGGCATCGCCACCGGCATCCAGAATCTCGGTCTGCCCCTGGTCGATCTGGCCGTCCGCTACCTGCTGGTCGGCCTGGTGGTGATCTTTATCCGAGGCATCGTGACGGAGTGGATCACGGCGGTGATGCTGGCCCGCCGTGCGGCGCAGCAGTCGGCTGAGATGGCCGGCGCGGAGGTGGCGGCATGAGCGCGTTTACGGGTGTGCTGAGCACAATCGGGCGGAGCGTCGGCGGTGTGGTGGGGAAGCTCTACCAGGCCGGCCGCGAGGCGATCGACCAGGTGATCGCCAACATCCTGCCCTTTATGGCCTTCATCAGCTTGCTGATCGGTATCATCCTCTACTCCGGTATCGGCGACTGGCTGGCCAACCTGCTGGCGCCGCTGGCCTCGAATGTGGTAGGCCTGGTAGTGCTCGCGTTGATCTGCGCCATCCCCGTGCTCTCGCCGCTGCTCGGTCCGGGCGCGGTGATCGCGCAGGTGATCGGGACCCTGATCGGCGCGACTCTGATCACCAACGGCGCCATGCCGCCCCAGTACGCCCTTCCGGCGCTCTTCGCGATCAACCCGCAGGTGGGCTGCGACTTCATCCCGGTGGGCCTGGCCCTCGGCGAGGCCGAGCCCGAGACGGTCGAGGTGGGCGTGCCCGCGATCCTGATCTCGCGCCTGATCACTGGTCCCATCGCCGTGCTGATCGCCTGGCTCGCCAGTTTCGGCCTCTACAGCGGCTAGCACTGCCCGACAACCTCCATGTCCGCTGGCGCGCTGTGCGTGCAGGGCGCCAGCGGAACCAGTCGCCCATCGCACGGATCGTGCGGGCTCAAGATGCCCCACCGGGGCGTCTCATGGGAGCGCGTCCCCGCGCAATCACCGGGGTGGCCACTCGTCGGCCCGCTTGAGACAACGGAGTCAGCAGCTATGAGTGAGAAGAAGTACCGCAAGGTGAAGATCAACGCTGGTCGTGGTGGTTGGGGTGGCCCCCTGGTGGTCGAGCCCAGGCCCGGCAAAGACCTGATCTACTCGGTCACCGGTGGTGGGATTCACCCCCTGGCCGCGAAGATCGCCGAGCTCACCGGCGGCACGCCCTTCGATGGGTTCAAGTCCAAAGCCGATTTCAGCCAGATCGCCGTCGCGGTGATCGACTGTGGCGGCACCGCCCGTGTCGGTGTGTACCCGATGAAGAAGGTGCTCACCGTGGATATCCACGCGACCCGGCCCTCGGGCCCCCTGATGCGCTTCATCACCGCCGATCTCTTTGTCTCCGGCGTGAAGGAAGAGAATGTCGAGTTACTGGACTAACCCTATGACCGACGCGACCGGCCCGATCTACGAGCTCGAAATTACTGCGGTTGGCCCGCTGGTGGCGGAGTTCACCGCCGAGGGCATCTGGGTCTTCTTCCACGAACAGGCCCCGGAGGAGGTGGCCGAGTTCGCGCTGCTCCACCACGCCCCTCCTCCACGGCAGCCGCTTGCCCCTGGCCAGACCCTGACGATCGGGTCCGAGCGGTACTGCGTGACGGCGGTAGGCCCCGTCGCGAATGAGAATATCGCAAACCTGGGCCACCTCGTGCTCAAGGCCAACGGGTTTGCCGAGGCTGAGCTCCCGGGGGATGTCTGCATCGAGGCCCGCCCGCTCCCTCATCCGTCCATTGGCCTCAGGCTGCACGTCTGGGCGCCCACGGGAGAACCGTCATGAGCCTCTATGAGAAGCTGGTCGAGCGTGAGCGCGCCGGCCGGCCGATCGCCGTCGGCCTTGTCGGCGCCGGCCAGATGGGAACTGGCCTGGTGAGCCAGGTGGCCTGCATGCAGGGCATGCGCGTGGTCGCGATCGCCGATATTGCCATCGAGCGCGCTCGCGGCGCCCTGCTTGCCGCGGGCGTGCCCGAGGCCGCGATCGTTGAGGCCGCTGATCAGGCCACCGCTCTGGCGGCGCTCGCGGCCGGCCAGCGGGTGATCACTCGCAACGCCGATCTGCTGCCGCAACTCGCGCCGCTTGAGGCGATCATCGAGGCGACCGGCGTGCCCGACCTTGGCGCCCGCATCGCCTTTTCCGCCATCCTCGGCCGCAAGCATATCGTTCTGCTGAATGTAGAGACCGACGTGACCGTCGGGCCGCTGCTCAAGCGCATGGCCGACCTCGCCGGGGTGGTCTACACCGGCGCCGCTGGCGACGAGCCCGCCGCCACCCTGGAGCTCTACCAGTTTGCCCGGGCCCTCGGCCTTACCGTGTTATGCGCCGGCAAAGGCAAGAATAACCCCCTCGACCGCAGCGCCACCCCCGAGTCTCTCGCCGCCGAGGCGCGCGCCAAGGGCACCGCCCCCAAGATGCTCTGCTCCTTTGTGGACGGCACCAAGACGATGGTCGAGATGGCCGCGCTCGCCAATGCTACGGGCCTGCCCCCGTCGCGGCGCGGTCTCCACGGCCCCCACTCCAGTACCCTCGACCTGCCGCGCATCTTTGCACCGGTCGAGCAGGGCGGCATCCTGGAGCAGCCGGGCGTGGTGGATTATGCCATCGGCGATGTGGCCCCCGGTGTGTTCGTGGTCTTTACCTCTGAGCTGCCGGTGGTGGTCGATGAGCTGCGCTACCTGAAGATGGGCGACGGACCCAATTGGGCGCTCTACCGGCCCTACCATCTCACCAGTATTGAGACGCCGCTCTCCGTGGCCCGGGCGGTGCTGGAGGGCGAGGCGACGATCGCCCCGACCCACGGGTTGGTGGCCGAGGTGATCACCGTGGCCAAGCGCGCGCTGCGGGCCGGTGAGCAGATTGACGGGATCGGTGGCTCGACGGTGTACGGCCTGATCGAGCGGGCCGAGGTGGCTCGCGCCGAGCAGTTGCTGCCCCTCGGGCTCGCTCAGCACGCTGTGCTGCTCCGCGATCTCGCCGTCGGTGAGCCGATCACCTACGCCGATGTCGTCCTCGATGAGAGCCAGACGGTTGTGCAGCTACGACGCCTCCAGGATCAATGGCTCGGCCACGCCCCGAGCGCCCGGCGCCCGGTACCCCTCGTGACGAACGGAGTGTCGATCCCGGCCTGAGGGCGGGGGTGGCCAGACCAGGGTGCCGCCGGGTGCGGTGGCGCGGAGCGATGGGGCGCGCCTCGTCGCTGCTGGCTGGCGCCCCCATCGCCGGAGGAACGTAGCGCGCCTGTGCAGGCAGGAAGAGCCAGAAACCATGGAACCTTCGCTCACCCCGGAGCGGCTGCGCTCAGCCCTCCAGCAGATGATGCGCATCCGCGCCTTTGAGGAGATGGCCGAGCAGCTCTACATGCGTGGCCTCGTCCACGGGACCATGCATCTCTCGATCGGCCAGGAAGCCAGTGCGGTTGGGGCCGTGCTCGCCCTGGAGCCTCAAGACTACATCCTCTCCACCCATCGCGGCCACGGCCACTGCATCGCCAAAGGCGCCGACCTCGGCCGCATGATGGCCGAGTTCATGGGCCGCGAGACGGGCTACTGCCGTGGCCGTGGCGGATCGATGCACATCGCCGATGTGGACGGTGGCAACCTCGGCGCCAACGGGATCGTTGCCGGTGGGCTGCCCATCGCCGTCGGTGTCGGGCTGAGCATGCAGCTCCAGAGCCTGCCCCGGGTGTGCCTGACCTTCTTTGGCGACGGGGCGGCCAACGAGGGTGCGTTTCACGAGGCCCTGAATGTGGCCGCGATCTGGCGGCTGCCGGTGGTCTTCTTCTGCGAGAACAATAACTACGCTATGTCGATGGCAGTCCGCGATGCTTTTCCCACCGAGCTGATCAGTCAGCGCGCCGCTGCCTACAATCTCCCCGGCGTGACGGTGGACGGGAACGATCTCCACGCGGTCTACGCCGCCGCCGCCGAGGCGGTGGCCCGCGCCCGCTCCGGCCACGGCCCGACGCTGATCGAGGCCCGTACCTACCGCTGGCGTGGCCACTCCAAGAGCGATCGCAATCTCTACCGTACCCAGCAGGAGATCGCCGAGTGGAAGGAGCGCGACCCGATCACGCGCCTGCGCGCCCGGCTGATCGCCGACGGGGTGCTCGGCGCCGCCGAGGCCGACGCCATGCTCGCCGCCGTGCACGAGGAGATCGCCGCGGCGGTGGCTTTCGCCGAGGCCAGCCCCGAGCCCGACCCGGCCGCGCTTGAGGATGAGGTGTACGCATGACGACGCTTGCCCCTGCCGAGGCTACCACCGTGGCACGCCCGCAGCGCGAGCTGACCTACGCCGAGGCGATCCGTGAGGCCCTGCGCCAGGAGATGCGCCGCGACCCCAGGGTGTTCCTGATCGGCGAGGATATCGGTGTCTACGGCGGTGCCTTCGGGGTGACCGGCGATCTCGTCCACGAGTTCGGCAAGGATCGCGTGCGCGATACCCCGATCGCCGAGGAGGTGATCGCCGGCCTGGCCGTTGGCGCCGCCATCACCGGTATGCGCCCCGTCGCGGAGATCCAGTTCAGCGATTTCGTCACCCTGGCCACGGAGCAGATCGTGAACCAGGCTGCCAAGATGCGCTTTATGTTCGGCGGCAAGATCGCCGTGCCCATGGTGGTGCGCCTGCCGGGCGGCTCGGGGACGGGGGCGGCGGCCCAGCATTCCCAGAGCCTGGAGGCCTGGTTTGCCCACATCCCCGGCCTGAAGGTGGTCCTGCCCGCTACCCCCTCCGATGCCAAAGGTCTGCTGGTTGCCGCCATCCGCGACCCGAACCCGGTGATGGTCTTCGAGCACAAGCTGCTCTACCGCACCAGGGGCGTTGTGCCTGAGGAGCTCTACACCGAGGATCTGAAGGCGATCGTCAGGCGCACGGGCCGCGATCTGACCCTGGTGGCCTACTCGGTGATGGTGATTCGGGCACTGGAGGCCGCCGAGCAACTGGCCGCGGAGGGTATCGATGTCGAGGTGGTGGATGTGCGCTGCCTGCGCCCCCTCGATGAGGCAACGATCGTGGGGTCTGCCCGGCGCACCGGACGGGTGCTGGTGGTTCACGAGGCGGTGCGCAGTGGCGGCTTCGGCGGCGAGATCGTCGCCCGAATCGTCGAGAGTGAGGCCTTCGATTTCCTCGACGCGCCGGTGCGCCGCCTTGCCGGGCGCGAGACGCCCATCCCCTATAACCGCACCCTGGAGCGCAGCGCCGTTCCCCAGGTGGAGGATATCGTCGCCGCCGCCCGGGCCCTGGTGAGGGAGTGAGCCATGCCCACTGACGTCATCATGCCGAAGGTCGATATGGTGATGGAGACGGGCACGGTGGTGCGCTGGTACCGCGCCGAGTACGAGCCGGTGACGGCGGGTGAGCCGCTCTTCGAGATCGAGACCGACAAGTCGACGATCGATGTCGAGGCGCCCGCGAGCGGTGTGCTGGCCGCCGTCCAGGCCCATCCGGGCGATACTGTGCCCGTCGCGCAGCGGATCGCGCTCATCCTCGCTCCCGGCGAGACCCTGCCCGCGACCGTCGGCTCACCCTCGTCCGCTCACCTGGCCGCCCCGGCGCTCGTGGTGGATCACGCGCCACGCCCACGGGCGACGCCTGCTGCCCGTGCGATCGCCCGCCAGCACGGGGTCGATCTGGTGGCGCTGGCCGGTAGCGGCCCCCAGGGGCGCATCCGCAAGGGCGATGTCCTCGCGGCGCTGCGCCAGCAGCCCGAGCCCGCCCGTGCGCCACAGAGTCTGCCCGCGCCCGGCGGCGCACCCGTCCCCCCTCCCGTGCCCGCGCCGGCCGCCGCCAACGGAACCTACCAGGAGGAGGGCGAGCTCATCCCGCTGAGTGGGGTTCGCCGGGTTGTGGCCGAGCGGCTGAGTGTGAGCGCGGGCATCCCTGCCTTTAGCCTCAGCGCCGACGTGGAGATGAGCGCAGTGATGCGTCTGCGGGAGCGTGTGCCCTTCCGGCCCTCCGTCACGGCGGTGATCGCCCGGGCCGTCGGCGCGCTGCTCCTCCGCCACCCGGCGCTCAACAGCAGCTTCCGCCCGGATGGCATCTGGCAGCACCGCGCTGTCCACCTTGGTATCGCCATGGATAGCGACGGCCGCCTGCTCGTCCCGGTGATCCGCGACGCCCACCGCATCGGCCTGCGGGCGATCCACGAGGCTCTCGGTTCTCTCCGGGAGCGGGCGGCGGCGCGGCAACTCGGCCCCGCCGAGCTTCAGGGCAGCACCTTCTCGATCTCGAACCTGGGGATGCTCGGCGTCGATGCCTTCACCGCCGTGATCAACCCGCCCGAGGCGGCCATCCTCGCCGTGGGCCGCACGGTCGAGCGGCCCGTGGGCCGCGATGGCGCGCTGGTACTCCGGCCGATGTGTACGCTCACCCTCTCGGTAGATCATCGCGTCGCCGATGGGGCGGCAGCGGCCCGCTTCCTGGCCGATCTGCGGGCCGCCCTCGAAGAGCCCTACCTGTTGCTCTAGGGCCAATACCTTTCAAATAAGCGGCACGGTGGCTTCTGTGGCATACTTTCGAGCGCCAACCCAGAAAGTCTGACCACAGGAGCCACCGCTTGAGATTCACGATACGCGAGATTGAGGCCGAATGCAAGTTCAGCAGCGCCCTGACCTTCGACGCCCTCAGCCACGCCATTCCCGAGGCGACCATCCACCAGGTG